>NZ_VSJH01000031.1:0-184773 GCF_008124495.1 Pseudomonas sp. CK-NBRI-02 | reverse complement strand
TCCGATCGCCTGATCGAGCGTAACAACCGCGTCGCCGAGGGTGGTTCCGATCGCCTGATCGAGCGTAACAACCGCGTCGCCGAGGGTGGTTCCGATCGCCTGATCGAGCGTAACAACCGCGTCGCCGAAGGCGGTTCCGATCGCCTGGTAGAACTTGGCCGCATGGGCTGATCATCATGGCCAAGAACAACAACCCGCCAAGCAATACCTGCTCCCCTCCAAGCCCGGTCCATTGACCGGGCTTCGTTTTTTTATCTAGAGTGCCCAGCCGTACAGTCACAGAATACGTCCCATGCTGCCGCGCGCCGAACAGAAGCTACAGACACGCCAGGCCCTGCTCGATGCCGCCTGCCAGCTCATGGAGAGTGGCCGGGGTTTCGGCAGCATCAGCCTGCGCGAAGTAGCCAAGGCCGCGGGTATCGTCCCCACCGGTTTCTATCGGCATTTCACCGACATGGACGCCCTGGGCCTGGCCCTGGTGGCCGAGGTCGATGCGACGTTCCGCCAGACCATCCGGATCGTGCGGCACAACGAGTTCGAACTCGGAGGCATCACCGACGCTTCGGTGCGGATATTCCTGGATGTGGTGGCAGCCCACCGCGCGCAATTCCTGTTCCTGGCCCGCGAACAGTACGGTGGCTCCCAGGCCGTGCGCCAAGCCATTGCTCAACTGCGCCAGGGCATCAGCGCAGACCTCGCCACCGACCTGGCGCGCATGCCGCGTTGGCAGCATCTGGACGGCGCCGCACTGGCAGTGATGGCAGACCTTGTGGTCAAGACCGTGTTCGCCACGTTGCCCGAACTGATCGACAGCCCTGACGCCGCGAATCCACAGGCCCTCACCCCGCAGGAAAAGATCACCCAGCAACTGCGCTTCATTTTCGTGGGTGCGCGCCACTGGCAAGGGTTGGGAAATCCAGGCTGATCATTGCCAACAACGGCAAAGTACCGGCGCGAGCGCCCTGCAACCCCATTCTGCTACCATGGCGCACTGCCCGATTGCGACGAGCGCCTTCATGTCCGACCCCCGCCCCACCCTGCCCGAACTGGCTCGCTTCAACCAGCACTTCGCCGACTGCATCGTGCCACTGTGGCAAGGTCCGGGCTGGAATGCCGAACTGGCCCTGCCCTTTGAAGCCCTCGATGGCGAACACCGGCCCATGCCCGTGCAGCGCTACCGCGCCATGGCCTGTGCCCGGCAGCTGTACCTGTTCAGCAGCCGGATCGAGCAACCGGGCGCGGCCGAGCGGGCGGCGGCGCTGTTCCGCTCGCTGCAACGGCATTTCCACGATGCCGAACATGGCGGCTGGTTCTACAGCATCGATGCCGAAGGTCGGCCACTGGACCGGCGCAAGGACCTCTATACCCATGCCTTCATCGTCTTCGCATGCGCCCATTACTGGGGCAAGGTGCGCGAGGGTCTGGTGGAGTCCGCGCTCAACGCCGCCCTGGATATCGTCGCCGAGCGCTTCGCCCGGGATGACGGGCTGTATGAGGCCAGCCTGGGCGAAGACTGGTCGGACCTGGGTAGCGGTCCCCTGCAAAATCCTCAGATGCACCTGACCGAAGCCTTCCTGCAGACCCTGGCGGTGCGCGAGGACGACGCTGTCGAGCATGCCTTGTTGTCGCTGTGTGAAGCGCTGCAGGCGCGCTTCGTCGATCCCGTCCACGGCTTGATGCTGGAGAAACCGAACGGGGCTGTGGATAACTGGTTCGAGCCGGGGCATCAGTTCGAATGGTTCTATCTGCTCGACACCTCGCCGCTGCTGCGTGGCACCCCGCTGCATGCCTCCATCGATCGTGCATTCATCTATGCCGAACAGTCCGGCGTTAAGGATTCGGCAGTGTTGGCCATGCTGGATGTCGCGGGTAAGGTGATCGACCCCACCCAACGCATTTGGGCGCAGGCGGAATACCTGCGAGCGCTGGCGTTGCGGCCGGGGAGCGCGGCGAAGTTACTGGCGCAGTTGCAGGCGCTCGAGGGTCGGTTCCTGCATGCCGGAGGCTGGTATGAATGCCGCGATGGCCAAGGCGAGGTCAGCAGGCACGACATGCCGTCCACCACGCCCTACCATTTGGCGACGTGTCTGGAAGGCCTGCAGGCTGCCTGTGCGGACAACACTTCCCTCTGCTGATCGACCGCCATGCCCCCTCACCATTGTTCTTCCATCTCGGAGGAACAATGGACATGAAAAACAACGATTTTGCAGCATTCGTGGAAACGCAGATCGACAGGGCGGCCCAGAAGATCATCGACAGCAGCAATCAACGCTACGATGAACACGCCCATGGGAAACTGAGCTACCTGCTGAGCTTGCGCCGCGTGATGAGCCAAAAAGCCACCGCCGAGGATCTCGGCCGACAGGACGCCATCAACGATGTGCTTCAAGCCCTGAACATCATCGAGCCCAACAAAACCTACTTGTCACTGATCAAATAAAGTATCGACGGCACTGCGAGAACCGGCCAAAGCCGGTTCGCGTCCGTTCAGTCCTTGCTCGAGCGGTGGACCGAAAAACCAGCCCAGTCCTGGCTCACCGGCATCAATTCGAGACTGTTGATATTGATGTGCGCCGGTTGGGTAAGCATCCAGAAGATGGTTTCTGCAATGTCCTGGGGCTGGATCGCTTCGGCGCCCGCGTAAGTGGCATCGTACCGCGCCTGGTCCCCGCCGAAGCGCACCAGCGAAAACTCGCTCTCGCACAGTCCTGGCTCGATGTTGCTGACACGCACGCCGGTGCCGCGAAGATCGCAGCGCAGGCTCAATGAAAACTGCCCGACGAACGCCTTGGTGCCGCCATAGACATGGCTGCCCGGATAGGGATAGTTGCCCGCCACCGAACCTACGTTGAGGATACTGGCCCCACGGCCATGGGCAATCAGGCGTGGCAACAGCAGCCGGGTGGTGTACATCAAGCCCTTGATGTTGGTGTCGACCATGGTTTCCCAGTCGTCCAGGTCGCAGTCCTGGGCAGGTGACGCGCCCAGTGCCAGGCCTGCGTTGTTGACCAGGCCCTGCAGCTTGTCGAAAGTCGGCGGCAGGCTGGCGATCGCCTGTTCCATGGCCTGGCGATCACGTACATCGACCGCAAGACCATGCACTAGGGTCTTGGCCGACAGCTCGGCACACAGGGCGTCCAAGCGCTCCTTGCGCCGACCGGTGAGCACCAGCTTCCAACCTGCCTCAGCGAAACGGCGGGCGGTGGCTTCACCAAAGCCGGACGTCGCGCCGGTGATGAATACGGTGGATGTCATGCGCATCTCCTTCACGGTGGATTGTCGTCGACAGATGCTCAGCATGGTCTGCTGCATCGTCTCCAGCAAGCGCACCCCATGCTGGTCAATAAATAGCCAATACCTTGAAACCCTTGTAATAGACAGGCTCAACGCACCTATACGCACCTTATCCACAAGGCTTTCCCCACGGATTGGGGGCAACTCGTCATCCTGAATGAACGCAACGTTGTCCAGCGGGTCTGTGGAGCGCTTTTCGGTGATGGCCCAACGCTTTCAATGGTGCCGCTTGCAGCGGTCTGTCCAAGGCTTTTTCACAGAGTTATCCACAGCCTTCGCCAAACATCGACACGCTGTTTGCGGACTGCGCGGCTGCAGTAAAAACGTCCTCAAGCCTGACCTGGTCAAAAAACATACAGCTGCCTGTAAGGCGCGCCGGTAAAGGCGTAGAGACACCTGCCACCATGTTTTCCACAGGCGGTTCCACACGATCCGTGGACAAAGCGAAGCCTGTGGAAACAATGACTTGCGAAGGGATTCTGCGGGCCCTCGTGCAGGGTATGCGACAAGTTGTCCACATTGGCGTGAACAACCGGGCCGCGCTGCGGCCCGGTTACTGGGTCAGTGTCCGCCGAGGTAGGCGTTGCGCACTTCCTCGTTGACCAGCAGCTCCTGCCCCGTACCGCTCATGCGGATCTGGCCGTTGACCATCACATAAGCCCTATCGGAGAGCTTCAGCGCATGGTTGGCGTTCTGCTCCACCAGGAAGATGGTCATCCCTGTCTTGGCCAGCTCGCGCAAGGTCGAGAAGATCTGCTTGACCACGATCGGCGCCAGCCCCAGTGACGGCTCGTCAAGCAGCAGCAACTTGGGACGGCTCATCAATGCCCGGGCGATGGCGAGCATCTGCTGCTCGCCGCCGGACATGGTCATGGCCCGCTGGTTACGACGCTCCTTGAGCCGCGGGAACAGTTCGTACATGCGCTGCATGTCCTCATCGGCATGCTTGTCGCCAATCGGGATGGTCCCCATCATCAGGTTTTCCTCGACAGTCATGTCGGGGAACACCCGGCGTCCTTCCGGCGACTGGGCAATGCCGTTGGAGGCGATGTAGTGCGAGGACTTGCGGGTGATGTCGGTGCCCCGGTAGACGATCTGCCCGGACGCGGCCCGGGGCTGGCCGAAAATCGACATCAGCAAGGTCGACTTGCCGGCGCCGTTGGCCCCGATCAGGCTGACCGTCTCGCCTTCGTTGATGTGCATGCTGACTTTCTTCAGCGCCTGGATGGGCCCGTAGAACACATCCAGGTCCTTGAGCTCGAGAATGGGTGCACTCATACCAGTTCCTCTTCGTCGGCACCCAGGTAGGCGGCGATTACCGTCGGGTTGTTGCGGATGTCCTGCGGCGCACCTTCGGCAATCACGTTGCCGTGGTCGAGCACCACGATATGATCCGAGATGCTCATGACCATGCCCATGTCGTGCTCGATGAGCACCACGGTGATGTCGTGTTCATCGCGAAGCACGCGGATCATGCGGCTCAGGGCTTCGGTTTCCTGGGGGTTGAGACCGGCAGCCGGTTCGTCCAGGCAGATGATCTTCGGCCGCGTGCACATGGCCCGGGCGATCTCCAGGCGACGCTGCTGTCCGTAGGACAGCTCGCCGGCCAGGCGATTGGCGCAATCGACCAGATCGACCACCTCCAGCCAGTAGAACGCATGGTCCAGGGCATCGCTTTCGGCCTTGCGGTAGGCCTTGGTGTTGAGCACGCCAGCCAGCAGGTTGCGGTTGACCCACATGTGCTGGGCCACCAGCAGGTTCTCCACCACCGACATTTCCTTGAACAGGCGAATGTTCTGGAATGTCCGGGCCAGGCCTGCGCGGTTGACCAGGTGGGTACCGCCGAACATCTTGTAGTACAAGCGATTGGCAAAACGCGCCGGGGACACGAAATCCGCCGCCTGGAAACGCTCGCCGAGCAACTGGATCACATTGGTGCGGCCACCGCGCACGTTCAGTTCGATGCGCCCGCCACTGGCCTTGTAGAAGCCGGTCAGGCAGTTGAACACGGTGGTCTTGCCGGCGCCGTTGGGGCCGATCAGGGCGAAGATCTGGTTGCGCCGGACCTTCAGGCTGACATCGCTGAGCGCTTTGATGCCGCCGAACTGCATCATCAGGTTGTCGACCGAGAGAATGATATCGTCGCTCATGGCGCCACTCCTTTACGCGGGGTCACACCGGCACGGCTGATGCGGATCAGCCCTCGCGGTCGCCAGATCATCATCAGCACCATCAGCACACCAAACAGCAGTACCCGGTATTCAGAGAAGCTGCGCAGCAACTCAGGTGCCACGGTCAGCACGAACGCGGCAATCACCACGCCTACCGTCGAGCCCATGCCGCCGAGCACCACGATCGCGAGAATCAACGCCGATTCGAAGAAGGTGAACGAAGACGGGTTGACGAAGCCTTGATAAGTGGCGAAGAACACCCCAGCCAGGCCTGCGGTGGAAGCGCCCAGGGTAAACGCCGATAGCTTGACCAGTACGTGGTTCAGGCCCATCGAGCGGCAGGCGATCTCGTCCTCGCGCAGCGCCTCCCAGGCCCGGCCGACCGGCATGCGGGTCAGACGGTGCTTGATGTACAGGACGGCCAGCACCACGATGAACAGCACTGCATAGATGAACACGAACTTAAGGTTGGCGTTGTATTCGAAACCAAAGAACTCGTGGATGGGCACTCCGCCATCCTTGGCCCTACGGCCGAACTCAAGGCCCATGAAGGTCGGCGCCGGTGCCGGCATGCCGTTGGGGCCACCGGTGAACGACAGCCAGTTGTTCAACACCAGGCGGATGATCTCCCCAAAGCCCAAGGTCACGATCGCCAGGTAGTCGCCATGCATGCGCAACACGGGGAATCCGAGTATGCACCCGGCCAGTGCCGCGGCGATGGCCGCCAGTGGCAGCACACTCCAGAAGCCCAGGCCAAGGTACTGGTAGCCCAGGGCCAGACCGTAGGCACCAATGGCGTAGAACGCCACGTAGCCCAAGTCGAGCAGGCCCGCCAGACCTACCACGATGTTCAGGCCCAAGCCCAGCAGCACGTAGATCAGGCCGAGGATGACCACGGTGAGCAGGTACTTGTTGGCAAAGACCGGAAACACGATGGCGATGACGATCAGCGCCGGAATGATGTAACGCAGCCGTGATTTGTAGTCAGGCGCCAGCACGTGCACGCCCGAGCCGCCACTTTCGAAGCCCTGGAGCATGCGCTGCCCCGAGGCGGTCTGCAAAAACAGGCTGAGCAGGAAGCGCCCCAGCATCACCCCTCCGACCAGCCAGGCCACGCGACGGGGTTCGGCATTGAAGCTGTAGCCGTCGAGCACCACGCCGACGACAGGGCCAAACACGATCAGGGCGAGCAGGCCAGCGACGATGGTCTCCAGCAGGCTGCGCTTGATATCGAAACCGGAAGAAACAGTATTGGCAGCAGACATGTTCACACCTTAGCCACGAGCGGGCGACCCAACAGGCCTTGGGGACGGAAGATCAGAATCATCACCAGCAGTGAGAAACTGAACACGTCCTTGTAGTCGGAGTTGATCAGGCCGGAGAACAACGACTCGGAGATCCCCAGGATGATCCCGCCAAGCATGGCGCCTGGGAGCGAGCCAATGCCGCCGAGCACCGCGGCGGTGAACGCCTTGATGCCGATGATGAAGCCGGCATAGAAGTCGAAGGTGCCGTAGTTCATGGTGATCAGCACGCCTGCGAGGGCAGCCATCACCGCACCGATGACGAACACGTAGGAGATCACCCGGTCGGTGTTGATCCCCAGGATCGAGGCCATCTTGCGGTCTTGCTGGGTCGCGCGGCACATGCGGCCGAGCTTGGTGTACTTGATCACATAGGTGAGCAGGGCCATGCCGACGAAGGCCGCCACCAGGATGAAGATCTTGGTGTAGGTCAGTTGCACGAAGCCGGTCCCCACTTCGACGCGCCAGGCGCCTTCGAGCAGGGTGGGCACGCCTTGCTGGCGGGCACCCTGGCTGATCTGCGCGTAGTTCTGCAGGATCAGCGAGATGCCGATAGCACTGATCAGCGGTGCCAGGCGGGTGGAGTTACGCAGGGGCTTGTAGGCGATGCGCTCGATGGTGAAGCCATAGATGCCCGTGACGACGATGGTGAACAACAAGGTTCCCAACATCAGCAGCGGAAACGACTCGATACCGAAGTAGGCCAGCAATGCCAGGCTGATCGCCGCGAGGTACGCGGAGATCATATACACCTCGCCGTGCGCGAAGTTGATCATGCCGATGATGCCATAGACCATTGTGTAGCCGATGGCGATCAGACCATAGACAGACCCGAGGGTCAGTCCATTGATCAGTTGCTGCAGGAAAATACCATCCATAACGCAATCTCACCTGATTGAGATTGCACGAGCGCCGACCACGGCGGACCACCGCTGAAGCGGCCCTCGCAGCGCAGAACTGTGCAGATCTACGGATAAAGACAGGTACCGCGGGGCTGCGGCCCGGAGCACTGCGCATCCGGGCCGGTCGCCATTGTTATTTTTGTTTTTCCAGCTGGTGGTACTTGCCGTTGGCATCCCACTGGTAGACCACGTAGTCGGAGACGGTCAGGTCGCCCTTGTTGTCCCACTTCTTCTCGCCCATGACGGTCTGGACCGGGTTGGCCTTGAGCCACTTGGCAGCATCTTCGCCCTTGTTCGACTTAGCGCCGTTGAACGCGGCAGCCAGGGCCTGAAGGGAAGCGTAGGCGTACAGGGTGTAGCCCTCAGGTTCGGTACCGGCCTTGCGGAACTCCTCCACCACCGCCTTGCTGTCAGGCAGCAGGCGCGGGTCGGCACCGAAGGTCATGTACACGCCATTGACGTACTGGGCACCGCCAGCGGTGGCTACCAGTTCGTCGGTCACGATGCCGTCGTCGGACATGAACTTCACATCTTTCAGACCTTGTTCGCGCAGTTGGCGTACCAGTGGGCCGGCTTCTGGGTGCAGACCACCGAAGTAGACCACGTCGGCACCGGTGGAACGAATCTTGGTGACCACCGCGCTGAAGTCTTTCTCGCCTCGGGTCAGGCCTTCGTACAGCACAGGTTTCACGCCACGTTTTTCAAGCTGCGCCTTGGTCGCATCGGCCAGGCCCTGACCGTAGGTGTCCTTGTCGTGCAGGACAGCGACTTTCTTGCCCTTGAGTACATCGACGATGTAGTCGCCGGCCACGATGCCCTGCTGGTCGTCGCGACCGCACATGCGGAACATGGCCGAGAGCCCTCGCTCGGTCACCTGAGGGTTGGTCGAGCCTGGGGTGATGGCGATCACGCCAGCTTCGTCGTAGACCTCAGAGGCCGGGATGGTGTTGGAGGAGCAGAAGTGACCGACCACGCCGATGACTTTGTCCTGGTCGACCAGACGGTTGGCCACGGCCACGGCTTGCTTGGGTTCGCAGGCGTCATCGCCCTTGACCAGGATGATCTTCTCGCCGTTGACCCCACCTGCGGCGTTGATCTTGTCGGCTGCCGCCTGGGCACCTTTCATGTACTGCTCGCCAAACGCTGCGTTGGCACCGGTCATCGGGCCTGCGACGCCGATCTTCACATCGGCCTGAACAAACGAGGAAACACCCAGTGCCGAAGCTACGGCGAGAGCCAGGAAACCTTTCTTGTAAAACGTCTGCGACATGAGGTGGTGCTCCTTAGAGTTTTTTTGGTTGGCACTACAACTTTCAGCACTGAGCTCAGAGCAAGCGCCGTGCCAGCAGATTTGTCTTCGTCGCAAAACGCAGTGAGAGAGCGGACTAAAGGCGACCGACGGCCTTTTCTTTATTGAGCGTGCAACCGTCTAACCTAGACAAGTCGCAACCCTGCTGGCCATTCTGGGCAACCGCTCGGCGCCATCATTGCAACCCTGGCAAGTGTTTACGTGCAACCGCCCTGTAACAGGGCGACGTCACCGAACTGCACACTGCAAGTGCACAACTGCTACAGGGGGCACCGTTACGAGGCGGCGCAGTGTGTAGGAAAGTGCCCGGATCACGGGCGACAAAAGCGCCAAATCGCGGGACAAGCCCGCTCCGACAGGGGCTGCCCGGGCCGAACCGCACGGGCCGTTACCGAAGCCAATGTGCTCACGACGGCGCAAACGCTGGCACAATGGCGCGGATTCCGCGCGCCTGCTTTGTGACGCGAGCGCCGCCACTTGGAGCCCCTCAATGAGCGAGAGCGCATTTGCCGAGCGCATCGTGCACAACCTGCTCGACACCGACTTCTACAAACTGACCATGATGCAGGCTGTCCTGCACAACTACCCGGATGCAGACGTGGAATGGGAGTTCCGCTGTCGCAACGGCGAGGACCTGCGCCCGTACCTCGACGAAATCCGCAAAGAAATCGAACACCTCAGCGACCTTAGCTTGGACGAAGGTCAGCTGGCCTTCCTCGAGCGCATCAGCTTCCTCAAGCCCGACTTCCTGCGTTTTCTTGGGCTGTTTCGTTTCAACCTGCGTTACTTGCGTATTGGCATCGAGAACGATCAGCTGTTCTTGCGCCTGCGTGGCCCATGGCTGCACGTGATCCTGTTCGAAGTGCCGTTGCTTGCCATCATCAGCGAAGTGCGCAATCGTCATCTGCACCCACGCATGCGCCTTAGCGAGGCGCGTGATCAGTTGTACCGTAAGTTCGACTGGCTGCGTGCCCATGCCAGCGACGAGGAGCTGGCCGAACTGCAAGTGGCCGACTTCGGTACCCGGCGGCGCTTTTCCGGTCGAGTGCAGGAAGAAGTGGTACGGGTGTTGCGTGATGACTTCCCAGCGCGCTTCGTCGGCACCAGCAACGTGGACCTGGCCTGGAAGCTGGATGTCAGGCCCCTGGGCACCATGGCCCATGAGTGGATCATGGCCCACCAGCAACTGGGCCCTCGGCTGATCGACAGCCAGATCGCCGCGCTGGACTGCTGGGTCCGCGAATACCGCGGGCTTTTGGGCATCGCCTTGACCGACTGCATCACCATGGATGCCTTCCTGACCGATTTCGACCTGTACTTCGCCAAGCTCTTCGACGGGCTGCGCCATGATTCCGGAGATCCGGTAGCCTGGGCGGAGAAGGCCATCGCCCATTACCGAAAACTGGGCATCGATCCGATGACCAAGACGCTGGTGTTTTCCGACGGCCTGAATCTGACCCGTTCGCTGGAAATCTTCCGCGCCTTGCGCGGTCGCATCAATGTCAGCTTCGGTATCGGCACCAACCTTACCTGTGACATTCCTGGTGTAGCGCCGATGAGCATCGTGCTTAAAATGACCGACTGCAACGGCTCGCCGGTGGCCAAGATCTCCGACGAGGCCGCCAAGACACAGTGCCGTGACGAGAATTTCGTCAATTACCTGCGCCACGTATTCAAAGTCCCCAGCAAGGAGTAACCCATGCAAGCCGTTCAGCGAGAGATTGCGCAGCAGCTCAAGGTGCAGCCCCCGTTTGCCGACGCCGCCGCGCTCCAGGCCGAAGTCACCCGGCGCGTGACCTTCATCAAGGGATGCCTGGCCAATGCTCGGCTCAAGACCCTGGTCCTGGGCATCAGCGGCGGGGTCGACTCGCTGACCGCCGCCCTGCTCGCCCAGCGCGCGATCAATGAGTTGCGTGCCGAGACCGGAGACGACAGCTACCGCTTCATCGCCGTGCGCCTGCCCTATCAGGTACAGCACGACGAACACGACGCCCAGGCGTGTCTGGATGTGATCAAAGCCGATGAAGTGCACACCGTGGATATCGCCCCGGCCGTCCGCGCCCTGGCAGCCGAGACCAAAGCCTTGGAAGGCGGCTCGCCGACCCTGGTGGATTTCGTCGTGGGTAACGTCAAGGCGCGCATGCGCATGGTGGCCCAGTACGCCATTGCCGGCGCCCGGGGCGGCCTGGTGATCGGAACAGATCATGCTGCCGAGGCGGTGATGGGCTTTTTCACCAAATTCGGTGATGGCGCCTGCGACCTGGCACCACTGAGCGGCCTGGTGAAGAACCAGGTGCGAGACATCGCTCGCAGTTTCGGCGCGCCGGAAGCGCTGGTGGAAAAAGTCCCGACCGCGGACCTGGAAGACTTGGCGCCGGGCAAGCCGGACGAAGCCTCCCACGGCGTGACCTACAAGCAGATCGACGCGTTCCTGCACGGTGAGCCGGTCAGCCAGGAGGCGTTCGACATCATCGTCGCCACCTACCGCAAGAGCCAGCACAAACGCGAGCTGCCGTTCGCGCCTTGATCAGCCCCTAGAAACGCCTGTGGGAGCGGGCTCACCCGCGAATGCAGTGGCAGACCACCGAGGCATTCGCGGGCAAACCCGCTCCCACAGGTTATACGCTCAGGTTTCGCTTACTTGACGATGACCTTGCCCTTCATCATCGAGATATGGCCTGGGAAGGTGCAGAAGAAGCTGTAGTCACCACCGGCTTCGAGCTTGGAGGTGTCGAACTTAACTTCGGTTTCCTTCTCTGGCGCACCGATCATCTTGGTATGGGCGATGATCCCGGCATTGGCGGCATTGAGGTAGTCGTTTTCCAGACCCTTGCTCATGCCTTCGGTGGCGATGCCCTGCATGTCGGCAGTCTTGCTGATCACCAGGTTGTGGCCCATGACGTTCTTCGGCAGGCTGCCGGAATGGGTCAGCTTGACGGTGAACTCTTTGCAGCTCTTGTCGACGGTGAATTCCTTGGTGGTGTAGGACATCTGGTCGGTGGACTCGACAGTCACCGAGCACTCGGCTGCAAAGACAGAAGCGCTGGCGAGGGTCAGCAGGGATACCGCTACAGCTTTCGCAAACATCATGAATCTCCTTGGCAGGGTTTAATCATTGCGAGACTGCCTGAAGCCGCTCGCCTCCCCGCTGATATGGGTCAAGGAGGAAAGGCCTCAGCCAGTAGATTTGTTCAATGGATTGTATACAACCAATCTAAGTGCACATCATGCCCTCTTAATGGACGATGGGACAACCTCTCATTCAGGAGCAAGTACCATGACATTGAGCAGCATGATGCGCAGCCTGCTGGCTGCCTACGCCTGTGGCGCCAGTGGCGCGGCAGTTTGCGAGTTCTCCCGCCCCGAGTGAATCGGCGCTTGGAAGCGGCAGGCATGCGCCTTACCCTGTGCGCGCATGTGATGGGAGATTAGCAATGCCTGTACGTTCCGTTTGTGTCTTTTGCGGTGCCAGCATCGGCACCCACCCCGCTTATCGTGAAGCCGCGGTAGCTCTGGGCCAGGCCATCGCCCGGCGCGGCCTGACCCTGGTGTACGGCGGGAGCTCCGTGGGCCTGATGGGCGCTGTGGCCGATGCCGCCATGGCAGCTGGCGGGGAAGTGATCGGCGTCATGCCACAAAGCCTCATCGATGCGGAAATCGGCCATAAAGGCCTGCCACGGCTGGAAGTGGTCGACGGCATGCACGCCCGCAAGGCGCGCATGGCCGAGCTGAGCGATGCCTTCATCGCCCTTCCGGGGGGCCTGGGAACGCTAGAGGAACTGTTCGAGGTCTGGACCTGGGGCCAGCTGGGCTACCACGCCAAGCCATTGGGCTTACTGGATGTGAACGGGTTCTATGAAAAACTGGGCGGGTTCCTCGACCATATCGTCGAAGAAGGCTTCGTAAGACCGCAGCACCGGGCGATGCTGTTGCTTGGCAAGCAGCCGGATGAGCTGCTGAATGCGATGGAGGAATTCGTGCCGCCCGTGCTACCCAAGTGGGTCGACAAGAAACCTGATTGATCTCGATCGATGGGCCCCGCATCTGACCTGTGGAACGGGTTTTACCGCCAATGCGTCGGTAGACACCTCAGCATTCGCGGATAAGCCCGCTTCCACAGGGTCCAGTGCCCAGGCTATCGATCAGCGCGGAATGACTGGCTGACGAGGCTTCTTCTTGCCTTTGCCGCCCTTGGCCGCTTCCCTGCGCTCCTTGGCCGCCTGTTGGTTGCGAGCGAACGCTTCGGCCTTGGCCTTCTCCCGTTTGTCCCACGGCTTGCTGCCATCGCTGGCGCGCGGCGGCAGGCCGGTGTGCTGGGTCAGGATCTTCTGGTCTTTGCCCACCTTGTGGCTGCCGGCAGGAGTCGAGTTCTTCCGGCGAGCGCTCTGGTAGCTGTCGGTCTGCGGCTGATGCAGCGGGATCAACTGGTGCTTGCCCGGACCGATCAGGTCAGCGCGCCCCATGCGTTGCAGCGCTTCACGCAGCATTGGCCAGCCCTTCGGATCGTGATAGCGCAGGAAGGCCTTGTGCAGGCGACGCTGTTCTTCGCTCTTGACGATCTCCACCCCTTCGCTCTTGTAGGTCACCTTACGCAGCGGATTCTTGCCCGAGTGGTACATGGCCGTGGCCGAGGCCATCGGCGAAGGGTAGAACGCCTGCACCTGGTCGGCGCGGAAACCATTGCTCTTGAGCCACAGGGCGAGGTTCATCATGTCCTCGTCGGTGGTGCCTGGGTGCGCGGCGATGAAGTACGGGATCAGGTATTGCTCTTTGCCCGCTTCCTTCGAGAACTTCTCGAACATGCGCTTGAAGCGGTCGTAGGTGCCGATCCCCGGCTTCATCATCTTGTCCAGCGGCCCCCGCTCGGTGTGTTCCGGAGCGATCTTCAGGTAACCGCCGACGTGGTGGGTCACCAGCTCTTTGACGTACTCCGGGGACTCCACGGCCAGGTCGTAGCGCAGGCCGGAAGCGATAAGGATCTTCTTCACCCCCGGGAGGGCACGCGCCTTGCGGTACAGCTCGATCAGCGAACTATGGTCGGTGTTGAGGTTCTCGCAGATGCCGGGGAACACACAGGACGGCTTGCGGCAGTGCTTCTCGATCTCGTGGCTCTTGCAGGCGATGCGGTACATGTTGGCGGTCGGGCCGCCGAGGTCGGAGACCACGCCGGTGAAGCCTGGCACCTTGTCACGCATTTCCTCGATTTCGCGGATGATCGAGTCGTGGGAGCGGTTCTGGATGATTCGGCCTTCGTGCTCGGTGATCGAGCAGAAGGTGCAGCCGCCGAAGCAGCCACGCATGATGTTCACCGAGAAGCGAATCATCTCGTAGGCCGGGATGCGCTCCTTGCCATAGGCCGGATGCGGGACGCGCGCGTAAGGCATGCCGAACACGTAGTCCATTTCCTCGGTGCTCATCGGGATGGGTGGTGGGTTGAACCATACGTCCACCTCGCCATGCTTCTGCACCAAAGCGCGGGCGTTCCCGGGGTTGGTCTCCAGGTGCAGCACACGGTTGGCGTGGGCGTAGAGGACCGGGTCGTTGCGCACCTTCTCGAACGATGGCAGGCGGATCACCGACTTCTCACGGGTCATGCGCGGGCTGTCGAGAATCTGCACAACCTTGGCTTCGTTCGGGTCCTCGACTTCACCCTTGGCCTGCTCGATGGCGCAGGCCTGGGTGTCCTGGGTGTTGACGTAGGGGTTGATGATCTTGTCGACACGTCCTGGCCGGTCGATGCGGGTCGAGTCGATCTCGTACCAGCCCTCTGGTGTGTCACGGCGCACGAAGGCGGTGCCGCGTACATCGGTAATGCTTTCGATGCGCTCGCCCTGGGACAGGCGCTGGGCGACTTCGACGATGGCGCGCTCGGCGTTGCCGTACAGCAGGATGTCGGCACTGGCATCGATCAGGATCGAATGACGGACCTTGTCCTGCCAGTAGTCGTAGTGGGCGATGCGACGCAGGGAGGCTTCGATGCCACCGAGGACGATCGGCACATGCTTGTAGGCCTCCTTGCAGCGCTGGCTGTACACCAGGCTTGCGCGGTCAGGGCGCTTGCCCGCCAGGCCACCCGGGGTATAGGCATCGTCGGAACGGATCTTCTTGTCCGCGGTATAGCGGTTGATCATCGAGTCCATGTTGCCTGCCGCGACGCCGAAGAACAGATTCGGCTCGCCAAGCTTCATGAAGTCGTCCTTCGACTGCCAGTTCGGCTGTGCAATGATGCCGACGCGAAAGCCCTGGGCTTCCAGCAGCCGGCCAATGATGGCCATGCCGAAGGACGGATGGTCGACGTAGGCGTCTCCGGTCACGATGATGATGTCGCAGGAATCCCAGCCGAGCTGATCCATCTCCTCCCTGCTCATGGGCAGGAACGGTGCCGGCCCGAAGCATTCGGCCCAGTACTTGGGATAGTCGTAGAGTGGTTTGGCTGCTTGCATGTCAGTGACCGGTTCTGGTGTGCAGGGAAATCGCGGGCGCGGAATATAGCACAAAATTTGATCAAATCCGACGGTAGTGGTCGGATTCGTGTGCTCAAAAAAAGAGACTTCCGCCCTGTGGGAGCGGGTTCACCCGCGAATGCGATGGCGCAGAGTCCACTGTATTCGCAGGCAAACCCGTCGTCACATGGGACAGACGTACCGCTGGAAGGGTTATTCGTCGTCGTCGAAGTTGTACATGCCCGGAGCGAGGTTCTCGAAACGGGTGTACTTGCCGATGAACGCCAGGCGGATGAAGCCGATGGGGCCGTTACGCTGCTTGCCGATGATGATTTCGGCGATGCCCTTGTGCTCGGTCTCGGGGTGATACACCTCGTCACGGTAGACGAACATGATCACGTCGGCGTCCTGCTCGATCGCTCCGGATTCACGCAAGTCGGAGTTCACCGGACGCTTGTTCGGGCGCTGCTCGAGGGAGCGGTTGAGCTGCGACAGGGCGATGACCGGGCAGTTGAATTCCTTGGCCAGCGCCTTGAGGGAACGCGAGATCTCGGAGATCTCGTTGGTCCGGTTATCACCGCTGGAGCCAGGGATCTGCATCAACTGCAGGTAGTCGACCATGATCATGGCGATATCGCCATGCTCGCGGACCAGACGGCGGGTACGGGCACGCATTTCCGAGGGACTGATGCCGGCAGTATCGTCAATGAACAGCTTGCGGTCGTTGAGCAGGTTGACTGCCGAGGTCAGGCGCGGCCAGTCGTCGTCGTCCAGCTGACCGGAACGCACCTTGGTCTGGTCGATGCGCCCCAGGGACGACAGCATACGCATGATCAGCGCATCGCCGGGCATCTCCAGGGAGAACACCAGCACCGCCTTGTCGCTGCGCAGCACTGCGTTCTCCACCAGGTTCATGGCGAAGGTGGTCTTACCCATCGAAGGGCGACCCGCGACGATGATCAGATCCGCTGGCTGCAGGCCGCTGGTCTTTTCATCCAGGTCGGTATAGCCGGTCGACAGACCGGTGATGTCGCTGTCGGAGTTGAACAGCGTGTCGATGCGGTCAATGGCCTTGGTCAGCAGCTCGTTGACGCCCACCGGGCCACCGGTCTTGGGCCGTGCTTCGGCGATCTGGAAGATCTGCCGTTCGGCGTCATCGAGAATTTCCGCAGCATTGCGGCCCTGGGGGTTGAAGGCGTTGTCGGCGATATCGGTGCTGATGCTGATCAACTGGCGCAGCGTGGCCCGCTCGCGAATGATCGCCGCATAGGCCTTGATGTTGGCCACCGAGGGCGTGTTCTTGGCCAGCTCGGCCAGGTACGCCAGCCCGCCGACCTGGGTCGAGAGGCCTTCCTTGTCCAACTGCTCGTGCAGCGTGACCACGTCGAACGGCTGGTTCTGATCCACCAGTTTGTGGATGGCGCGGAAGATCAGGCGGTGGTCATGCCGATAGAAATCACCGTCCGAGACCTGGTCCAGCACCCGCTCCCACGCGTTGTTGTCCAGCATCAGGCCACCGAGCACGGCCTGTTCGGCCTCGATGGAGTGCGGCGGCACCTTGAGGGCGGCAGTCTGCAGGTCTAGTTGTTCGGGATTGCTGATCTCGTTCATGTCCACACGAAAAATCTGGGTGATGAAAAAGACAAAGGGCACGACCTGCATGATGCAGGACCGTGCCCGATGTTAACCGGCTGGCCCCGAGGAGCCAACCGATTCGCGGCAGCTTAGGCTGCGACGACAACCACGCGAACGGTGGCTTCAACGTCGCTGTGCAGGTGCACGGCAACGTCGTATTCGCCGACGTTACGGATGGTGCCGTTCGGCAGACGAACTTCAGCCTTGGCCACTTCAACGCCGGAGGCGGTCAGGGCGTCAGCGATGTCGTGGGTGCCGATCGAACCGAACAGCTTGCCTTCGTCACCAGCGGTGGCAGTGATGGTCACTTCCAGCTCGGCCAGTTGGGCAGCGCGGCTTTCAGCCGAAGCTTTACGCTCGGCAGCAGCTTTTTCCAGCTCGGCGCGACGCTCTTCGAACGCAGCCAGGTTGACGGCGTTGGCAACGACGGCCTTGCCGAAAGGCAGCAGGAAGTTACGGCCGTAACCACCTTTTACTTTTACTTTGTCGCCCAGGTTGCCCAGGTTGGCGACTTTTTCCAGCAGGATCAGTTCCATTTGGTAAAACCTCTTAACTTTTAACCTTCACCGTTCGCGGAATCGTCACCCTGGTGAGGGGACTTGCGACCGCGAAAATCAATCAGGCTATCGACAATGGCCAAGACCACGAGCAACGGATAAGTCAGCTGCATGAACAGCACCAGCGTCACGTACAACCCCACCAGCCAGAACTTGGCCAGGCGCTTCTGGGCCACCAACCCATGCAGCAGGGCGATCCCCGCGAACATGAGCGGCACACTGCACAGTGGTGTCAGCAATGCCAGGCCAGGACCGAAGTTCGGGCCGAACAGCATGCAGGCCAACAGCACCAGCATCGGCACCAGGGGAATCCGTACCGCGTGAAACTCGCGGCCGAAACCTCCCGGGTTGTACAACACGGCTTGCCAGTAGCGACCCAACATCAGGGCCAGCACGCTGACAACTTGCAACAGGGCCGCAATCAGGCCGCCGAGCACCGGTACGATGAGGCTTCCAAGGTGTGCCTGTTCCTCTACCGACAACTGCTGGTAGAGGCCGTCGAGCATCTGCGGCAGGGCTTTTTCAAGCGCTCGCGCCAGAGCTTCAATCGGTTCGCGGAACACCGAACCAAGCACAACACCGTACAACAGGCCCAGGGCGATGCTGGACAACAGCACCCGGTTCCAGGAATGTCCGGCGCGCAGCAGCGCAGCCAGCCCCAGCGTCCCCAGCAGCACCATCAAGGTGCGTGGCTCGCCGAAGATCCACCAGGCCAACGCCGGCAAGATACCCCAGACGATGACCGAGGAAGCGTCCTTGAAACCGCGCCGCAGGAACACCAGGCTCCCGGCGGCGGCACTCAACCAGAACAACAGCGGCAACGCCGCACAACCGGCCACCACAATGGAGGCCTGCACACGACCGCGCATGATGAAATCAGCCAACGCTCGCATGCTTATCCCTTGCTACTTGTCGACGACCCGGTCTCAGCGGCCGTGGCTGTCGGTGTAGGGCAGCAGGGCCAGGAAGCGGGCGCGCTTGATAGCGGTAGCCAGCTGACGCTGATAACGAGCTTTGGTACCGGTGATACGGCTTGGAACGATCTTGCCGGTTTCGGATACGTAAGCTTTCAGGGTGTTGAGATCTTTGTAGTCGATCTCTTTCACGTCTTCAGCAGTGAAGCGGCAGAATTTACGACGACGGAAGAAACGTGCCATGTAATAGGCTCCTCAAAAAGGTCCGTGGATTACTCGTCAGCGTTATCGCTGTTGTCGCTGTCGTTGCTGTCGTCGCCATCGACGCCATCAGCAGCTTCAGGACGCTCGCGACGCTCACGGCGCTCGCTGCGGTTCTCTTCGGCCTTCAGCATCTCGGACGGGCCGGTGACGGCTTCGTCGCGACGGATGATCAGGTTACGGATCACGGCATCGTTGTAGCGGAAGTTGTCTTCCAGCTCGGCCAGGGCCTTGCCGGTGCACTCAACGTTCAGCATCACGTAGTGAGCCTTGTGAACGTTGTTGATGGCGTAGGCCAGCTGACGACGGCCCCAGTCTTCCAGGCGGTGGATCTTGCCGCCGTCTTCCTCGATCAGCTTGGTGTAACGCTCAACCATGCCGCCGACTTGCTCGCTCTGGTCCGGGTGAACCAAGAAGATGATTTCGTAATGACGCATGAATGCTCCTTACGGGTTAGTAGTCTGCCAGCACTGTGGTCAGACAAGGAGTGAATGACACTGTATGTCTTGCCTTGGAAAGAGGCACATGCGCGCCTGCCTGCTTGGCAAGGGGCGCAATTGTAGAGAAGGCGGGGAGTACAAGCAAGGTGGCTGGCGATTATTTGAACAGCCGGAAACAAATTGCCGGAGCCCCGCGAAAGAGGCGCCGCCCCTTTTGCGGGTAATCCCGCTCCCACTGCCCTGTAGCAGCGGGATCAGCCGCAAATGGGCATCAGCCCTTGACCTGACGCTGTCGCACAGCCTCGAACAGACACACCCCGGTAGCCACCGACACGTTCAGGCTGCTGACGCTACCGGCCATCGGCAACTTGACCAGGAAGTCGCAGTGCTCGCGGGTCAGGCGACGCATGCCCTTGCCTTCGGCGCCCATGATCATCACCAGCGGGCCAGTCAGATCCTGCTGGTAGATCTCCTGCTCGGCCTCGCCTGCAGTCCCGACCACCCATAGCCCACGCTGCTGGAGTTTCTCCAGCGTACGGGCAAGGTTGGTCACGGCCACCAGTGGAATCACCTCGGCAGCGCCGCAGGCGACCTTGCGCACCACGGCCGTGAGCGTCGCCGACTTGTCCTTGGGAATCACCACTGCCGTGACACCGGCAGCATCGGCAGTACGCAGGCAGGCACCGAGATTATGCGGATCGGTGACACCATCGAGCACTAGGATCAGCGGTGGCCGTTCGGCACGTTCGAGCAACTCGTCGAGCATGGCCTCGCCCCAGACCTGGCTCGGGCTGACCTCGGCAACGACACCTTGGTGCACACCTTCGACCCAGGCATCGAGCTCGCGGCGCTCGGCCTGGCCGACCGGAACGCGGTTTTCCGCCGCCAAGGCCAACAGGCTCTGGATACGCGGCTCGCTGCGTCCCTCGGACAACCAGATCTGCTTGACCCGCTTGGGATGATGCTGCAACAGCCCCTGCACGGCATGCACGCCGTAGATTTTTTCCAGCTGACTCATGACTTGTTCTTGCCTTTGCGCGGCGCGCCTGACTTCGACGGCCCCTTGCGATGCTTGGTCGGCTTGCCGGACGCCTTGGCGCCTTTGTCCGACTTGCCGCTGGCGTGGCTGTGACGGGCCTCGCTCATCAGCGCCTTTTTCATTTCCCGGCTTTTGCGCACTTCGGCATTACGCTGCACGGCGTCCTTGGGGAAGTACGCCTCGGCAGTCTCGCTTTTGCGGCTGCGCGGCTTGGGCGAAATCTTCGCCTCGGATGCAGGTGCCGGCTGGGCTGCAGGTACCGCTTTGTCGGCCGCGGCAGCGGGTTTGCGACCGACCGGGGCGTTGACGCTCGCCTCGGACATCTCGAAGTCGATCTTGCGCTGCTCCAGGTCGACACGCATGACCTTGACCTCGACAGTATCGCCCAGGCGGAAGCTGCGACCACTGCGCTCGCCAGACAGACGGTGGTGCACCGGATCGAAGTGGTAATAGTCACCCGGCAAGGCGCTGACATGTACCAGGCCTTCCACATAGATGTCGGTCAGTTCGATGAACAGGCCGAAGCCGGTCACCGCGGTGATCACGCCCGGGAAGGTCTCGCCGACACGGTCGCGCATGTATTCGCATTTGAGCCAGTTGACGACGTCGCGCGTGGCCTCGTCGGCACGTCGCTCGGTCATCGAGCACTGCTCGCCCATTTGGTCGAGGGTGTTCTCGTCGTATGGGTAAATGCGCGCCTTCGGAATGCTCATGGCACCCGCCCGCTTGACATGCGGAGTATCGATCTTCGAGCGGATCACGCTGCGGATGGCGCGATGCACCAGCAAGTCCGGGTAACGGCGAATCGGCGAGGTGAAGTGGGTGTAGGCCTCGTAGTTCAGGCCGAAGTGGCCGTTATTCTCGACGCTGTACACCGCCTGGCTCAACGAGCGCAGCATGACGGTCTGGATCAGATGGAAGTCCGGGCGCCCGGCAATGCTCGCCAACAGGGCCTGGTAGTCCTTCGGCGAAGGATCCTTGCCCTTGTGCAGCGAAAGGCCCAGCTCGCCCAAGAATGCGCGCAGTTTTTCCAGGCGCTCCGGTGGCGGGCCATCGTGAACACGGTAGAGTGCCGGAACGCCGTGCTTCTGCAGGAACTCGGCGGTGGCCACGTTGGCCGCCAGCATGCACTCCTCGATCAGCTTGTGGGCATCGTTGCGTACGGTCGGGCGAATCTCATCGATCTTGCGGTCTTCACCGAAGATGATGCGGGTTTCCTGGGTCTCGAAGTCGATCGCGCCACGGGTGTGGCGAGCCGCCACCAGCACCTTGTACAGGGCATAGAGGTGCTTGAGGTCCGGCAGAACCGCGCTGTACTCCTCGCGCAGGGCCTTGCCTTCGCGGGTACGGGCATGTTCGAGCATGCTGCTGACCTTGTTGTAGGTCAGGCGGGCATGGGAATGAATCACCGCTTCGTAGAACTGATAGTCGACCATCTGGCCGGCCTTGTTGATGGTCATTTCGCAGACCATGGCCAGGCGATCGACGTGCGGGTTCAGCGAACACAGGCCGTTGGACAGCTCCTCGGGCAGCATCGGAATCACGCGCTCGGGGAAGTACACCGAGTTGCCGCGCTGCTGCGCCTCGACATCCAGGGCCGAACCTAGGCGCACATAGCTGGAAACGTCAGCGATCGCCACGTACAGGCGCCAGCCGCCCGAGAACAGCCGCAGCTTGCCCAAGGGCTCGCAATAAACGGCATCGTCGAAGTCGCGGGCATCTTCGCCATCGATGGTGACGAACGGAAGATGACGCAGATCGATGCGCTTTTCCTTGTCCTTCTCTTCGACCTCGGAGCGGAACTTGCGCGCTTCCTTGATCACATCTTTAGGCCAGACGTGAGGAATATCGTAGCTACGCAGCGCGACATCGATCTCCATGCCGGGCGCCATGTAGTTGCCGATCACCTCCACCACATCACCCTGGGGCTGGAAGCGTGGGGTCGGCCAATGGGTGATCTTGATCTCGACGAACTGGCCAATCTTCGCACCACCGTTACGCCCGGCAGTCACCAGCACTTCCTGCTGGATCTTCGGGTTATCGGGAGTGACATAACCAATGCCACCTTCCTCGAAGTAGCGGCCGACCACGCTCTCGTGGGCACGGGAGATGATTTCGACCAGCACGCCTTCACGACGGCCACGGCGATCGACACCGGAAACCCGGGCCAGACCGCGGTCACCGTCGAACACCAGGCGCATCTGCGCAGGGCTCAGGAAGAGGTCTTCACTGCCATCATCAGGGATCAGGAAGCCGAAACCATCGCGGTGGCCGGAAACGCGACCGCAGATCAGGTCAAGCTTGTCTACCGGGGCATAGGTGCCGCGCCGGGTATAGATAAGCTGGCCATCGCGCTCCATGGCGCGCAGGCGGCGGCGCAGGGCTTCGATCTGGTCTTCTTCGTGCAGGCCGAACTCGGCGGCCAGCTCTTCGCGAGCGGCCGGTTCGCCACGGTCGGCGAGACGCTGCAGGATCAGCTCACGGCTAGGAATGGGATTTTCGTATTTTTCCGCTTCGCGAGCGGCCTCGGGATCGAGGGATTGCCAATCGGCCATCAGAAGGGGTTCACCTTGGGGTATATAGATAAGAATTCTGGCATAGGCGTATTGAAACCGGAAATGTCTGCCTTGGACAGCCCCAGCGGAGCGTCGAAGTGGAGGCAATAGGCCTGCGGAATCAACAAGTTGAATTTTTTGAATTTTTTTTTGATCCGGGGCTTTACAGCCCTCAGGAGCGTCCGTATAGTGCGCACCACAACGACGGACAGCCGACGTTGTAGTTGAGATGCAACGCGATGTAAAGCATCATGTGACCTCGACGAAATGTGTGCCCAGGTGGCGGAATTGGTAGACGCGCTGGTTTCAGGTATCAGTGGCTTAACGGCCGTGGAAGTTCGAGTCTTCTCCTGGGCACCAACTATTTTCAAGTAACAGATGACCAAGGATCTGTTACTACTGTGTTAAACGAACGATAGTCGTCTTGCACAGAAGATGTAAAGCTTTGCCCAGGTGGCGGAATTGGTAGACGCGCTGGTTTCAGGTATCAGTGACTTAACGGTCGTGGAAGTTCGAGTCTTCTCCTGGGCACCATACAAAAACCCACTAGCTTGCTAGTGGGTTTTTTCTTGCCTGCGATTTAGCCCCCTGCCCTCTGCAGCAACGGCTTCATGCGCAAACACCGGCAAAGCCGGTGCCAAGCACTGTGTATCGCTCTTCACAGGCAAACCAGCCCCACCAGGAAGAGACGCCTCCTTAGCCCTTTGTCTGCTGATGAATTTCTCGCCATACGGCCACTTGAGAAACGATTTCGTTTACCATTGTTTCCAAATATGTAGCCGTAAGCGAGGAAGTACCCGCATGACGATCCGCCCGCAACTGCTGATGCGCAGCCTGGCCGCCGCTCTCTTCGGCCTGGTGATCGGCGCACCGGCCGCCTTGGCTGACGAACCGGTCACGCTGACCCTGTACAACGGCCAGCACAAAGAAATCGGCGAAGCCATCGCCAAGGCCTACGAGGCCAAGACCGGCATTCACATCAATATTCGCAAGGGCAGCAGCAACCAGCTGGCCAGTCAGATCATCGAGGAAGGCGATCGCTCGCCCGCCGATGTCATCTATACCGAAGAATCCCCGCCTCTGAACAACCTGGGCGAACTGGGCCTGCTGGCGAAAATCGATGACGCGACCTTGGACATGCTGCCCAAGCAATACGTCGGCGCCAACGGTACCTGGATGGGTGTGACCGCGCGAACCCGGATCGTCGTGTTCAACCCCAAGAAAATCGACGAGAAGGACCTGCCGAAAAGCGTCATGGACTTCGCCAACCCCGAGTGGGATGGCCGTGTCGGCTACGTGCCTACCAGCGGGGCCTTCCAAGAACAAGCCGTGGCCATCCTCAAGCTGCATGGCCGCGAAGCGACCGAGGAATGGCTAACCGGCCTCAAAGCCTTCGGCAAGGCCTACACCAACAACATGGTGGCCCTCAAAGCCGTCGAGCGCGGTGAAGTCGATACCGTGCTAGTGAACAATTACTACTGGTATGCCCTCAAGCGCGAGCGTGGCCAGCTGGACTCCAAGCTCTACTACCTGGCCGACGGCGACGCCGGCAATCTGGTAACCATCTCCGGTGCCGGCGCCGTCAAGGCCAGCAAGCACCCGAAGGAAGCCCAAGCCCTGCTCAACTGGATGGCCAGCGAAGAGGGCCAGCGCGTCATCACCCAGACCACCGCCGAATACCCGCTGCATAAAGGCATGGTCTCGGATCAGGGCCTGAAGCCGTTCGAAGAGCTACGCCCACCGAAGATCTCGCCGGCGGACCTTGGCAACGCCGAGGAAGCCTTGGAGCTTGAACGAGAGGTCGGCCTGCTCTGATGACTGCCGCCCTGCCCCAGCCGGCCCTGGCGCGCTTCGTGCCACGCCGCAAGCGCCCCTCGATCTGGGTGGTGCTGCCCGTCCTGTTCCTGGTGGCGATGAGCTTGCTGCCATTGCTCTACGTCGCCCTCAAGGCATGGCAAGCCGGCTGGCATGAAGCCTTTCGCCTGCTCTGGCGCCCCTTCGTCTGGGGGCTGCTGCGCAACACCTTGATGTTGATGATAGGGGTCACAGTGGCCTGCCTGATCGTCGGACTGGCGTTGGCCTGGCTGCTGGAGCGCAGCGACCTGCCAGGCCGTCGCCTCTGGGGGGTGGTGCTGTGCCTACCCTTTGCTGTGCCGTCGTTCGTCAGCAGCTTCACCTGGGTGTCGCTGAGTTCGGACTTCGAGGGCCTGGGCGGGGCAATCTTGGTCATGGCGCTGTCGAAGTACCCGCTGGTGTTCCTGCCTGTGGCCGCGACCCTGCGCAACCTCGACACCTCTCTTGAGGAGTCGGCGCGCACCCTGGGCTGCAGCCGCTGGGGCGTATTCTTCAAGATCACCCTGCCGTTGCTGTGGCCCTCGATGATCGGCGGCGCACTGCTGATTGCCCTGCACATGCTGGTGGAGTTCGGCGCCCTGTCCATCCTCGGCCTGCAGACCTTCACCACGGCCATCTACCAGCAGTTCGAACTGGAGTTCAGCAACGCCAACGCGGCCATGCTTTCGGCTGTGCTGCTGGCGCTGTGCCTGGCAATGCTCTGGCTGGAACTGCGCGTACGTGGCAAGGCGCGCCATGTGCGGATCGGCCAGGGCGTGGCCCGTCGCGGTCAACCGGTTCGCCTACGGGTTTGGATGCCCTTGGGGCAGTTGTTCTGCCTGTCACTGGCGGTACTGGGCAGCGGAATCCCCTTGGCCATGCTCGGCTACTGGTTGAGTGTGGGTTCATCGGCAGCATTTCCGGTTACGGAAATCGGCAAGGCACTGCTGACGTCGCTGTCAGTCTCCTTGGGTGGAGCCGGTTTTTGCGTGCTGCTGGCGCTGCCCATCAGCTTTCTGGTGGTGCGCTACAAGGGCCGCCTGGCGATCTGGGCCGAGCGCCTGCCCTACCTGCTGCATGCCTTGCCAGGGCTGGTGATCGCGCTGACGCTGGTGTTCTTCGCCCTGCACTATGTGCCGGCCCTTTACCAGACGTCCGCCCTGCTGCTGCTGGCCTATGCCTTGCTGTTCCTGCCACTGGCACAGGCCCCCGTGCGCACGGCCCTGAACAAAGCCTCCCCCACGCTGGAAGAAGCGGCCCGAACCTTGGGCGCCAGCAGTTTTGGCGCCTTCTGCCGGGTGACTCTGCCGATCATCTTCCCAGCCCTGGCAGCGGCCTTCGCCCTGGTATTCCTCGATGCCATGAAGGAGCTGACCGCTACCCTGCTACTCAGCCCCACCGGCATGACGACGCTGGCAACAGAAGTCTGGGCGCATACCGCCAACGTCGAATTCGCCGCGGCAGCACCTTATGCGGCGCTACTGATCGTGGTGTCGGGGTTGCCGGTGTATTTGCTGACCACGCGGATGTATCTTAACAAGGCGTAAACCGTTTCGTAGATCCCACCGCCGCTCCAGGGGCTGCTTTACAGCCCCTGGATCCGGCAGGGCAACAGTCGCCCCGTCACACCCCCTACGTTTTTTCAGGCGCGGAACTGCCCCAGGCTCGCCCGCAACTGTGCCGCCAGATCATCCAGCACCTTGCTGCTGGCCGTGGTCTGCATCACCACCTCTGCCGAACGCTCAGCCTGGGCATGGATATTCTCCACTCGTCCGCGCACAGCCTGCGCGCCGTGAGCCTGTTGTTCAGCCGCCCGGGTCGCGAGACCGATGGCCGAGTGCACCTGCTCCACCGCTGCCTGTACCGACTGCTGACGACGCTCATTGTCACGCAGCACCAACAACCCTTCGCTTGCCTGGCGACCGGCCTGGCTAATGGTGGCCACCGCCTCCTTGGCTCCTGCCTGCAAGGCGGCGATGTGCGCCTGGATATCGCCCGTAGAGCTCTGGGTCTTGCTTGCCAGGGCGCGCACTTCATCGGCGACCACGGCAAAGCCGCGTCCCGTCTCTCCGGCCCGGGCAGCCTCGATAGCGGCGTTGAGCGCCAGCAGGTTGGTTTGCTCAGCGATGCCGTGGATCACGGTCAACACCACTTCGATCTGCTCGCTCTGCTTGGCCAGCCGTTCGATTACCTGAGAACCCGTCTCCACCTCCCCGGCCAGGTTCTCGATCAAACGCGCCAGCTGGGTGGAAGCGCGACTGTTCTCGTCAGTGGCTTGGCGGATATCCACCACTTGCTGCAAGGCCGCTTGCATGGCCTGGCTTTCGGCCTGGGCCTCGTCCGCCATGCTCGAAAGATCACGCAGACTGGCGGCGACCTCGTCACGCTGCAGCGCAGCGGCTGCGTCGGCACCTGCGTTGCGCTGAGCCATGGTGTCGATTTCCACTCCCGTACGCTGAGCCACTTCGCCAGCCTCGCGGACGATGGGCTGCAACTTGTCGACGAAGCGATTGACCGCCGAGGCCATATCACCGATCTCGTCACGGCTGTCGAGCGCCACCCGCTTGGTCAGATCGCCCTCGCCCGCCGCCAGATCGTTCAGCGCCCCAATCAACAAGCGCAGCTTGTTGACCACACGCCGCCCCAGCACCACGGCCACCACCAACAACACGCCCAAGCCTACCAGCACCAGGCCCAGGCCGATCCGCCAGCGCAGCTCGGCCGCG
This sequence comes from Pseudomonas sp. CK-NBRI-02, assembly GCF_008124495.1. Classification (NCBI taxonomy): domain Bacteria; kingdom Pseudomonadati; phylum Pseudomonadota; class Gammaproteobacteria; order Pseudomonadales; family Pseudomonadaceae; genus Pseudomonas; species Pseudomonas sp. CK-NBRI-02. The sequence continues at coordinate 157,390 of NZ_VSJH01000031.1, read as the reverse complement.
GCATCGCGCACGGTTTGCGCGGTGTTGGCCTGCATGGCGGTGGCGCTGTTCTGTGCGGTCTCGAGACGCGACCGCAGGGCCTTGCCACTGTCGGCGGCGGCCGCCACCAGGCTATCGCCCACCAGTTGCTCGCCGCTGGCGATCAAGGCAGCAAAGCGCTGGTCCAGCGCCTTGAGCTCCTGCTCCACCCCGGCGGTCGACACGCCCATCAGCACCTTGCCGATCTCGGCGCCATTGGGGTTGATGGACGCCTCGACGTAGTACACCGAAGGGTCCTTGCGCGCGGCATCGAGCACCTTGTCCAACGCGCGCTCGCCCTGCCCGCGCTCGATCAGCGTCTGGTTGATGGGATTTTGGCGATTCAGGTAGCGGGTCAGGTGTTGGCCTTGGGCGTCGTCATAAATGACGAACAACACATTGGGATTGCGCTGCGCGCGACGCGCAAAGTCCGAAAGCGTCGGTACATCGTTGTCCCAGATGGCGCGCGGCGCGACAGAGGCCAATAGCTCGGCCATGTCGTTGGCCGAGTCCTTGAGGTTCTTCTCCAGCGTGGCGCGCAGTTGCTGCTGCTCACCCTGCAGGCGCTCGGAAAGGCCGGCGCTCAGGCGCTGACGGGTGCTGGCCGAGAGGCTGTCGAGCCCGGCGCGGACATCCTGCCCGGCCTGCTCCAGTTCAGCGGCCAGTTTCTGGCTGTCGCTGCCCAAGCGTGCACCCAAATCGGCTTCTAGGGCGGTGACCGTGCTCCGCGTTAGTGCAACGGCAACCAGCACCTGCACCAGAAGAGCGATACCAAGTGCAACAAACACTGGCCGCAAGAGGCGGCTTCGTAACAGTGAAAGAATGGCAGACACGTTGTAACTCCCGTGTTTTCTGGCGCCATTACTTTGATGGCACCGACAGGAGTTTCATACAGCAAGGGTTATGCCCAGCACAGCAGGGATAAACGCCAATGTCTGGCGCCTGACAAGGCATTTCTGCATGGTGCCCAAATGAAAACGCCGCGACTCCTTGCGGAGCGCGGCGTTCGATCACTGCCGAAGCGACTGATCAGGCGAACGGATGACGCAGCACGATGGTCTCGTTGCGGTCCGGGCCAGTCGAGATGATGTCGATCGGCGCACCGATCAGCTCCTCGATGCGCTTGATGTAGGCGCGAGCGTTGGCCGGCAGTTCTTCCAAGGTTTTCACGCCCAGGGTCGACTCGCTCCAGCCTGGCATCTCTTCGTACACCGGCTCCAGGCCGATGTAGCTGTCAGCGTCGGAAGGCGCGTCGATGACCGCACCGTTCTCGTTCTTGTAGCCAACACAGATGTTGATGGTTTCCAGGCCGTCCAGCACGTCCAGCTTGGTCAGGCAGATACCCGAGATGCTGTTGACGTCGATAGCGCGACGCAGGATCACGGCATCGAACCAACCGCAGCGGCGAGCACGACCGGTGGTGGAGCCGAACTCATGGCCGCGCTTGGCCAAGGTGGCGCCAGTCTCGTCGAACAGCTCGGTCGGGAACGGGCCAGAACCCACGCGGGTGGTGTAGGCCTTGGTGATGCCGAGGATATAGTCCAGGTACATCGGGCCAACGCCGGAACCCGTGGAGATACCGCCAGCGGTGGTGTTGGAGCTGGTGACGTACGGGTAGGTGCCGTGGTCGATATCCAGCAGCGAGCCCTGGGCGCCTTCGAACATGATGTCCTTGCCAGCGCGGCGCAGGTTATGCAGTTCGGCGGTGACGTCGAGCATCATCGGCTTGAGCTGCTCGGCGTAGGCCATGCACTCGTCCAGTGTCTGCTGGAAGTCGATGGCCGGCTCTTTGTAGTAATTCACCAGCTGGAAGTTGTGGTAATCCAGCAGCTCACCGAGCTTGGCGGCAAAACGCTCGCGGTGGAACAGATCGCCAACACGCAGGCCGCGACGAGCGACCTTGTCTTCGTAGGCTGGGCCGATACCACGGCCAGTGGTACCGATCTTGGCTTCGCCACGCGCCTTTTCACGGGCCTGGTCGAGGGCCACGTGGTAGGACAGGATCAGCGGAGCAGCCGGGCTGATGCGCAGGCGCTCGCGCACCGGTACACCCTTCTCTTCCAGCTTGGTGATTTCACGCATCAAGGCATCCGGAGCCACGACCACGCCGTTGCCGATCAGGCACTGCACGCCTTCACGCAGGATGCCGGAAGGAATCAGGTGCAGAACGGTCTTCTCACCGTTGATCACCAGGGTGTGACCCGCGTTGTGGCCACCCTGGTAGCGCACTACGGCGGCAGCATGTTCGGTCAGCAGATCGACGATCTTGCCTTTGCCCTCATCACCCCATTGGGTGCCCAGGACGACGACATTCTTACCCATAACACTTGTCCTCATTCACGCAAACTTGGTTGCCGGCCCACGGCCGACGAAGAATCTCAATGGGTCAGCGGCAGTACCTGCCAGCGCCCGTCTTGCTGAATCAATTGCCGATCACAATCCGCCTCGAGAGCAGCACTCAACGGCTGACCAGGCAGTGCCTGGACCACACGCTGGCCCTCGTTGCGCAACTGGCAGACCATCTGCCAGAGGGCCGTGTCGCCGCTGTCGGGCATCCAGATCCCGCCAGAAGGCAATACGACCTCCGCTCGCCCCAGTGTGACCAGGGTCTTCAAATCCGTGGAAAATCCAGTGGCTGGGCGTGCCCGGCCAAAATCGGCGCCGATGTCGTCGTAGCGTCCGCCCTGGGCGATCGACTGACCGACGCCTGGAACGAACACGGCGAATACCACGCCGGTGTGATAGTGATAGCCGCGCAACTCGCCCAGGTCGAAGTACAGCGGCAAGTCCGGATAACGCGCCGCCAGGCGATCGGCGATCGCCAGCAAATCGTCAAGCGCCGCCAGCACGCTGGCTGGCGCACGCCCCAGGCGGACGCGGGCCTCGGCCAGCACCTCACGACCACCGCACAGCTCGGTCAGGGCACGCAGCATGTTGCCCAGATCCTTCGGCAGGTCGGCGGTCAGGGCCTGCACTTCATCGACGGCCTTGCGCTGCAGGGCGTCGAACAACTGCTGCTCGACCGCCCCGGACAAGCCGGCGGCACGGGCCAGGCCACGGTAGATGCCCACATGGCCGAGGTCCATGTGCACATCGGCGACATCGGTCAGTTGCAACGTGGCGAGCATCAGGCTGATGACCTCGACGTCACTGGTGGGACTGGCATCGCCGTACAACTCAGCACCGAGCTGAATCGGGCTGCGCGAAGTGGACAGGGCACGGGGTTGAGCGTGCAGAACGCTACCGGCATAGCACAGGCGGCTCGGCCCTTCGCGACGCAAGGTGTGGGCGTCGATACGCGCCACCTGCGGAGTGAAGTCGGCGCGGAAGCCCATCAGGCGACCGGACTGCGGGTCGACCACCTTGAAGGTGCGCTGGTCCAGGTCCTGGCCGGCACCGGTGAGCAGCGATTCCAGGTACTCGATATGCGGGGTGACGACCAGCTCGTAACCCCAACTCTGGAACAGGTCCAACACCTGGCGACGCGCGATCTCGATGCGCGCAGCCTCAGGCGGCAGTACTTCCTCGATGCCATCTGGCAGCAGCCAGCGGTCTACCGTTGCCATTACGCCATTTCCCCTCTGGTCCGGGCGGCTTGCCAGCTGGCGAGCCGTCAGTAAAGCAGGCATTGGCGCACAGCAGCGGGCAGCACCGATCCCAGCGCTACCACCGTACCCAATACCCTCGAATAGCCTTGCGACCTGACCAAACCGTCAACCGACACGTTGCCGATCAACCTTGCAGACGCAAAAAAGCCGGGAATTTCCCGGCTGACTCATCATACACCCCTTTTCCTTCAGGATGCACCCCGCTTGGCATTTTAGCTGCCAGGCGGGGTGCGTCTTTCAGGAAGGGCTCAAGGCTTGCTCTTGTCCAGGAAGCGGAAGAACTCGTTCTTCGGATCGAGGACCAGCACGTCGCTCTTGCTGGAGAAGCTCTCGCGATAGGCCTGCAGGCTACGGTAGAACGCATAGAAGTCCGCGTCCTGGTTGTAAGCCTTGGCATAAATGGCAGCCGCCTGGGCGTCGCCGTCACCGCGGGTCTCTTCCGCTTCACGATAGGCCTCGGCCAGCAGTACACGACGCTGACGGTCGGCATCGGCACGGATACCTTCGGCCAGTTCGTTACCCTTGGCGCGGTGCTCACGGGCTTCACGCTCACGCTCGGTGCTCATGCGGTCGAACACACTGCGGTTGACTTCCTTCGGCAGGTCGATGGCCTTGACGCGCACGTCGACGACCTCGATACCCAGTTCCTTGCTGGCCATGCGATTCAGCGAAGCGGTGATGTCGGCCATCAACGCATCACGCTCACCGGAGACCACCTCGTGCAGGGTGCGCTTACCGAACTGGTCACGCAGGCCGCTTTCCAGACGACGGGACAGACGCTCATCGGCGATCTGCTTGAGGCCCGAGGTCGCGGTGTAGAAGCGTTCGGCGTCCTTGACTCGCCATTTGGCGTAAGCATCGACCATCACCGCCTTCTTCTCGAGTGTCAGGAAGCGCTGGGTCGGTGCATCCAGGGTCATCAGACGGGCGTCGAACTTGCGCACCTGGTTGACGTAGGGGACCTTCACATGCAGGCCTGGCTGGACATCCGCCTGGACCACGCGGCCGAATTGCAGCAATACCGCACGCTCGGTCTGGGACACGATGTAGAAGCTGTTCCAGGCCACGATGGCCAGCACCACGGCGGCGATCAGGGCGATCAGCGATTTATTGCTCATCAGCGGCTCTCCCTAGAACGCAGCGATTGTTGCTGCTGTTGCATTTCCTGCGCCGCGCGCGCGGCCGCATCGTTGGCCGACGCCGGTACTGTACTGACCGGTGCGGCCGAATGGCGGCTGCCTTCGACCATCTTGTCCAGTGGCAGGTAGAGCAGGTTGTTCTGCCCATCCTTGCTGGTCACCAGGACCTTGCTCGAATTGCTGTAGACCTCCTGCATGGTCTCCAGGTACAGGCGCTGACGGGTCACGTCCGGTGCCTTTCGGTACTCGGCAACCAACTTGCTGAAGCGATCGGCCTCACCCTTGGCGCGGGCGATGACTTCATCGCGGTAGCCGTTGGCATCCTCGATGATGCGCTGAGCCTGACCACGGGCCTCCGGCACCACACCGTTGGCGTAGGACTCGGCCTGGTTGCGTGCACGCTGCTCGTCCTCGCGGGCACGGATCACGTCATCGAACGCTTCCTGCACTTCACGCGGGGCTGCCGCGCTCTGCACGTTGACCTGAGTGACGGTGATACCGGTGCGGTAGTTGTCGAGGAAGCGCTGCAGGCGCTCACGGATATCGACGGCCATCTGCTCACGGCCTTCGGTCAACACCTGGTCCATCGAGGTGGAACCCACCACATGGCGCAGGGCGCTGTCGGTCGCGTGCTGCAGGCTGACCTCCGGCTGGTCGACGTTGAGTACGAAGTCCTGCAGGTTGGTGATCTTGTACTGCACGGTCAGCGGCACCTCGACGATGTTCTCGTCCTCGGTGAGCATCTGGCCCTGCTTGGTGTAGGCCCGCTCGCGGGTCACGTTCTCAAGATATTTACGGTCAATGGGCGGGAAATAGATATTCAAGCCCGGACCGACAGTCTCGTAGTACTTGCCGAAGCGCAGCACCACAGCCTGTTCCTGTTCGTCCACGACGTACACGGCGCTGTACAGCCAGATGGCCGCAAGCACGGCCAGGCCGATGCCCAGCAGGCCCAGGCCGCCACCTTTGCCAACATTGCGGTCACCACCGCCACCGCGTTTCTTGCCGCTGCCAAACATGCCGTTGAGGCTGTCCTGCAGCTTGCGGAAGGCCTCGTCCAGATCCGGTGGACCTTTCTTGTCGCCACCACCGCCGCCACGACGGCCGCCCCAGGGATCCTGATTGTTCGAGTTGCCACCCGGCTCATTCCAAGCCATAGCGCTCTCCATCTGATAAAGCAAAGACGCGCCCACGGCGCGCCGTCCAATGCTACAGAATGCCTGTCACGGTCGCCCGGCGACCTCGACGGGCATTTATTGCAAAGTGTGTTGCTCGATGAAAAGTTCAGGCTCCATGCCCTCGCGACTGACCAGGCGATTGAGCTCCACCCGGGGCAATCGCACGCTCAGCAGGCTGCGACCTTCTTCATCGTGCTCTTCGCCTTGCACCGCGCCCAGAGCGAAGAATTGCGCGCGCAAGCGGGCAAGTCGCTGTTCCAGACGCAGGGTTCCGACATACAGATCATCCCCCAGCAACTCGGCAATCGCCTGGCCAACCAGTTCCAGGCCACGTCCATCACGTGCCGATACCCAGACCCGCTGCGGTTTGCCGTCGGCATCTCGCTGGATCTGCGGCTCGACATCTTCGAGCAGGTCGAGTTTGTTATAGACCTCGAGGATCGGCAAGCCTTCGGCTCCGATCTCGCCCAGCACCGCCAGTACCTGCTCGATCTGCTCCATACGCTCGGGCTCATGAGCATCGATGACGTGCAGCAACAGGTCGGAGTTGCTCGATTCTTCGAGCGTAGCCCGAAATGCCTCGACAAGCTTGTGCGGCAGGTGGCGGATGAATCCCACGGTGTCGGCCAGCACGATCGGGCCTAGGTCGGCGAGTTCGAGTCGGCGCAAGGTCGGATCGAGGGTCGCGAACAACTGATCGGCGGCGTAGACGTCGGAGGTGGTCAAGGCGTTGAACAGCGTGGACTTGCCGGCGTTGGTGTAGCCCACCAGCGAAACGGATGGGATATCCGCACGTTTGCGGCCGCGCCTTGCCTGTTCGCGCTGACTGCGCACCTTTTCCAGACGCGCCTTGATCTGCCGCAGGCGGACCCGCAACAGGCGGCGGTCGGTTTCCAGCTGGGTCTCACCCGGGCCGCGCAGGCCGATACCGCCCTTCTGCCGCTCCAAGTGGGTCCAACCGCGTACCAAGCGCGTGCTCATATGCTCGAGCTGAGCCAGTTCGACCTGCAGCTTGCCCTCATGGGTGCGCGCCCGCTGGGCGAAAATGTCAAGGATCAGCCCGGTACGGTCGAGCACACGACACTCGAAGACGCGCTCGAGGTTGCGCTCCTGGCTGGGCGTGAGGGTGTGATTGAATATCACCAGATCGACCTGTTCGGCGTGGACCAGATCGCGCAGTTCCTCGACCTTGCCACTGCCAATCAGGTACTTGGCTGTAGGCTGGTGCCGGGCCACCGTGGCCAGCGAAACGATCTCCGCTCCGGCCGACAGCGCCAGCTCCTGAAACTCCTGCGGGTCTTCGCGCGCCTCAGGGTTCTGACCTTCCAAGTGAACGAGCAACGCTCGCTCACCACCACCGTGGCGCTCAAAGAACAATGCAGGCTCCTATCAGGCGTTGCCTGGCTCGCTGTCGCCGTGTTCGGAATCGGACGGGCTTGGCAGGCGAACCGGACGGGCAGGAACCACGGTCGAAATGGCGTGCTTGTAGACCATCTGGCTGACGGTGTTCTTCAGCAGTACCACGAACTGGTCGAAGGATTCGATCGAGCCCTGCAGCTTGATCCCGTTTACCAGGTAAATGGAAACCGGGACCTTTTCTTTTCTCAAGGTGTTCAAGTAAGGGTCTTGTAGCGAATGCCCTTTTGACATATGCCGCACTCCTGTAAGGATCAATAGTAAAAAAACAATAAAATCGGTCATTCAAGCCATTCTAATCGCAAGAATAGACGGCAATTGCAGGGACTCAGCTCAATATGGAGATGGCCCCCAGGTATTTCAAGGTGCGGGACAGATTGTCGCAGGCCAGGCTGTCGAGCCACTCCACGCCGGACCAACCACGTAACCAGGTGAATTGCCGCTTGGCCAATTGGCGAGTGGCAATGATACCGCGTTCACGCATTTCTTCGGCTGTCAGCTTGCCGTCCAGGTAGTCCCAGACCTGCCGATACCCCACTGCCCGTATAGACGGCAGCCCTGCGTGCAAGTCACTTCTGGCACGCAGTGCTCGGACCTCGTCGACGAACCCCTGTTCCAGCATTTGCGAAAATCGTAGCGCAATTCGCTGATGCAAAATGTGACGATCTGTAGGAGCGATCGCCAAACTGGCGACAGTATAGGGCAAATGACCGCCCGCGCCTGCGTCTGAGCCGCGACTTTCCGCGTATTGACGTTGCCGGTGCGCGGTCATGCTTTCGCCGCTCACGCGATAGACTTCCAAGGCGCGAATCAGTCGCTGCGGGTCGTTGGGATGGATGCGCGCCGCCGATTCCGGATCCACTTCGGCCAATTGCCGGTGCAGCTCGGCCAAGCCCAGGTCCCGCGCCTGGGCCTCAAGCTCGGCACGCACGGCAGCGTCTGCGGCGGGCATATCCGCCAAACCATCGACCAGCGCCTTGTAATAAAGCATGGTGCCGCCCACCAGCAAAGGGATCTTGCCCCGCGCGGTGATCTCGGCCATCGCTTCCAGCGCGTCGGTACAAAATTGCGCCGCCGAGTAGCTCTCGGCCGGGTCGAGAATGTCGATCAGCCGATGGGGGTGTGCAGCCAGCACGTCCTTGGAAGGCTTGGCGGTGCCAATATCCATGCCGCGATAGACCAGCGCCGAATCGACACTGATCAGCTCACAGGGCAGCACCTTGGTCAGCTCGATGGCAAGGTCGGTCTTGCCGGCCGCCGTCGGGCCCATGAGGAATATCGCTGGGGGCTTGCCGCTCATGTCATCGACCGCGCAGGAAAAGTTTGTCCAGGTCATCCAGCCCTAGCTGGGTCCAGGTCGGCCGACCGTGGTTGCACTGGCCACTGCGCTCGGTGTTCTCCATGTCACGCAGCAGCGCGTTCATCTCGGGGATGGCCAGGCGGCGGTTGGCACGCACCGCGCCGTGGCAGGCCATGGTACCGAGCAGCTCGTTGAGGTGCGCCTGGATACGATCACTGGTGCCGTACTCCATGAGATCCGCGAGCACGTCCTGGACCAGCCGGTTGGCCTCGGCCTGCTTGAGCAAGGCAGGAATCTGCCGGATCGCCAGGGTTTCTGGGCCCAGGCGCTGCAGTTCGAAGCCCAGGCGCTGGAACCATTGGGCATGCTCCTCGGCGCAGTCGGCCTCGCGCTGGCTGAGGGCCAGCGACTCGGGCACCAGCAGCGGCTGGCCACTCAACCCCTCGCTGGCCATGGCCACCTTGAGGCGCTCGTACATGATGCGTTCATGGGCGGCATGCATGTCTACCAGCACCAGGCCAACGGCGTTCTCAGCCAGGATGTAGATGCCTTTGAGCTGGGCCAGGGCAAAGCCCAATGGCGGCACATCGCCCTGGCTTTGCGGCAACGCCGCCGGGACAGAGGCGCCGCCCTCCAGCGGGGCGAAGAATTCACGATAGACAGCCTGCGCTTCAGCAACCGGCACAGGCTGCGAGGGGCGTGGGGTGTACTGGTACTGATAACCCGAGCCACCACCGGCGAACGACTGGCGCGGCTCGGCTTGAGGCTGCTCCAGCACCGGCGAGGCCAGGCGCATCTCGCCCTGGGGCCCGAACTCACCGGCCTGCAGACCACTGGGACGGACGATCTCGGTAGCCGCTGCCGGTGCGGCGAGCTGGTCTTCCGGGCGCACGTCCGCCAGGGCACGGTGCAGAGTGCCATACAGAAAATCGTGGACCATGCGCCCTTCGCGAAAACGCACTTCATGCTTGGTGGGGTGCACGTTGACGTCAACCCCGTTCGGCTCGAGTTCGAGGAACAGCACGAAGGTCGGGTGCCGGCCATTGAACAGCACGTCGCGGTAGGCCTGCCGCACCGCATGGGCCACCAACTTGTCACGCACGGCGCGACCGTTGACGAAGAAGTACTGTAGATCAGCCTGACTGCGCGAAAACGTCGGCAGGCCAACCCAGCCCCACAAACGCAGGCCACTGCGCTCGACATCGATAGGCAGCGCCTGCTCGAGGAAGCCCGGGCCGCAGATCGTGCCGACCCGCCGCGCCCGGGTCAGCTCATCGGGCGCCTCGTGCAGACTGAGGATGCTCTTGCCGTTATGTCGCAAGTGGAAGCCGACATCGAAGCGAGCCAAGGCCAGACGCCGGACGACTTCCTGCAAGTGATCGAACTCGGTCTTCTCCGACTTGAGGAACTTGCGCCGGGCCGGGGTATTGAAGAACAGGTCACGCACCTCGACCGAGGTGCCGACAGGGTGCGCGGCGGGCTGTACACGCGGCGTCATGTCGCGCCCCTCGGTCTCCACCTGCCAGGCTTCACCAGCGCCGGCGGTGCGCGAGGTGAGCGTCAGGCGCGCCACCGAACTGATCGACGCCAGGGCCTCGCCGCGAAAGCCCAGGCTGAGCACGCCTTCGAGGTCTTCGAGTTCGCGAATCTTGCTGGTGGCATGGCGCGCCAAGGCCAGCGGCAGATCGTCAGGCGCGATGCCGCCACCGTCATCCCGCACGCGCAGCAGCTTCACGCCGCCCTGCTCGACTTCCACATCGATACGCCGGGCACCGGAGTCCAGGCTGTTCTCAAGCAGCTCCTTGGCGACCGAAGCCGGGCGCTCGACCACCTCGCCTGCGGCGATCTGGTTGGCCAGCCGAGGGCTGAGCAACTGGATGCGCGAACCACCACTCATTGCTGGGCAGCCAGGGTAGTGCCAGGGATGTCGAGGTGCTGGCCGACCTTCAGCTCATCGCTCTTGAGGCTGTTGGTGGTCCGCAGGCTGGCCACGCTGACCTGATAACGCACGGCGATCATGGCCAGGGTTTCGCCGGGCCGCACAGTATGCTCGCGCGGTCCCTGGGCAATCTTGCCGCTATCGCGCAGCCATGCGATGTAAGTCCCGGGAGGGGGGCTTTGCTGGAAATACTGACGCACACCAGTGTGGATCGAGCGGGCCAAAGCCTGCTGGTGGCTCTTGGTCGCCAGCTTGGCGGCTTCGTTGGCATTGGAGATGAACCCGGTTTCCACCAGGATCGACGGAATATCCGGGGATTTCAGCACCATGAACCCAGCCTGCTCCACGCGGCGTTTGTGCAACGGGGTGATGCGCCCCATGTTGCCCAACACCTTCTGCCCCACATCGAGGCTGGAGCTGAGCGTGGCGGTCATGGACAGATCCAGCAGTACACCTGCAAGCATGCGGTCCTTGTCATCGAGGCTGACATTGCCGGCGCCCCCGATCAGGTCGGAGCGGTTTTCCGTGTCGGCCAGCCAGCGCGCGGTCTCTGAGGTTGCGCCCCGGTCGGACAACGCGAACACCGATGCGCCGAAAGCGGCCTTGGACGGCGCGGCGTCGGCATGGATGGAAATGAACAGGTCGGCGCCCTTCTTGCGCGCGATCTCGGTGCGCTTGCGCAACGGGATGAAGTAATCGCCCGTTCGGGTCAGTTCGGCGCGATAGCCACGCTCGGTGTTGATCTGGCGCTGCAGCTCGCGGGCAATCTGCAGGACGATGTCTTTTTCATGCTGCCCACGCGAGCCCGATGCGCCTGGGTCCTCGCCACCATGGCCGGCGTCGATGGCGACGACGATGTCGCGCTTGCCACTGGGCACCGGCGGCAATTTGATAGCCGGCTGGGCAGGCGACACCGGCACGGCCGGGGCAGTAGCAGGTGTTTGCGCAGGCGGCGGGGTCGGAGTACTGGCGGCAACGGCATCGGCTTCCTGATCGTACAGATCGACCACCAGACGGTTGCCATACTGCGCGTTGGGCGCCAGGGTGAAGCTCTTGGGCGTCACGGCCTTTTTCAGATCGACCACCACGCGCAGGTCAGTGGGCGTGCGCTGGGCGGAGCGCACACTGTTGATCGGCGTATTGGAGGTGGCGACATTCAGCGAACCGCCCAGGGTGGCGCCGTTGATGTCGATGACCAGGCGGTCCGGCGCGGTCAGGGTGAAGACGCTGTGCTGCACAGGGCCGGACAGGTCGAAGACCAGCCGCGTATTGTCCGGTGCGCGCCACAGACGCATGCTCTTGACTTGTGTGACGGCCAGAGCGTCAACGGTCACCGCTGTCAGCAGCAGCCCAACGACGGCGACCAGTGCGCGTATGCGCATACCTAACCCCATTTACTGTTTGAATTCTGTGGCCAGGGCGGCGCACCAGGCCTCACCGCGAGCCCCCTGCGGTGAAAGGAGAAGCGAGCGTCCACTCGCTTGCGGGCTTATGGTAATGGTCAGGTCGGGCTTTGGCAAAACGCCCGCACCCTTTTGTGGCCATTCGAACAGGCACAGCGGGTCCCCTTCGAAATAGTCACGGATCCCCATGAACTCCAGCTCCTCCGGATCGACCAGACGGTACAGGTCGAAATGGAAGGCGCGCACATCGCCAATTTCGTAAGGCTCGACCACGGTGAAGGTCGGACTTTTGACTGCCCCGGTATGGCCCAGGCCGCGGATCAGCCCGCGCGAAAGCGTGGTCTTGCCCGCGCCCAGATCGCCTTCGAGAAAGATCACGCCATGACCGCCGGTCACTTCGGCCAAGCGTGCACCAAATGCGACGGTGGCCGGTTCGTCGGCCAGAAACAGGGTTATGCCAGACACGCTGAATGCTCCTCCAACAACTCACGAATGACCGGAACCAGATCACTGGCCGCCAAGCCTCTTCCCTTCACACCCAAGCGCTCCCCTGCACAGGCGTGCAACCACACGCCCAGGCAAGCGGCCGACCACGCGTCCATGCCTTGGGCCAGCAAGGCGGCCAGCACACCGGTCAGCACATCGCCCAGGCCCGCGCCCGCCATGGCCGGATGGCCACGCTCGCACAGCGCCAACTGCCCATCCGGGCCTGCCACCAAGGTACCGGCGCCCTTGAGCACGCAGACACTGGCATGCTTGCGCGCAAGCTTGCGGGCAGCTCCCGGGCGGTCGGCCTGAACCGCCTCAGTGGAAATACCCAGCATGCGCGCTGCCTCCCCAGGATGCGGGGTGAGGATGCTGCCGCTGTGCAGGGCCAAGGGCCTGTGCGCCAGCTGATTCAGCGCATCGGCATCCCACACCTGCGGCACAGGCGCGTTGGCCGCCGCCGACAACAGGCTGCGCCCCCAGGCGGCCTGGCCCAGGCCAGGGCCGACTACCAACACCGAGGCGCGCTCGAGCACGCCCATCAACTGGTTGGCCGAACTCACGCCGAGCCACATGGTTTCGGGCAGACGCGCAAGCCCTGCACTGACGTGCTCTGGGCGTGTGGCCACGCTCACGAGGCCAGCACCGCAGCGCAGGGCCGCCTCGGCACTGAGCATCACCGCTCCGCCGGTGCCCAGATCGCCCCCGACCACCAGGACGTTACCGAAGTCGCCTTTGTGGGCGTCGGCGCGCCGCGCTGGCAGGTGCGCAGTGGTCAGGCTGCTCAGCAGCTGGGGGGCATTACCGGGGTGTTTGGTCTGAGGCATGGGGTCAAAGGCTCCGATGTCTGGCAGAATTATACGCACCTCTGCCTGTATTGCCTTGTCCATCCATGTCCGCTTGCCTTCCTGACCTCAATACGCTGGCCCAATCGATCAAGGATTGGGGCCGCGAACTCGGTTTCGCACACGTCGGTATCGCCGACGTGGCGCTTGGCGAGCACGAACATCACCTGCAGCGCTGGCTGGAAGCCGGTTACCAGGGCGAGATGGACTACATGGCCGCCCATGGCAGCAAACGCTCGCACCCCGACGAACTGGTACCCGGCACTGTGCGTGTGGTGTCACTGCGCATGGACTACCTACCCGGCGATACACGCATGGCCCAGATGCTCGCTCAGCCTGAGAAAGCCTACATTTCCCGCTATGCCCTGGGTCGCGACTACCACAAGCTGGTGCGCAAACGCGTGCAGCACCTGGCCGAGCGTATCCAGCAGGCCATCGGCCCCTTTGGTTTTCGCGCCTTCGTCGACAGCGCCCCAGTATTGGAAAAAGCCATCGCCGAACAGGCCGGCCTGGGCTGGATCGGCAAGAATACCTTGCTGCTCAATCGCAAGGCCGGCAGCTACTTCTTCCTTGCTGAGTTGTTCGTCGACCTGCCACTGCCGGTGGATCAGGCCCAGACCAGCGAACATTGCGGACGCTGCCAGGCCTGTCTGGACATCTGCCCGACCGCCGCCTTCGTCGGGCCGTATGTGCTCGACGCCCGTCGCTGCATTTCCTACCTGACCATCGAACTCAAGCACGCAATTCCGGTCGAGTTACGCCCGCTGATTGGCAATCGGGTGTTCGGTTGCGACGATTGCCAGATCGTCTGCCCTTGGAACCGCTTCGCCCGCCCGACCCAGGAAAACGACTTCAAGCCCCGTCACGGCCTGGACAACGCCGAGCTGGCCGCACTGTTCCTCTGGGATGAAGCGACCTTCCTGAACAACACCGAGGGCTCTCCCCTGCGCCGTGCAGGCTACGAACGTTGGTTGCGCAACCTGGCGGTGGGGCTGGGGAATGCCCCGACTACCATCCCTGTACTCGAAGCTTTGCGTGCCCGGCGCGAGCACCCCTCGGCACTGGTGCGCGAGCATGTGGAGTGGGCGCTGGCACAGCACGAAGATCAGTAGCGACCCAGCCCCTCAGGCCTGCAGAGAGGCAATCATTGCTGGTCGTTGTAGTGGAACTTGGGCATTTCCCAATGGAAGCGGATTGCCAGCAAGCGCACCAGGAACCCACCGAACAAGGTCAGCAGCATGGCCTGCTCGGCTGGCACTTTGAAGTGCACGCAACCCAGGTAGAACCAGGCGGCGGCAAAGGAGACGCTGGCATACAGCTCCCGGCGGAATACCAGCGGGATATCGTTGCAGAAGATGTCCCGCAGGATGCCACCGAACACACCGGTGATCACGCCACTGATCGAAGCCACCAGCATGCCCTGCCCCATCTCCAGGGCGGTCATGCAACCGATCAAGGTGAAGGCCACCAACCCCAGCGCATCGAGCACGAGAAACAGCGAGCGCAGATGGCGCATCAGCGGCGCTATGAAGATGGTCAGCAAAGCTGCAAAGCTGGTCAGCACGAGGTACTCGGGATGCTTCACCCAAGTCAGCGGGTAGTGCCCAAGCAGTACATCCCGCACCGAACCGCCGCCCAGCGCGGTGACGCAGGCGATCAGCACCACGCCAAACCAATCCATGCCGCGGCGCCCCGCGGAAAGCGCGCCGGTCATGGCTTCGGCGGTAATGGCGACAAGGTAGAGCATCAACAACATGGTGCATGTCCAAAAAAAGCGGCAAACGCCAAACCCACAAACAAAACGCCACGGCTGGCTGATCACTCAGCCGCTGTGGCGCTGATGCTTGGCTCGAGGCTCGAAACTTAGTCTTTGATGAAGTGTTCGCGGTAGTGCCGCAACTCAGCGATCGACTCACGAATGTCGTCCAACGCCAGGTGGGTCCCCCCCTTCTTGAAGCTGTCGCGCACCTGCGGGGCCCAGCGGGCTGCCAACTCCTTGAGCGTGGAGACGTCCAGGTTGCGGTAGTGGAAGAACCCTTCGAGCTTAGGCATGTGGCGATAAAGGAAGCGGCGGTCCTGACAGATGCTGTTGCCGCAGATCGGCGACTTGCCCTTGGGCACCCATTGTTCGAGGAAGGCCAAGGTCTGCGCTTCGGCCTCAGCCATGTCGATGCGGCTCTCGCGCACACGTTGGGTCAGGCCGGAAGCACCGTGGGTCCGGGTGTTCCAGTCGTCCATACGTGCCAGCACTTCATCGCTGTGGTGGATCGCGATGACCGGCCCTTCGGCCAGGGTGTTGAGCTCACTGTCGGTGACGATGGTCGCCATCTCGATGATGACGTCGTTGTCCGGATCCAGACCGGTCATTTCCAGATCGATCCAGATCAGGTTCTGTGCGTTTTGCATGAAGGGGCTCCTCGAATAGGCCGTCATTTTAGCCCACGCGAGCCCCGGGGCGGTTAATTCTGCTCAGCAGCGGTTGAATTAGTCGGCACCTTCAGGCTTAACCCCAGCAGTACCACAACCCATGGCATCAACCACATCGCACGGGTACGCTCCCACAAACTGAAGACATCGAACTGCATGGCCACGCTGGCGAAAACCCAAAGTAGCAGCACCGAAAGGCCCAGCTGGGTATGACGGGCCCGCCAGGCCTGAAGGCCCAGCGCCACCCATAGCCAGCACCACACCAGCAATGCCGGAACGCCATATTGCATCGCCGTATGCATCAGGAAGTTGTGAACGTCCATGTCGGTCGGACGGCCCCAAAGATGGAGTTCATAGCCTGCCCCATAGCCCAGGCCGATCCAGAAATGCTCCTTCAGGATCGGCCAGGCACTTTGCAGCAATTCAAAGCGCCCCGAATCCCCACGCGCCAGCAAGGTCGGCTCGAGCCAGGCCAGCATCGCGCCAGCAGCCAAGACCAAGAGCGCGATCCACCGCCCTCGGCGCCCGGCCAAAAATACCAGGTAGAACAGCGCCACCACCATCAACCCCAACAACGTCCCTCGGCTCGCACACAGCCCGATATAGATCAGTGGAGGGATCTGAAGCAGCAGCCACCCTATACGCCAGGACCGCATAGCCGGAAGCAATGGCAACGCCAACAGCATTACAAAGCCAGTGGCATAGGCCGCCGCATTGGGATTGTCGAGAAAACCGCCAAACCCGCTCATACGCCCGAACACCGGCTTCAACCACAGCAAGGCCGCGACGCTGTACAGGCTATTGAGCGCGCCCAACACCATCATGGTGCCACGCAAGCGCTGCTCGCTCATCCGTGCCCACAGCACCCACCCGCAGACCAGCAGGCAGAACAGTAACAAGCGCTTGAGGCGGGACAGGTGTTCACCCGGCTCACCATTCCAGAACAATGAAAGCCCGGCCCAGACCAGCAATACCAGGAACAAGCGCGCCTCGATTCGTTCGTGCAACAGTTGCTTGAGGCTCGCCGGACGACTGATGACCAACCACAAGGCGGGCAGGTAGACGAACAACACCAGAAGCGTGTGATAGAGCTTCATAGTCGGCGTCAGGAACACGCCCCCAATGCTCCAAAACACACCAATCCCAAGCATCGTTTCCGCGACCCGGGCCGCTCGTCCCTCACCCACACGTACGGGCGCCCGCCAGCTATTCCAGGCGTGCAGCAAATTTTGCTTTGTAGACAACATCTGATTACTCACGGAACTTGAACACCAGCTGGCGAATGCGTCGCCAGGTCACGCGATTCCAGCGCCACGGCGGAATTTTCATCAACAACCCGAGCGCATAGCCCTTTTGCGAAACCACCGAGTGCTTGAGGGCTTTGTTCATCACGCAGGTCAATCCCGGCAGGTAGCCGGGATGATCTTGATAAGGGGCGATTGCCATCAGGTCATAGTCAAGCTGGCGCTTGTAGGCCGTCGTCGACATGTTACCCGGATGCTTGCGATACAGCGTCACCAGGTCAGGCAGAATATCCACGCGGTAACCCAGATAGGCGATCTTCAGGGTCATCTGGAAGTCTTGGATACGAATCTGCGGGTCGTAACCACCGACACGATCCATAGCCTCGCGTCGGTACATGGCCACCGGAGCCCCAACCGCACGGGCAGTGGCCAGCAACTCGGAAAAACTGAAAGCGCGTATCGGCTTGCACTTCTCGGCTTTCAAGCGCCGGCCATTGGCATCCACATACACAACCCCGGCGCCGACGCATCCGACTTCGGGATGTTGCTCAAGGTAGGCGACCTGCAGCGCCAGACGGCCTGGCAACATGACATCGTCGGAGTCCGGGGTCGCAATGTACTGACCGCGTGCATACTTGAGCGCTGTGTTGAGTGCCGCGCTCACACCCTGATTCTGCTGGCGATAAAACTGGAAACCATAACGCTCGCGCAAGGCTTCGATCCGCTGGGCACTGCCATCTTGCGAGCCGTCGTCGACGACGATCAGCTCGAAATTCGGGTAATCCTGTTCAAGGATGCTCAGCAGTGCTTCCTCGATGTACAGCTCGCGGTTGTAGCAAGGCACGAGCACGGAGACCAAGGGCGCGTCCGCGCCACCTTCTGCATCAGGTCCCGATGATGGACGAATGCTCAAACGCCCGACCTCCAATGCAATACCTCCGATCCCAGGCCAGCCGCCGTACTCAGGAAACGCTGCGAAGGAATGCGATCACCCATGCTCCTGGGCACGTAGAGAAACGCTGGGTAATCACCGTAGAAAACTCTAATCAGCATGTCCATCAGGCACAATATCGCGGCCTTCCCCCGCTCCTTGGTCATTGCGTGGCAGGCCATCATTTGGAAATCCTGCGTATCGAATCTGCACAGCGGCAAGGTGCCAGCTCCTAGTGCAGGGCGGCATCGTCGCACAATGGCACATAGATGCCTAGGGAAACTCCATACCCACCGGAAGCTTAACGTCGGATGGGTGTTTCCCCGATTTTTTCACCCTCTCTATATATGTAGTTATTTCTATAGAAATAGCAGCTTTCGCCGTGCATTTGGCCGCGAAACCGTAACCGAATAAGGCGAGGGCTTCCGGCGTGCTAAACTGCCAGCCGTTTTTCCTTCTGCCCCGCCGACACGGAACCTCCATGGCCAAACGCCAGCTCAACCGTCGCCAAAACTGGCGCATCGAAAAAATCCAAGGCGAGCGCGCCGCTCGCGCCGCCAAACGTGAGCAACACGCCCTGCAGAAGCTGGAAGGGGGTGATCTAGGCCCTGAGCAGTTGGGGCTGGTGATCGCTCACTTCGGCGTGCAGGTGGAGGTCGAGGCGCAGGATGGCGAGTCCAAGGGCCAGGTGTTTCGCTGTCATTTGCGAGCCAATTTACCGGCACTGGTCACTGGCGATCGGGTGGTATGGCGAGCGGGCAACCAGGGCAATGGTGTGATCGTCGCGCAGATGCCCCGCACCGCCGAGCTGTGCCGGCCGAACAATCACGGCCAGCTCAAGCCGGTCGCGGCGAATGTCGACCTGATCGTGATCGTCTTCGCTCCCGCACCCGAACCCCAGGCCAACCTGATCGACCGCTACCTGGTCGCCGCCGAACACGCAGGCATCCGCCCTCTTCTGCTGCTGAACAAGGCCGACCTGATCGATGAGCAGAACGGCCCGACCATCGAGGCCCTCCTGGCGGTTTACCGCGACCTGGGTTATCCCCTTCTTGAGGTTTCGGCTCATCAGGGCGAGGGCATGCAGCGTTTGCAGCAGACGCTGGACAAGCACATCAGCGTGTTCGTTGGCCAGTCCGGGGTCGGCAAGTCATCGCTGGTCAACAGCCTGTTGCCGGAGGTCAGGACTCGTGTGGGCGATCTGTCCGAATGGTCCGGCCAAGGCACGCACACTACCACCACAGCCCGCCTGTACCATTTCCCCAACGGTGGTGATCTGATCGACTCACCCGGCATCCGCGAATTCGGCCTGGGCCATGTCAGCCGCGACGATGTCGAGGCCGGCTTCATCGAGTTCCGCGAACTGCTCGGCCACTGCCGCTTCCGCGACTGCAAACACGACCGTGAACCCGGCTGCGCCTTGCTCCAGGCTCTGGATGACGGGCGCATCAAGCCACAGCGGATGAACAGCTACCGCTCGATCATCGCCAGCCTGCCGCAGGACACCTACTGAGTCATCCAGCGCGGGCCTGCCGAACAGTTCCCAGACAAAACAAGGCCGCGCCTGCAGCGATTGCAGGCGCGGCCTTATGTGGACTGGCCCAGCCCAGGTCTCATTCCTGGGTATTGTCCATTTTCAACACGCCATCTTCGAAGATGTTCAGCTTCTGGCGAAGCTCACGCGGCTGCATCGGCGCCTGAGCCGTATCGCCCGGGCCCGGCGCGGCCGGGGTAGCCGCCCCCGGCGCACCATTGGCCGGAACCTGTTCTGTCGCCGGCGGGGCCTGTGGCGTGCCCTGCTCGCCTTCGATGGTACGCTGGGCCTTCTTGGTCAGGACAATGATGTCGATGCGTCGGTTGACCGGGTTGAACGGGTCCTTGCGATCGAACAGCGACGACGAGGCATAACCCACCACCCGTGCCACCTGCTCATCCGGATACCCTCCGGCGACCAGCGCACGGCGCGCGGCGTTGGCGCGGTTGGCCGACAGTTCCCAGTTGCCGAACTCGCCAGTGCCGGCGTATGGCTTGGCATCGGTATGACCACTGATGCTGATCTTGTTCGGCACTGCCTTGATGGTGTCGGCCATGGCCAACAGGATGTCCTCGAAGTATGGCTGCAGGCGTGCACTGCCCAGGTCGAACATCGGCCGGTTCTCGGCATCCATGATCTGAATGCGCAGGCCGTCCTGGGTGATCTCGAACAGAATCTGGTCCTTGAACTTCTGCAGTTGCGGGTTTTCCTCGACCTTGTTCTGCAGTTCCTGCAACAGCAATTGCAAGCGCTCCTGCTCGACCTGCTCGGCCAAGGTCTCGACCTTGTCTTTGTCCAACTGGATGCTGGTGTCAGGTGTCGGCTCGGATTTTTCTTCCGGATTGATGGTTTTCTCCGGCGCCAATTGTGGCGAACCACCCAAGTCGATGACGTAGGGGGTGCCGCTCTCGGAGAAGCCTATCGGGTCCTTGAAATAGCCAGCGATGGCGAGCTTCTGTTCAGGCGTGGCCGTGGACAGCAGCCAGAGCACCAGAAAAAACGCCATCATCGCGGTGGCGAAGTCGGCAAAGGCGATCTTCCAGGCACCGCCGTGGTGACCGTCGCCAAAGCGCTTGACGCGCTTGACGATGATGGGCTGATTGTTCTCCATGATTTAGCGACCGCGAACCGCTTGTTCCAGCTCGGCGAAGCTTGGACGGTGCGCCGGATAAAGCACCTTGCGCCCGAACTCCACGGCCAGCGACGGCGGCATGCCAGAGGCAGAGGCCACCAGCGATGCCTTGATTGCCTCGTAGACGTTCAGCTCTTCCTTCGCGTCATGACGCAGGGCGTTGGCCAACGGACCAAAGAAGCCGTAGGCCGCGAGAATACCGAAGAACGTACCCACGAGCGCGGCGCCCACGTGCAGACCGATGGACTTCTGGTCGCCATCGCCCAGCGATGCCATGGTCACGACAATCCCGAGAACCGCGGCCACGATACCGAAGCCGGGCATGCCATCGGCGATGCCTGTCACCGCATGGGAAGGGTGCTCGAGCTCTTCTTTCATGTTCAACAGCTCCATGTCGAACAGGCCTTCGAGCTCGTGGGGCGCCATGTTGCCGGTGGACATGATGCGCAGGTAGTCGCAGATGAACGCGGTCATGCGCTCGTCGCCCAGAACGGCCGGGTATTTGGCGAAGATGGGGCTGGCGGCTGGGTCTTCGATATCACCCTCGATGGCCATCATGCCCTCGCGGCGGCTCTTGTTGAGGATCTCATAGACCAGGCCCAGCACCTCCAGGTAGAAGGTGTGAGTGAAACGGGTGCCGAACATCTTCAGCGACTTCTTGATCACATGCATGGTCATGTGACCAGGGTTGGCCTGAAGGAACGCACCGAAGGCCGCACCGCCGATGATCAGCACTTCGAACGGCTGGATCAGCGCCGCGATCTTGCCGTGGGATAGCACGTAGCCGCCGAGCACGCTCGCGAATACGACGATGATGCCGATAATTTTAGCCATAGGTTCAAAGCACTTGCTGTGGTGGTCAGGGTCAGGGGCGGGAGCTTTAAAACTCTTCTTCTACTTATCGACAGAACTGCGCCAGACTATAGGCACAAAATGCGAAAAGCCAGTTCGGACTGATGTCAAAATGCCAATGGACGCTAAGGTACCAAGCCAGATTCCACCCACGCTCGATGCCTGGGTAAAACTGCTCGATGGCATCCGCCTGCCAGTACCCAAGGAGAGTCATGACCGGGTACTGGCCGCCATCAACGATAGCCGGCGCTCTTTGCGCGACATCGCCGAACTCATGCAGGACAGCCCAGCGCTGGTGCTTTCGGTGATGCGCGAGGCGAACCATCCGGCCAACGCCAGCCAGGCCGAACCCGCCGAAAGCCTGGAAGTCGCCCTCAATCGCCTAGGTCTGGCCCGCACCGCGAGCCTGCTGGCACGTCTGCCTGCCGTCCCTGGCGAAGATATTCCGCCGGTACTGCGTCAGTTCCTGCTGATCAGCCAGCACGCTGCCCAGCAGGCCAGTGGCCTGTTCGCCAGCCGCCTGGCCCGGTTGTGGCAAGAGATCCATTGGGGCAGCCTGTTGTTCCTGTCACCACTGTGGCCCCTGGCTTTGGCCTACCCTAAATTGCTCGATGCCTGGGAACTGCGAGTCATCCACAAGGGCGAGGAGGCTGCCGAAGTCGAGCAGGCACTGTTCGGCGTGCGCATCGTGACCCTGTGCCAGGCCATGGCCGAGCAATGGCGCTTGCCCGGCTGGGTGACCCAGGGTTATCGCCTGCTGCTCGATGAGCGCGAACAATTAGCCCAGATCCTGACCATCGCGCGCGAGCAGGATGCCTTCTCCCAGCAACAGCGTCTGGATGAAGAGCCCGGGCTGCGCCGCTGGTTCAACCAACCGGCCAACACCGTGCTGCTGGCCAACGGACTGGCTCTGGCGGCGCAGGTGGGCTGGGACAACCCTCACCTACTGCGCTGGCAGTTGCTGACGGCCTTGTACCTACAAACCTCGCTCGACGATGTCCAGCAACAGGTTCACCAGCAAGCGGCAGCCAGTGCCCGGCACCACGCCCGGCACGCCCTGTTCCATCCCGCCGAAGCGCTGCTCTGGCCCTGGCACCAGCGGCGACCGCATCCGGACATGCTCGCACCTGAGCCACCCACCAGTAAGGATCTGGAACACTGGCGCAAAATCTGTGGCGAGTTGCTGGTCCAACCCAGCCCCTTCACCACCATCCTGCACCTTAGCACCCAGGCGCGCGAAGCCCTCCTGGCCTGCGGTATGCAGCGGGTCATGCTGCTGGCGCTCGACAGACCCAATGAATGCCTGCGTGTTCAGCAGACCGCAGGTCTGCCCCCGGAGGCAGCCTCGCTGGTGCTGCCACTGAACCAGAGCAAATTGTTGCAACGGCTGATGGGCCAGGCAGCGCAACTGCGCCTGACGCCGGAGAACCACGCCCAGTACTCGGCCTTGCTGCCAACTCCTTTGCGAGCACTGCTGTCCAGCGAGCATTTGTTGCTGCGCTCGCTGGCAGTCAACGGCCAGGTGACGATGCTGATGATCGCCGACCAAGGCGGCAGGCCCATGGCCGATGTCAGCGTGCAAGCTTTCGGCAAGACAGCCCAATGCACCGAGCGTGCCCTGTCGGCCTTTACCAACCGCAACGCTTGAGCCTTAGGCTACAATCGCCTCCTCTATTCCACCCTGGAGATCGTGGATGACTGACTTTTCCGGCTTGCCCCTGGTGATCGAACCGGCCGACCTGCTCGCGCGCCTGGATTCGCCACAGCTGATCCTCGTCGACCTGACCAGCGTCAATCGCTATGGCAGCGGGCACATCCCTGGCGCCCGGTTCGTCGATCCCAAGCGCACCCAGCTGGGACAACCACCGGCACCTGGATTGCTGCCGGCGCGGGCTGACCTGGAGAAGCTGTTCGGTGAACTCGAGCACCGGGACGATGCGGTCTATGTGGTGTACGACGATGAAGGGGGCGGCTGGGCCGGGCGCTTCATCTGGCTGCTCGATGTCATCGGGCACACGCGTTACCACTACCTCAATGGCGGCATCCAGGCCTGGCCCGCTGACAAGCTCAGCGTTGAAATCCCGCCAAGCGGCGGCAGCCCGGTCAGCCTGCAACTGCATGCAGAGCCCACCGCCACCCGCGAATACCTGCAAAGCCGACTGGGCGCGGCGGACCTGGCCATCTGGGACGCCCGCAGCCCCGGCGAGTACAAAGGCGAGAAAGTCCTGGCCGCCAAAGGCGGGCACATTCCCGGCGCGGTCAACTTCGAGTGGACCGCAGGCATGGACCTGAACGACCACCTGCGCATCCGCTCGGACATGGCCGACATCCTGCAACAACTCGGCATCACCCCGGACAAGGAAGTGATCACTCACTGCCAGACCCACCATCGTTCCGGCTTCACCTATCTGGTGGCCAAAGCCCTCGGCTATCCACGAGTGAAGGCCTACGCCGGCTCCTGGGGCGAATGGGGCAACCATCCGGACACGCCTGTAGAAGTTTGAAATTCCAAGGAAACCCAATGAAATCCCGTTTGTTCATCATCAGCCAGTACCTGCTGCCGCATCACCTGCTCTCGCGGCTGGCCGGCTGCGTCGCCGAATGCCGCGCCCGCTGGTTCAAGAACGCCTTCACCGCCTGGTTCGCCAAGCGCTACCAGGTGAACATGTCCGAGGCATTGGTCGAAGACCTGACCGCCTACGAACATTTCAACGCCTTCTTCACCCGCGCCCTGAAGCCAGGCGCCCGCCCGCTGGACGAAACCCCAGGCGCCATCCTGTGCCCGGCCGATGGTGCCGTCAGCCAGCTCGGCCCGATCGAGCATGGCCGTATCTTCCAGGCCAAAGGGCACAGTTTCAGTGCCCTGGAACTGCTTGGCGGCGATCCCGCCCTGGCCGCGCCCTTCATGGGGGGGGAGTTCGCCACTATCTACCTGTCGCCTAAGGACTACCATCGCGTGCACATGCCACTGGCCGGCACCCTGCGAGAAATGGTCTACGTGCCAGGCCGGCTGTTCTCGGTCAACCAGACCACTGCCGAGAACGTACCCGAGCTGTTCGCCCGCAACGAGCGTGTAGTCTGCCTGTTCGATACGGAGCGTGGCCCGATGGCTGTAGTGCTGGTCGGCGCAATGATCGTGGCCTCGATCGAGACGGTCTGGGCAGGCCTGGTCACGCCACCCAAGCGTGAACTCAAGACCTTCCGCTACGACGAAGGCAGCCGTGCCCCTATCCACTTGGAGAAAGGCGCCGAACTGGGCCGTTTCAAGCTGGGTTCGACCGCAATCGTGCTTTTTGGCCCAGAGCAGGTGAAGTGGGCGCAAAGCCTGGGTGCAGGCTCCGCGGTACGCATGGGCGAGTTGCTCGCACAGCCTGCCCAAGCCTGAGTCATCGCCACGAAAAAAGGCCCCGCACAGGCGGGGCCTTTTTCATGGTGCTACGTCATTAGGCGCCAACCTCAGCTACGCGCGTCGCGATCCCGTAGGCCCAGCAGGTACAGCACGCCATCGAGCCCCAGGGTGGAGATTGCCTGCTTGGCCGACTGGCGCACCAGCGGCTTGGCACGGAAAGCCACACCCAGGCCGGCCAGCGACAGCATCGGCAGGTCGTTGGCGCCATCACCCACGGCAATGGTCTGTTCCAACTGCAGGCCTTCTTCGCTCGCCAGTTGCTGCAGCAGATCGGCCTTGCGCTGCGCATCGACGATCGGCTCAACAGCGACGCCGGTGACCTTGCCGTCGACCACTTCCAGTTCGTTGGCAAAGACATAGTCGATGCCCAGGCGCGCTTGCACCTGCTTGGCGAAGTAGGAGAAGCCACCAGACAAGATCGCTGTCTTGTAGCCCAGCCGCTTGAGCTCGGCGAACAGGTGCTCGGCCCCCTCCGTCAGGCGCAGGGAAGCGCCGATCTGGTCCAGCACGCCAACATCCAAGCCCTTGAGCAAGGCCATGCGCTCCTTGAAGCTGGCACGGAAATCCAACTCACCGCGCATGGCGCGCTCGGTGATCGCCGCCACTTGCTCGCCCACCCCGGCGGCCTTGGCCAGCTCGTCGATCACTTCAGCCTCGATCAGCGTCGAGTCCATGTCGAACACGGCCAGGCGCCGGTTGCGGCGGAACAGGTCATCTTTCTGGAAGGCGATGTCGACGCTCAGCTCCTCGGCCAGGGCGAAGAAGTCCGCGCGCAGGGCCTGGGAATCACTCGGCTCGCCGCGTACGGAAATCTCGAGGCTGGCCTTGCTCTTCTCGCAGGAGGCATCCAGCGACACCCGAGCGGACAGGCGCTCGATGCGCTCGATGGTCAGGCCGTACTGGCTGATCACAGCACTGACCCGCTGCAACTGCTCCGGTGTCACTTTGCGGCTGAGCAACGTCACGATATGGCGTGCCTCGCCCTGGCTGTCGGCCCAATGCTGGTAGTCGGCCTCGGAAATGGGCGTGTAGCGGGCCTGCAGGTTCAGCGCATGAGCTTTGGCCTGAACGCTCTGCAGCAAGTTGGTGGCCACTTCGTTGTCCGGGATATCGACCAGAATGCCGAAGGACAGGGTGCCATGCATCACCGCCAGGCCGATGTCGAGAATGTTCACACCGCCCTGGACCAGGACGCCAGTGATGGCCGCAGTGAGACCGGGACGGTCTTCACCAGTGATGTTGATCAGGACGATTTCGCGCAAGACCGGGCTCCGACTTCGATGAAAAATGCGCATTCTACCGATTTTCCGTGACCATCGGGCACTACCGATACTTTGCCGACAAAACACGGCTCGCTATACTGCGCAACACCTTTTTCGCCATAAAGAGCCGCGCTCTGTGAACCGGCCCACGCCAGTCAAACCTGATAACTTCTTCCTGATGATCTTCCGAGCCCTGCGCCAGCGTCGCGTTCCGCTGGCTCTGCGCATCGCCAGCCACAATATTTTCCTGGTGGCCCTGGCGCTGGTGATCTATGCCTGCGTCATGGGTCTGCAGTTCCGGCAGGCCATGCATGAGCAGGCCGACGCCCTCGGCCAGAGCCTGACCATCCAGACCGCCAACTCGGCGACCGAGCTGCTGGTGTCGAATGACATCCTCAGCCTAAACGTATTGCTGGGCAATCTGGTGAAGAATCCGCTGGTGGCCCATGCGGCCATCTACAGCGTGGACAACCGCATGCTGGCCGAAGCCGGCCAACGGCCGAAGAACGGACTGCTGGGCGAGGCTGAAGGGCTTTACCAGACCAAGATCACCTTCCAGGACGTGACCGCCGGGCAACTGCGCATCAGCCTGGACATGAGTCAGTTCCAGCAGCCGATGACCATCAGCCTGCAGAGCATGGGTATCCTCGGCGGCATCCTGCTGGCCTTGGCACTGGCCCTGAGCCTGCGCCTGGGCCGTCACATCACCACGCCGCTCTTGCAGTTGCGCGTGTGGCTGCGCGACCCGCACCCATATACGCCTGCAACCGACCGTCAGGACGAGATCGGCGACCTGGCGCGTCAGTTGCACACCCGCCTGGCCCCCCCCCCCGCCGCCAGAACCGGAGGAAATCGAAGAAGATTTCGAGGACCTGGACGAAGTCGTCGTTACCCCCAAGGCCACGACAAAAACCAAGATCGCAACTGAAGACGACGAGGACGATGATGCCTTCGCCGGTCTGATCGACGCCGAGGACAGCCACGCCAAGCCTGTCGCTGCTGTGTCCGACGAGCCGCAGTACAGCGCCGTGCTCGCCGTGCAACTGGGCTCCCAGGAGCAACTGCGCCGCCTGCCCCGCACACGCCTGACCGAGTTGCTGGAGCGCTATCGCGACTGCCTGGAGCAGGCCGCATCGCTGTATGACGGCGAGACCTACACCCTCAACGATGGCAGCACCCTGTTGCTGTTCCACAGTCGCGACTGTGGCGAGGATTACCTGACCAATGCCATCTGCTGCGGCGAACTGCTACGGGCGCTGGGCCATGCCTTGCAGATCGAGGTGGCCGACAGTGGCATCACCCTGCAACTGCAGCTGGGCTTGGTCCTGGCAGACGACCTGCAGGGTCTGGAGCAGGTCGACCTGCTGATGACCGAAAAAGCTCAGGATGCCCTGGCGCTCTCGCAGCACAGCCGTAACTTGCTGCTGGTGGAGCGCAAGATCAGCGATGATGGACTGATTCGTCAACGAGCCCGCATCCGCCCGATAGCCAGCCCAGAAGGCGCCTGCTGCGTCGAGCGACTGATGGAGCCCTATCCGTCCATGCTCGAGCGCCAGTTGGCGCGCATGCACGAGCGCCGGGCCTGAGCTTCAGGAACGATTGGGGCCGAGCCAGCGCACCGTAGGAGCTGGCTCAACCTGCGAGGGTCCGTACACCGGCCTTCTAATTCGCAACCGTTCCAACAGCTCGAATCACCAGCACTTCACGAAGCAAAAAAAAGCCCGCATCGCTGCGGGCTTTTTTTTGTGTCTATCGGTTTAGAACCGGTAGACCTCCATGTCGGTCCGAATCGGCGAGGCCATCGGAATCTTTGGCTTCTCAGGCCCCTTCTTGACTTGAACCGGGGCGGACTTGCGTTGAGGCGGGGTCTCTTCAGCAATTGCCGGCTGGTTAGCCAGCGGTTTGACCGCAACACTGAGCTGCTCGGCCAGCTTCTGCAGCAATTGCCCCTGGGCCTGCACCTGGGACGCCTCGGAGCCCTCGTGTGGCTGCTCCAGGTGAACGATACGGTTATCCCGTACCTTGCCGCGACGATCGAGCAGGCGCCACTGGGCGTCGAGAATCGCCGGCTGGTTCTTGCCCGAATCCAGGCGGGTAATCGACAGCAACACTTGCACGTCAGGATTGAAACCGGCGGTCGCCGGGGCCAGGACCACGCGCTGGCTGTCCAGACGCCAGGCCAATTGGCGAACCAGCAACTGATCGATGTCCGAGGACAAACTGCCGGCCCAACGACCGTCGGTCGCCGAGGTCAGGCTGCCATCAGGCTGACGCTGCAGGAAGGTTTCACGTTGCAGGTAATCGGCGACCGATACCGGGCCGAGCACAACCGCCATGCCGGCGCTCTGCGAGGGCTGGCCTGGATCACCGCTGTCCAGCTGATACAAGGCTACCGGCTGATGCATGCTGCATCCGCTCAGTCCCAGCAGACCTGTCATCAACAGCGCAAATGGAAGGCGCAGAAATTTCATTCATCCCATCCAAGCGGTCGCCCAGGGGCAAACCGCAGTGATACTCATGTAGATTCTTACGGGCACACGGCCACGCCGGTACCGCAAGGGCACTATCATCCGCGAAATAACCGCCCGACTCCAGCATTTCTGCCTGAAATGACGCTGTAATTGCCGCTTCAGACAGACAGCCGGTTCACTCAGGGCGTTCAACCGCCATGCCATCCACGCGCTGGAAGCCACGCGGCAGCTTGCTGCCACGCCGTCCCCGCTCGCCTTTGTAATGCTCAAGATCGTCAGGCTTGAGAGATAGCGTACGCTTGCCCGCTTGCAATACAAGGGTCGCCCCCTCACTCACTACCGCAAGGTCAGTGACAAACTCTTCACGGCTGGCGACCCGGTCACCGGGCACGCCGATGATCTTGTTGCCCTTGCCTTTGCCCAATTGCGGCAGATCGCTGACCTTGAAGATCAGCAGGCGACCTTCGGTGGTCACCGCAGCCAGCCAGTCCTGCTCCCGGTCCGTCACCGGCCTTGGAGTCATGACCTTGGCGCCGTTGGGCAGGCTGAGCAGCCCTTTGCCGGCCTTGTTCTTCGCCTGCAGGTCTTCGCCTTTGACCACGAAGCCGTAGCCGGCGTCGGAGGCTACCACATAGAGCGCATCGTCATCAGGCAGCAGCACGCATTCGAAGCTCGCGCCCGGTGGCGGCGTCAGACGACCGGTCAGCGGTTCACCCTGGCCACGTGCCGAAGGCAAGCTGTGGGCAGCCAGCGAATAGCTGCGCCCGGTGGAATCGATGAACACGGCGTACTGATTGGAGCGGCCCGCGGCAGCGCCCTTGAAGCCATCACCGGCCTTGTAGGACAGGCCTGTGGCATCGATGTCATGCCCCTTGGCGCAGCGTACCCAGCCCTTCTCGGAAAGCACGACGGTAACAGGCTCGGTCGGCATCAGCTCGTTTTCCGAGAGTGCCTTGGCCTCAGCTCGCTCGACGATCGGCGAGCGGCGGTCGTCGCCGTAGGTCTCGGCATCCTTGATCAGCTCACTGCGCACCAGCTTGCGCAGCTTGGCATCGCTGCCCAGCAGCGCCAGCAGCTTGGCCTGTTCCTTCAGCAGTTCGTCCTGCTCGCCGCGGATCTTCATCTCTTCCAGGCGCGCCAGCTGACGCAGGCGGGTCTCGAGGATGTAATCGGCCTGAACCTCGGTGAGGTCGAAGCGAGCGATCAGAGCCTGCTTGGGCTGGTCTTCGGTGCGAATGATGTGGATGACTTCATCCAGGTTGAGAAACGCTGTGAGCAAGCCTTCCAACAGATGCAGGCGTTTCTCGACCTTCTCCAGACGGTGCTGCAAGCGGCGGCGGACGGTACCGATGCGGTACTCCAACCATTCGAGCAGCAAGGCACGCAGGTTCTTCAGCTGCGGCCGGCCGTCCAGACCGATGATGTTGACGTTGACCCGATAGCTGCTCTCGAGGTCCGTGGTGGCGAACAGATGCTGCATCAGTTCGTCGGTATCCACCCGGTTCGAACGCGGGATGATGACGATACGGCAGGGGTTCTCATGATCCGACTCATCGCGCAGGTCGGCGACCATCGGCAGCTTCTTGGCCTGCATTTGCGCGGCGATCTGCTCCAACACCTTGGCACCGGAGACCTGGTGCGGCAGGGCCGTCACCACGATGTCGCCGTCTTCTACCCGGTACACGGCGCGCATGCGGATCGAGCCACGGCCGCTCTCGTAGAGCTTGAGGATCTCGGCGCGGGGCGTGACGATCTCGGCTTCGGTCGGATAGTCCGGCCCCTGGATGTGCTCGCACAGTTGCTCGATGGTGGCCTTGGGCTCGTCGAGCAGGCGCACGCAAGCGCTGGCGACTTCACGCAGGTTGTGCGGTGGCACGTCGGTGGCCATGCCCACGGCGATGCCGGTGGTGCCGTTGAGCAGGATGTTCGGCAGGCGCGCCGGCAACACGGCAGGCTCCTGGAGCGTGCCATCGAAGTTCGGCACCCAGTCGACAGTGCCCTGGCCCAGCTCGCTGAGTAACACCTCCGAATAACGCGACAGGCGCGCCTCGGTGTAACGCATAGCGGCGAATGACTTCGGATCGTCCGGCGCACCCCAGTTGCCCTGGCCATCGACCAGGGTATAGCGGTAGCTGAATGGCTGGGCCATCAGCACCATGGCCTCGTAGCAGGCCGAGTCGCCATGGGGGTGGAACTTGCCGAGCACGTCACCGACGGTGCGCGCCGATTTCTTGTGCTTGGCATCGGCATCGAGCCCCAACTCGCTCATGGCGTAAACGATGCGTCGTTGCACCGGCTTCAGACCGTCGCCGATATGCGGCAAGGCACGGTCCATGATCACGTACATGGAGTAGTTGAGGTAGGCCTGTTCGGTGAAGTCAGCCAAGGAGCGGCGTTCGACGCCTTCGAGACTGAGTTCCAGTGAGTCGCTCATGCGGGCCTCGTCATTTCAGGTTCTGGCGCGACGGCAACTACCGCCGCGCCGGGTAAATTCAAATCGGCCGGCAAGCCTACGGCTTGGCGTTCCAGCCACCTTCAGGGGCCGCGAAACGCCAGACGATTGGACGAGCCTCACCATCGGCACGATCGCCGTTGTTGTTGTCCACACCCACCCAGGCACCTTTGGCGTCGATCACCAACGCCTCGGCCAGCCCATACGGTTGGTCGTAGCGGCGCGATTCAACCAAGGCATCGGCGGCGAACGACCAGCAACGCTCGACCTGCCCGCTCTCGCTGTCACGGCGGCAGATGCGATAGGCGTTGCGTTCGAGGGTGTACAGTTTGCCCTCGTACCATGCCAGGTCGGAGAAGTCCCGCGCCATGGCCTGCGGATTGGGCATTTGCTTGGGCTGCATTTCGACGCCCGCCTCGCTGAGCAACACACAGCTGCGTGCGCAGTTCCAGACCGACTGCTGGCGTTCTATCAGCAGCAGACCGCGTCGCTCCCGCTCGGCCGCCAGCCACAGACGATCCCCGGACGGGTGGACTGCCAGCCCTTCGAACAGTGCATTGAAGTGCAGCAGCATGCCGCTGGCACGCGCCTGGCGCACCATGGCCGGGTCGATCTTCAGCCAGCGCGGTTCGCCATCGGCAGGCAGTTGCAACACCGCGGCATGGGCTTCGCTGATCAGGTAGAAGTTGCCGGCCTGATCACAGCTGATGCCCTCGAAGTCAAGCTCGCCGCCGCGGATATAAGAGGCCGCCCAATTACGCGACTTCAATCCCCAAGGCAGACCGCTCTCCGGCACCGGTGGCGGGGTGAACGTCAGTGGCTGGGCACGCCAGGTCCGGTCCTGCTGATCGAGGCGGTAGATGCGGTCGTCGTCCCGGTCGGACACCGTCCACAAGGCCCCACGGCACCAGGCCAGGCCCGACAGGTTGCCACCGCGCATGCCATCGACCGGGTGTTCCTCGCTCATCTTGAGCTCAGGCCAGTTGGCCGCCAGGCTCGGCAAGGCGACCAACAGCAGGCAGACCGCTGCGAGCAGGCGGGTCAAACCAGTACCTCGGCGAGATTACCTTTGGTCTCCAGCCAGCTCTTGCGATCGCCGGCGCGCTTCTTGGCCAGCAGCATGTCCATGATCTCGGTGGTGCCCTGCACATCGTCCAGGGTCAGCTGGACCAGGCGCCGGGTGTTCGGATCCATGGTGGTCTCGCGCAACTGCGGTGGGTTCATCTCGCCCAGCCCCTTGAATCGGGTGACCTGCGGTTTGCCACGTTTCTTCTCGGCCACCAGGCGGTCCAGGATGCCGTCGCGTTCCGCCTCGTCGAGGGCGTAGTAGATCTCCTTGCCCAGGTCGATGCGATACAGCGGTGGCATGGCCACGTACACGTGACCGGCTTCCACCAGCGGGCGGAAGTGCTGAACGAACAAGGCACATAGCAGCGTGGCGATATGCAGACCGTCGGAGTCGGCGTCGGCGAGGATGCAGATCTTGCCGTAGCGCAACTGCGACAGGTCCGCAGCGCCCGGATCGACCCCGATGGCCACGGCGATGTTGTGCACCTCCTGGCTGGCGAGGACTTCGCCACCATCGACTTCCCAGGTGTTGAGGATCTTGCCGCGCAGGGGCAGGATCGCCTGGAACTCCTTGTCACGCGCCTGTTTGGCCGAACCGCCGGCCGAGTCACCTTCGACCAGGAACAGCTCGGCACGCATCGGGTCCTGGCCTGCGCAGTCGGCCAGCTTGCCAGGCAGTGCCGGGCCTTGGGTGATGCGCTTGCGTTCGACCTTCTTGCTCGCCTTCAGACGACGCCCAGCGTTGCTGATGGCCAGCTCCGCCAATTGCATGCCCAGCTCGGGGTGGGCATTGAGCCACAGGCTGAACGCATCCTTGACCACGCCGGAAACGAACGCCGCCGCCTCGCGGGATGACAGGCGCTCCTTGGTCTGGCCAGAGAACTGTGGCTCCTGCATCTTCATGGACAAGACGAAAGTGATGCGCTCCCAGACATCCTCGGGCGCCAGCTTGACGCCACGCGGCAGCAGGTTGCGAAACTCGCAGAACTCGCGCATCGCATCCAGCAGCCCCTGGCGCAGCCCATTGACGTGCGTGCCGCCCTGGGCGGTGGGGATCAGGTTGACATAGCTTTCCTGGACGCTGTCGCCGCCCTCGGGCAACCATAGCAAGGCCCAGTCGACCGCCTCCTTGTTGCCCGCGAGGCTGCCGCAGAACGGCTCGTCGGGCAGACGCATGAACTCGCTGACCGAATCGACCAGGTACGAGCGCAGGCCGTCCTCGTAATGCCATTCGACCTTTTCGCCGCTGGCTTTGTCTTCGAAGCTGACTAGAAGGCCTGGGCAAAGCACGGCCTTGGCCTTGAGCACATGCTTGAGGCGGCTGATGGAAAACTTAGGTGAATCGAAGTATTTCGGGTCGGGGCTGAAATAGACGCTGGTGCCAGTGTTGCGCTTGCCAACAGTGCCGACCACCTCCAGTTCGCTGGCCTTGTAGCCATCGGCGAAGGTCATCTGGTACTCGGTGCCATCGCGCTTGACGCGTACGCGGACTTGGCTGGACAAGGCGTTGACCACCGAGATGCCCACCCCATGCAGGCCGCCGGAGAATTGGTAGTTCTTGTTGGAGAACTTGCCGCCAGCATGCAGCTTGGTGAGGATCAGCTCGACCCCGGACACCCCCTCCTCGGGGTGAATGTCCACCGGCATGCCGCGACCATCGTCGCAGACTTCCAGCGAATGATCGGCGTGGAGAATCACCTGTACCGAACGGGCGTGGCCGGCCAGGGCTTCGTCGACACTGTTGTCGATGACTTCCTGGGCCAGGTGGTTGGGCCGGCTGGTATCGGTATACATGCCCGGCCGCTTGCGGACCGGGTCAAGGCCCGAGAGGACTTCGATGGCGTCTGCGTTATAGGCGCTAGCGCTGGGATTGGCCATGGGTTCTCGTCGTCAGTCTGGTGAATGCAAAAAGTCAAAATACAGAAAAATCGAGCGCCGCATACTGCCCGCGCGCAATGCCGGCGAAGGCCAGCAATGCCGGAAGACGCTCGGCGAAACCCTGGAAACCGTGGTCGCCGCCAGCCTGGATGCGCAGGGCACAAGCTCGGTAATAGCGCTCGGCATGGCGATAATCCAGGGTTTCATCGGCGGTCTGCAACCATACCTGATAGCGGTTGGCATCCAGGGGGGGCGGCACCTCCAGCTCGGCCAGGGCGTGTACATGGTCCAGGGTCAGCTCCCAGGTCTCGTCGGTGTACAGGTTGCGCTGGGTGCCGAGGTATCCGTCGAACAGCCGGTGCGGTCCGACCGCCGGGTTGATGAGCAGTGCCTTCAGGCCATGGCGCTCGGCCAGGTAGGTGGCATAGTAGCCGCCGAGCGAACTGCCCACCAGTAAAGGGTGGCCCAGCTCGGCGATGGCCCCTTCGAGCTGGGCAATGGCCTGACGCGGGTGGTGATGCAAGGCAGGCACACGCAGTTGGTCGGCCAGGCCCAGTTGCTGCATCACCGCCTCGAGTTGGAGGGCTTTCCTCGACAGCGGCGAGCTGTTGAAGCCGTGGATATAAAGGATGGAACCCGACATGCTGCCCCCGGAGTGTACTGCGGCGCGCCCGTCCGTGCGGGCGCAGGGACGCGCAGTGTAGCTTGTTCGCTGGGTTTTGGCGCAGCTTCGGGCTTTTCGCAACAAATTCTTCACGCCGCAGGCGGCCAAGGGCTTGCATCTTGTTCGCGGGCCCTTACCTGGAGCACACCGAGCCTCAATACCCCGGACTGTTGAAATCCAGCTGTACGTTGAAATCCCGGGCCCGCTCGAACCCACTCTCGACTCGCCCATCGCCATGCAAGCGCAACCACCGGTAACCGGGCTGCTCCTCGCTGACCTGGAAGTCCTCACTGTTGGGGGCGAACTGGATGCAGGTCGAGGGCGTGGCCAACAGACGAACACCTTCACGCCGCTCATCCCAAGGCTGGTGGATATGCCCCCAGAGCACTGCCCTTACCTGTGTATAACCGCGCAGTCGCTTCCATAGTTCATCGGCATTGCGCAGGCCGATCGGCGCGATCCAGGCACAACCGATGTCCACAGGCTGATGGTGCAGGCAGACCAGGCAGTGACGCTCCCCCGCTCCAGCCAGGGCTTGCTCCAGCAGGGCCAGTTGATCGTCGGCGAGCCAACCATGGGTGGCATCGGGCACGTTCGAGTTGAGCATGACAATGCGCCAGGCGCCCAGATCGGTCACCGCCTGCACCAGGTCGCTGCCCTGCGCGAACTCGGCCATCACCTTGGCCTCATCGTGATTGCCCGGCAGCCAGCGGCTCGGCGCACCCAACACCGCAGTCAGCTGGCGGAAGGCTTCATAGGACGCGACGCTGCCATCCTGGGACAGATCACCGGTGCACAGCAGTAAGTCCGGTTGCGGCTGCTCGCGCCGCACTTGCTCGACCACATGCTGCAAGCTGTCGCGGGTATTCATGCCCAGCAGGGTGCCGCCCGCGTCCGCGAACAGGTGGGCGTCGGTCAGTTGCACCACCTGCAGGGGTGCCGAGGCTTGAGGGAGATTGAATTGCGGCAACGGCCGGCTCCTCGAACGGATTCAGCGCGATTATGGGATGCCGAAGGGGCCGGAGCAAAGGGCTGAAACCGACCGCCGTCACATTTCAGCGAACGGCTTCCAACTCATGGCCGCAGGCCAGGCAGTGGCTGAGCCATTCACCCAGGAACAGGTTGAGCTGAGCTTTTTCATCCGGCTGGTGCATGGCCGCGTTGGGATAGGGATAGATGCTGCGCAGGCGCCGGGTATGCTCGGCACTGACCACTTCGGCCATGCGTGCATCGTGGTACACCTGCACCTCCAGATGCGGCACCGGCAACCAGGGCAGGCTGTGTTCCTGACGCACGCGCAGGGTGGTGGTGTAGGGGCACGCCAGCACCACGTCGAGCACCAGCACGCCCAGCATCTGGTCACCTTGGGTCATGCCGATGCGCCGCGAGCTCTGGGTGGTGCGCATGTCTGGCAACAGACGCATCAGGCGGGCGTAGTTGGCCTCGCAGGCTGCCTGCAGCCCGGCCAGGTCGACCCGATAGCGCTCGCGTAACAGGTTCACGACCACATCCCTCGCACTTCCGCACGGTTCAGCGCCAACCATTGCAGGCCGATGATGGTCGCGGCGTTGCAGATACGCCCGTCACGCACAGCCTGCAGGGCGTCCTCGAACGACCAGACGCGCACGCGGATGTCCTCGCCTTCTTCCTCAAGACCATGCAGCCCGCCGGCGCCTTCGCTGGAGCAGCGCCCCAGGAACAGGTGCACGTACTCGTCACTGCCTCCGGGCGACGGGAAGTAGCGGGTCATGGGCCACAGTGCGCTGAAGGTCAGGCCGGCTTCCTCCTGAGCTTCGCGGTGGGCGACCTCCTCGGGCTCCTCGTCCTTGTCGATGAGCCCGGCGACCATCTCGATCAGCCAAGGGTTCTCGACCTTGCCCAAGGCACCGACGCGGAACTGCTCGATCAGTACCACCTCGTCACGCTGAGGATCGTATGGCAGCACACAGACCGCATCATGGCGCACGAACAGTTCCCGGCTGATCTCCCGCCCCATGCCGCCAGCGAACAACTCATGGCGCAAGCGCACCTTGTCGAGCCGGTAGAAGCCCTGGAAGCAGTTGGCCTGCTCGACGATCTCGACCGCCTTGGGCACTGAATTCAACGTATCTGACATGGGAATCCTCGTTACCTCATTTACCGCATCGCGCCATCCTACTCTGCGAGCCGTCGTGTTTCACCCCTTTCCAACGACCGTTCAGGCGGCCAGGACAGAGCGTCTCTACTCTGTTAGCTTAGTGGCGAACTGAAGGCCGCGCCGACGGTCGAAGCTCGACTCCATCTGTTCTGCAAGGATCATCATGACGCTTGTCAAACTGACTTCCGTGGCTGTGCTGGCATTGGCCCTTGGCGCCTGCCAAAGCCTGTTCGAGCCCAACTACCGAGCCCCGCTCGAGGTCAAGCGCGACGCCTGGGAACACGTCAAACCCGGTTGCAGCGAGAGCGACTGCCCACTGGTGAACATCGACACCATTCATTTCCCGGCCCTGCCCAAGCTCGACGCCATCGTCGAACAGCGCCTGCTGCAGCTGACCGAAGACAACCAGCGCAGCACCGCGCCTACCTCGCTGCAAGCCTATGAGCAGCAATACCTGGCCAGTGCCGAAAAACGCAACAGCAGCTACCTGCAGGCCAAGGTACGCGAGCAGCATGACGGGCTGGTGATCATCGAACTGTCCAGCTATCTGGACAGCGGTGGCGCCCACGGCATGCCGGGGCGCGGGTTCATCAACTATTCGCGCAAGCTGGACAAGGTCCTGACCCTGCAGGACATGCTGCTGCCGGGCCAGGAGGAGACCTTCTGGAAGACGGTCGAGGAGTCCCACCGCGCCTGGATGATCAGCACCGGCATGGACAAGGACCCCGAATTCATCAAGACCTGGCCGTTCCGCAAGTCCCCGCACGTGGCGCTGACCTATGGCGCGGTGGTGGTCAAGTACGAAGTCTATGCCATTGCGCCCTATTCCATGGGCCACATCGAACTGAAGATCCCCTATCCACGCCTCAATGGCGTGCTCAAGCCCGAGCTGTTTCCTGGCCGCGGCTGAGGCTCAGCAGGCCATGCAGTACCCCTGCCAGCAGCAGTGCCGGCAGGGTCGCCCCCAGCTCCGGTGCGACATTGGCCATGAAGTGATATGCCGCCACCCCCACCGCCCAGGCGACCAGCGCCTGCCAGTGTAAGCCACTGATCGCCGCCGGCATCTGCCGACGACGAATGACGAAGTGGTCCATCAGCACGACACCGAACAACGGCGCGAACACCGATCCGATCAACAGCAAGAAGTTCTGGTACTGCGCCAGCGGCGCCAGCAGGGCGATCAATGTGCACAGCACGCCGATGGCCAGGGCCAGGTGCTCGACCTTCATGCGCACCAGCAAACCCGTAGACACGGCAGCAGAATGGATGTCGGCAAAGGCGTTCTCCGACTCATCCAGCAAGATCAGCAGCAGTGGAATACCCAGACCTGCCCCCGCCAAGGCCAGTAGCAGTGCATTGACCTCACCGCTCGGCGCGAAGGCCAGGGTGTAGGCCACGCCCAAGCTCATCAGCCAGGCATTGCCAATGAAAAAGCCCAGCGCCGTACCGCCGAACACGCGGCTGGCTCGCTGGCCGAAACGTGAGTAGTCGGCGATCAACGGCAACCACGACAACGGCATGGCGATGACGATGTCAAAGCCCACCGCCAGCGACATCGAGCCATCGCCCGCCTGGCGCCACAGGCCCGCCAGGTCCGCCTTGGCGAACAGGTTCCAGGTCAGCCACAGGCACGCCCCGAGCAGCAGCCAGATACCCCATTTGCGCAGCACCTTGCGCACGAAGGTCAGTGGGCCGCTCACCGCCAGCAAGGTGGCCAGAGCGCCAAAGCACAAGGTCCAGAGCAGAGGGCTGCTCCAGCCGCTGCCCTCGCCGAACGCCCGGGTGCCGAGCAGGCTGGCGGCATCGCGCATGACGATGATCTCAAACGCCCCCCACCCCACCAGTTGCAACAAGTTGAGCAGCGCCGGCAGACGCGCGCCATGACGCCCCAGGCTCAGGCGCAGGGTGGCCATGGCCGATAGCCCGGTGTCGCTGCCGATGACCCCGGCCGCCGCCAACAGCAGCACGCCTACCGCGGAGCCCAGCGCGATCGCCAGCACCGAGCCTGCCAAGCCAAGGCCTGCCGCCAGTAGCGCGCCGACCTGCAGGACCATCAGGCCGATGCCGAGGGAGAACCAGAGGGAAAACAGGTCGCGGGCGCCGAATTGGCGCTGCCCGTGAGGGACCGGGTGGTCGGGGGAGAAGTGGCTGGGAGTGGTCATCGGCGGGCTTACCAGAGTTGTTGTTGGGGATACCGAGTCCAACTGACGAAGGGCACAGCCCTGTGGGAGTGGGTTTACCCACGAATGCGTCAGTGAACTCAGCATTCGCAGGTAAACCCGCCCCCACAGGGCCGTGCCCCACACAGAAAAATGTGCCCCTCCCACAGGAAGGGGCCGGGATGCGTTACACCTTTTTATACAGCTGGCTGCCTTCCTGACGGAACCGCTCGGCCTGCTCGCGCATGCCTTCTTCCACGGACACATCCGTCGCCTCGATACGCTGATTGGCTGCGTACTCACGGACTTCCTGGGTGATCTTCATGGAGCAGAACTTCGGCCCGCACATCGAGCAGAAGTGCGCGACCTTGGCCGACTCCTTGGGCAACGTCTCGTCGTGGAACGCACGGGCGGTGTCCGGGTCCAGGCCGAGGTTGAACTGGTCTTCCCAACGGAACTCGAAGCGTGCCTTGGACAAGGCATTGTCGCGGATCTGTGCCCCAGGATGGCCCTTGGCCAGGTCAGCGGCGTGCGCGGCGATCTTGTAGGTGATGATGCCGGTCTTTACGTCGTCCTTGTTCGGCAGGCCAAGGTGCTCCTTGGGCGTCACGTAGCAGAGCATGGCGCAGCCGAACCAGCCGATCATCGCGGCACCGATACCGGAGGTGATGTGATCGTAGCCAGGGGCGATGTCGGTGGTCAGCGGACCCAGCGTATAGAACGGCGCCTCATCGCAGCACTCGAGCTGCTTGTCCATGTTTTCCTTGATCAACTGCATCGGCACGTGGCCCGGGCCTTCGATCATGCACTGCACGTCATGCTTCCAGGCGATCTTGGTCAGCTCGCCCAGGGTTTCCAGCTCACCGAACTGGGCCGCGTCGTTGGCATCGGCGATCGAGCCCGGACGCAGGCCGTCGCCCAGCGAGAAGCTGACGTCGTAGGCCTTCATGATTTCGCAGATCTCGTCGAAGTGCGTGTACAGGAAGTTTTCCTTGTGATGCGCCAGGCACCACTTGGCCATGATCGAGCCACCACGGCTGACGATACCGGTGACCCGCTTGGCGGTCAGCGGTACGTAGCGCAGCAGCACGCCGGCATGGATGGTGAAGTAGTCCACGCCCTGCTCGGCCTGTTCGATCAGGGTGTCGCGGAACAGCTCCCAGGTCAGGTCTTCGGCCACACCGCCGACCTTTTCCAGGGCCTGGTAGATCGGCACGGTGCCGATCGGCACCGGCGAGTTGCGGATGATCCACTCGCGGGTTTCGTGAATGTGCTTGCCGGTGGACAGGTCCATGACCGTGTCCGAACCCCAGCGGATGCCCCAGGTCAGCTTGGCCACTTCTTCCTCGATCGAGGACCCCAGGGCACTGTTGCCGATGTTGCCGTTGATCTTCACCAGGAAGTTACGGCCGATGATCATCGGCTCGAGTTCCGGGTGGTTGATGTTGGCGGGGATGATCGCGCGGCCGCGGGCGATTTCCTCGCGCACGAACTCAGGGGTGATTTCCTTGGGAATGCTGGCACCGAAGCTGTGCCCGGCGTGCTGCTGGTCCAGCAGGCCAGCGGCACGGGCCTCCTGCAGCTTCATGTTCTCGCGGATGGCGACGTATTCCATCTCGGCGGTGATGATGCCCTGACGTGCATAGTGCATCTGGGTGACGTTGGCGCCTGGCTTGGCACGGCGCGGGTTGCGCACGTGGGCGAAACGCAGCTTGGCCAGTTCGGGGTCGTTCAGGCGCTGCTGACCGAAGTTCGAGCTCAGGCCATCCAGGCGCACGGTATCGCCACGGGCCTCGATCCACGCCGAGCGCACATCGCCCAAGCCTTTGCGCACATCGATGACGACGTTGGGATCGGTGTAGGGACCAGAAGTGTCGTACACC
Organism: Pseudomonas sp. CK-NBRI-02; assembly: GCF_008124495.1. Taxonomy (NCBI): domain Bacteria; kingdom Pseudomonadati; phylum Pseudomonadota; class Gammaproteobacteria; order Pseudomonadales; family Pseudomonadaceae; genus Pseudomonas; species Pseudomonas sp. CK-NBRI-02. Next base: position 116,555 of record NZ_VSJH01000031.1, on the reverse strand, counting down.
AGCACCGGCGCATTCTGCTCGCCACCGAAGTCCGTGGGCGTGTCATGCAGGCTGATCTCGCGCATGGGTACGCGGATATCGGGGCGCGAGCCTTCGACATAGACCTTGCGCGAACGGGGGAAAGGTTGCACGGACTGCTGGTCGACTTGCGCCGACTCGCTGAGGTGGATCGATTTTTCTTGTTGGCTCATCACAGGCTCTCCAGACAGCGTGGAATGTCGGGGAGAACCTGAAGGGGCGCGGATACACCTAGGACGGTGCGGTGCCGGATGCGAGAAGTGCCTTGAGCTTGAGCTTCGACAATCCCGGACCTGGCACAAGATCTCGCCGGGAAAGCGAGCAATCTTGTTCCCTACGCAGGCGCTAACCTGATCAGGTTCAACGGGATCCGGAACTATCCGATCTCAGCCTTCGATTCAAGGCACCCCGACAAGAACATGCGCAGTCTAGACTCAAGTGGTCGGCAAAGCCAAGCGTGTAGCTTGGCGAATGATGAAAGGCACGTCAGGCGATTGTTGCCAGGTGCGCCCGGCACTACACTGGCCATCGCTCGATACTCAACAGTTCAGAAATTCATTTCAAGGATTGCCTATGCTGCGCAAACTCTCACTGGCGATAGCCGTGTCTTGTGCGTCCAACGCAGTGGTCTGGGCAGCGGATATGCCCACGACGGTGAAAACCGACCTGGTCAGCGTTTACCAGGAGGCGGTCGACAACAACGCCGACCTGGCCGCCGCCCGCGCCGACTACGGCGCTCGTCGCGAAGTGGTCCCCCAGGCCAGGGCCGGACTGCTGCCGAACCTGTCGGCCGGTGCCGAGATGCTCAACACTCGCACCAAGATCGACGAGCCCTCCATCACGTCCAACCGCAGCGGCAATTCCTGGAGCGCCACACTGGCGCAGCCGATCTTCCGTGCCGACCGCTGGTTCCAGTTGCAGGCAGCCGAAGCCGTCAATGAACAGGCGGCCCTCGAGCTGTCGGCCACCGAACAGAACCTGATTCTGCAAACCGCCGAAAACTACTTCGCGGTACTGCGCGCCCAGGACAACCTGGCCTCGACCAAAGCCGAGGAAGCGGCCTTCAAGCGCCAGCTGGACCAGTCCAACGAGCGCTTCGACGTCGGCCTTTCGGACAAGACCGACGTGCTGCAGTCCCAGGCCAGTTACGACACCGCCCGGGCCAACCGGATCATCGCCGAGCGCCAGGTACAGGATGCCTTCGAGGCCCTGGTGACCCTGACCAACCGCGAATACAGCTCGATCCAGGGCGTGGTCCATACCCTACCGGTGCAGGTGCCAATCCCCAACGATGCCAAGGCCTGGGTCGATACCGCGGCGCGGCAGAACCTCAACCTGCTTGCCACCAACCATGCCGTGACCGCCGCCGAGGAAACCCTGCGCCAGCGCAAGGCCGGCCACGCCCCGACGCTCGATGCTGTGGCCAAGTACCAAAAAGGCGACAATGACAGTCTCGGCTTCACCAACCCCTCGCCCTTCGGGCGCTACAGCGGCGACGTGGAGCAGACCAGCATCGGCCTTCAGTTGAACATCCCGATCTACAGTGGCGGGCTGACCAGTTCCCAAGTGCGCGAAGCGTACCAGCGCCTGAGCCAGAGCGAACAGCAGCGCGAAAGCCTGCGTCGTCAGGTGGTGGAGAACACCCGCAACCTGCACCGCGCAGTGAACACAGACGTGGAACAGGTACAGGCGCGCAAGCAATCGATCATTTCCAACCAGAGTGCCCTGGAGGCTACCGAGATCGGCTATCAGGTCGGTACCCGCAACATCGTCGACGTACTCGATGCCCAGCGCCAGCTTTACACCTCGGTGCGCGACTACAACAACAGCCGCTACGACTACATCCTCGACAACCTGCGCCTCAAGCAAGCCGCCGGGACGCTCAGTCCGCAGGACCTGCAGGACTTGGGCCGCTATCTGAAAGCCGACTACAACCCGGACAAGGACTTCCTCCCACCCGACCTGGCAGCCGCGGCGGCAAAGAACTTCGAGCGGCGACCTTGAGGACGCGCTACCGCTACTTCACGGGCACGCCTGCCGAGCGGCTCGTGAAGTGGCTCGTGAAGTAGCTGGCACAGCCTGTCGATGCACATCACTTCATGAAGAAACGAATTGCGTTGTGATCGCCATCGACATGCAGCGAAGACCTGCAGTCGGCGTAGGCCTCGCCGATGGACGCGGCATGAAGCCTGACACGCCGCAGGTCGTACATGATGCTGAAATTGCACGCCAGAGCGCCCGAGGTCACAAGGACCTCCTCAACGAAGCTATGCTTGCCCAGCACCTTCGGCACCATCTCCAACCTGCCCTGATCGTCGTCATCCACCGACCAACTGGCGTTGTCATCGATAGTGAAGTGCGGCCCTTTCAGGGCGTCGATGAAATAGGCCCCGGTGTGCTGGATGCTGGCGTTTGGATCCGGGTAGTTCACGCTCACGCTGGCCCACGGTTCGATGAACTTTGGGTACTTCGGCACACCGATCGAGGCCTGTGCCGACAAGGCGGTCATCAGGCCGAACGCGGTGAGTGTCCTGCTGTACATGCGGCGTCTCCTCCAATCTTCGACACGCCTGTTGGCGTCCTGGACAGGAGCGTAGGCAGCACGCACAGCGCAAATGAACTATCTGTTTGCCACCTTTTGCGTCATCACAGCCATTTCGCCAATGCCTGCACAAGCCGGTCCAGGGCCCCTTGATTGGCTTGCATCACGGCCTTGCCCGCCAGCCCCATGCGCCGGGCATCCTGTGGCAGCTCGATCAAGCGGCGTATAGCGCCAGCCAGTCCCTCGGCATCATCCACCTGCTGCAAGGCACCGGCCTCACGCAACATGGCGGTGATCTCGAGGAAATTGAACACATGCGGTCCCATGACCACCGGCAAGGCCAGCGCAGCAGGCTCCAGTGGGTTGTGCCCGCCGGTAGCCACCAGGCTTCCGCCGACGAAGGCGATATCAGCCAATGCGTAGAGGAACAGCAATTCGCCCATGGTGTCGCCCAACAGCACCGCAGTCTGGCCGTTCACCGGCGTCCCCAGGGAGCGTCGCACCGTGGCGAACTGATCGCGGCACAAGGCATACACCGCATCGAAGCGCTCCGGATGACGCGGCACCAGAATCAGCAGCGCATCACCATGAACCTGCAACAACTGCCGATGGGCCTCCAGGATCAGCGCATCCTCACCCTCGTGGGTACTGGCGGCGATCCACACGGGGCGCTGCTCGGCGCCCCACTGTTCGCGCAACGCCTTGGCACGTGGTTGCAGTTGCTCGTCGATCTTCAGGTCGAACTTGATCGAGCCGGTCACCTGCACGCACTCGGGGCGCGCGCCCAAGCTGCGGAAACGCTCGGCCTCGACCTCGGTCTGCACGGCGATCAGGCTCATCTCAGCGAGCATCGGACCGGTCAGCCCGGCAAAGCGCGCGTAACCGCGGGCCGAACGCTCGGACAGCCGAGCATTGGCCAAGGCCACCGGGATACCGCGCTTGGTGCATTGGTGAATGTGGTTTGGCCACAGCTCGGTTTCCATGATGATGCCTAGCCGTGGCCGCACATGATCGAGGAAACGCCCGGCGGCCCACGGCAGATCGTATGGCAGGTAGCAATGCTGAATGCGCGGCTCCTCGGCGAACATCGCACGGATCCGCTCCGACCCGGTCGGGGTCATGCAGGTCAGGGTAATGGGCAAGTCCGGGTAGGCCTTGAGCAGAGCGCGAATCATCGGCGCAGCAGCGATGCTCTCGCCTACCGACACCGCATGCACCCAGATGCCTCCCTGGCGCATGGGCGCAAGCTTGCAGGCAAAGCGCTCGGCGATGCGCTGGCCGTAGGCCGGGGCCTTGCGGGCGCGCAGGTACAGGCGCAGCGCGACCAGCGGCAGGCCCAGGTGAAACAGCAAGGTATAGAGGGTTCTGTTCATGGCGACGCAGTGTACAAGGAACCGCAGGAAAAGGCCTGCAAGCGGCGAGCCTCAGCCAATCGCCCGCAGGTGCACGGCGAAGCGCTCGGCCAACCATTGCGCCGCCGGCCCCAACGGCTGGTCGCGGCGCCAAGCCAGCTCGACCACCAGCGCCGGCGGGCGCCACTCGCTGTCCAGTTCGACCATGTGCGTTTGGTAGGTCGGATACTGCACCACATGCCGCGGCAGCCAGGCCCAGCCCAGGCCACGCATCAGCAGTTCAGCCATTGAATAGAAGCTGTCGGCGCGCCACACCTGCGGACTGATCGCCTCGCCACCCGGATAACCGCTTTGCTGGGGCGTGATCAGCAATTGCCGATGACGCGCCAGTTGCTGACGACTGACCCGCTGCTCACGGGCCAGCGGATGCCCCACGGCGCAGACCGTGACCATCTCGACGCTGCCCAGCGCCCGACGCTCCAGCGAGGCGGGAATCTGCTCGTGATGGAAGAACAACCCCAGGTCCGCGCGCCGCTCGACCAGCTTGCGCGCCACATCCCCCTGAGCACCGCTGGCCAGTTGCACCTCGAGGAACGGAAAGCGGGTGGACAACTCGTCCAGGCTGTCGATGACCGGCTGGTAGGGCATGGCTTCGTCATTGGCTACCCGCAGCAGTGCTTCCTGCCCCCGCATCAATGCCAAGGCCCGGCCGTCCAGACGCTCGCACTGGCGTAGCAGCTCGCGGGCATCCTCGAGCAGGGCCGCACCGCTCTCGGTCAAACGTGGCTGGCGCCCGCTGCTGCGCTCGAACAACGTTACGCCCAAGTCCGTCTCCAACAGCGCGATTGCATTGCTGATGGCTGACTGCGCCTTGCGCTGCTCCCGTGCGACAGCAGAAAACGACCGCAACTCGGCCACCCGCAGGAACAGACGCAGCTGATCCAGACTCCACTGCTCAGCCATTGAACCTATCTCCAAGTTAGATAGGTAATGACTTTACCGCATTTCACCTAGGCCTAGAATGCGAGGCCTGGCAACGGAGACTCGCACCATGAACGCATATACCTACCTGACCATCGCCATCTGCGCAGAAGTCATCGCCACCGCTTCCATGAAAGCTGTGAAGGGCTTGAGCACACCGCTGCCCCTGCTGTTGATGGTGTGCGGTTACGCCGTGGCGTTCTGGATGCTGACGCTGGTGGTGCGCAGCATTCCAGTGGGTATCGCCTACGCCATCTGGTCGGGCCTGGGCATCGTGCTGATCAGCGCGGTGGCGCTGGTGATCTATGGGCAGAAGCTGGACTTCCCGGCGATGCTGGGCATGGCCATGATCGTCGGCGGCGTGGTGGTGATCCAGCTGTTCTCCAAGACCGCGGGGCACTGAGCGACAGCGCATTTCATGCACGCCCATGGGCGGCAAGCATCTTGCCCTGTGGTAGTGCCCTCTTCACCGGGCAAACCCGCCCTCACCGGTTCTTCGGCGCTCATAGGTACGCCGCTGTAACGGTGTGAGCGGGTTTACCCGCGAACGCGACAAAACGGTCTGCATCTCTCCCCGGACAAGCATCACGCCACAGCCTGTATACTGGGCAACTGTCCCAGTACTAGAGGTGCCCGCATGCCATCTGCCATTTCCACTGACGTGCTGATCGTCGGCGCCGGGGTCGCAGGCCTCTGGCTCAATGCCCGGCTGCAGCGCCTGGGGTACTCGACCGTGCTGGTCGAGCGCGCCAGCCTCGGCGGCGAGCAGACCATCAAGTCCCAGGGCATCATCCACGGCGGTACCAAGTACGCCCTGCATGGCGCCCTGACCGGCGCATCGGAGGCCATCGCCGACATGCCTCGCCGCTGGCGCGAAGCACTGGCCGGCAACGGCGAGCTCGACCTCGGCAAGACCCGCATTCTCTCCGAAGCCCACTACCTGTGGTCTCCTGGCACCCTGGCCGGCAACCTCACCAGCTTCTTCGCCAGCAAAGCCGTGCGCGGTCGGGTCGATCAGGTCAAGGGCGATCAATTGCCCCCCGCTCTGCAGGATCGTGCCTTCAAGGGCAAGGTCTATCGCCTGGCCGAACTGGTCATCGACGTGCCCAGCCTGCTCGCCAACCTGGCCGAACTGGCCGGCGACAGCCTACTGGCCGGCGAGCGCATCGAACCCTTGAAAGAAGGCGACGAGCTCGTCGGCTTGCGTGTCGATGACCGTGAAATTCGTGCCCAACGCATCGTCCTCAGCGCCGGCGCGGGCACCGAGGCGCTGCTCCAGGCCCTGGGCCTGAGCCAACCCGCCATGCAACGCCGTCCGCTGCATATGGTCATGGCCAAGGGGCCGAATCTCAAACCGCTCTACGCCCACTGCCTGGGCGGCGGCCCCAAGCCTCGGGTGACCGTCACCACCCACCCGGCTGCGGACGGGCAGTGGGTTTGGTACCTGGGGGGGGATTTGGCCGAAGCCGAGGGGGTCGCCCGCGAGCCTGCGGCGCAGATCGCCGCGGCGCAAAAGGAAATCGCCAGCCTGTTGCCATGGGTCGACCAGAGCCCAGTTCGCTGGGCCACCCTGCGTGTCGACCGCGCAGAACCTGCGCAATCAGGCCTGGTACGCCCGGACAACGCCTTCCTGGCTGACCAGCAGCGCCTGCTGGTGGGCTGGCCGACGAAGCTGGCCCTGGCACCGGACTTTGCTGATCGCGTCTTGGCGAGCCTGGATCGGGACGGCATCCGCCCCACCGCCCAACCGGACCTGGCCGACTTGCCCCGCCCCCCGGTTGGCGTGCCTGCCTGGGAGCAACTGCTGCCATGAGCCTGCCGACCCTGCACGACCTCCATCGCCCGCTGGGCAGCACCGGCCTGAAGGTCTCGCCGCTGGGCCTGGGCACCGTCAAGCTCGGCCGGGACCAGGGCGTCAAGTACCCCACCGGTTTCACCATTCCAGGTGATGACGAGGCCCGGCTGTTGCTGGCCCAGGCGCGAGAGCTGGGTATCAATCTCATCGACACCGCCCCTGCCTATGGCCGCAGCGAGGAACGCCTGGGGCCGCTGTTGCGCGGGCAGCGCGACGAGTGGGTGATCGTCAGCAAAGTGGGTGAGGAGTTCGAGGACGGCCAGTCCCGATTCGACTTCAGCGCCGCCCATACTCGCCTGTCGGTGGAGCGCAGCCTGCGTCGTCTGGAGACCGACCGCATCGAGCTGGTGCTGGTGCATTCGGATGGCAACGACCTGGCAATCCTCGAACAGCAAGGCGTCTACCAGACCCTCGCCGAACTCAAGCAGGAAGGCAAGATCCTCGGCTACGGCCTGTCCGGCAAGACCGTAGCCGGCGGACTCAAGGCGCTGGAGCAAGGCGACTGCGCCATGGTCACCTACAACCTCAACGAGCAGGCAGAACGCCCGGTGCTGGACTACGCTGCCGAACACGGCAAGGCCATCCTGGTGAAAAAGGCCTTGGCCAGCGGGCACATCTGCCTCGCGCCCGGGGTCGATCCGGTGCAGGCCAGCTTCGAGCTGCTGTTCTCCCACCCGGGGGTGAGCAGTGCTATCGTCGGTACCATAAACCCGTTGCACCTGGCCCATAACGTGGCCACCGTCGCCCGAATCCTGGGACGGCCTTGAATCGCCCAGACGGGCGCCCAACGCAAGGAGGAGCCTCGTGCCGCGAACGCTGATCCGCAAGAACCCGAGCAACTTCAAAACTTTACCGCTGCATGTCGAAGCCACGCCCGACGGCCTGACCTACAAGCCCATCGGCATGCCGTTGAACTTCTCCCAGGTGCAGCAGCGACGCAAAGCCATTCAGCTGGGCAACCCGGAGCGTTTCGTGGTCGAACTGGCCAACCTCGGGGTATCGGTGCGTCTGACCTTGCATTGGCAGCATCGCGATTACTGGGTGCTGGTGCGCCAGCGCCGCCAGGATCGCGGCGATGTCGTGCTCAAGCTTATTTCCGGTTATGTCCCGGCCCAGGAACTGAACCTGCCGCTGCACACCGCCATCCAGGAGGTGGCCGAGGAGTGCCTGATGGAGACGCCCGAAGGCTGGCTCGGTGGGCGTTTCAACGATACCTGGCTGCCAGCCCCCTACGCCGACGCCCTGCACTACCGCGAGGCATTACCGTTTGTTCTGTCCCCCGAGTCCGGTGCAGCCCGTCCGGTTCACTGCGACAACCTCATGCTGCTGGAACGCCCACGCGCCTATGTGCACCTGCCAACGGCATCCCTGCAGTTGATCTATGACCTTCGCCTGCAGGTCCCCCGGGAGGCCAAGTCGCTCAGTTTGTTCCATGTCGACGAACGGCTGGAAGGCGACCAACTGGTCGCACGCCTGAACCGCAAGCGCCCTGACTTGTATCTGATGCCACTGATCGATGGCCAGCCCACGGCCGAGCTCTATACCTTGAAGAAAGACCAACTGGTGCCTGCAAGCACCCGCGGCCTGTACCTGGCCGAAAGCTTTGCCCGACAGGAAGGCTGGGTGGTGAAAGATGAGCGGATTCGTTGGAAAGAGTGGATCAAGCAACAAGGCCTTGAGCAGGTGCCGACCTCGCACCTGCAGCGATTCAGCGATAAGGCGCGGGCGCTGTTGCAGCGCGCACTGCACAAGTAACGACAGCAGGCCTTACAGGCCAATCGCGTGACAAGCTCCCCACAAGCATTGCGCTATGGGGGAATTGTCACGCGATACCTACGTTGCAGATCAGTGCTTGCGGATCTTCTCGACGATGGCGGTGGTCGAGCTGTTCTCCACCAGTCCCAGTACCTTCACGGTGCCACCGTAGGCCTTGACGATATCGGCGCCGACCACCTGGTCGATGCCATAGTCGCCGCCCTTGACCAGCACGTCCGGTTTGACCTGGCTGAGCAGGTTTTCCGGCGTGCCTTCAGGGAAACTGATGACCCAATCCACAGCCCCCAGGCCAGCCAGTACGGCCATGCGACGGTCGACACTGTTGATTGGACGACCCGGCCCTTTGAGACGGCTGACCGAAGCATCGTCATTGACCGCCACGATCAGGCGGTCACCTTGAGCGCGAGCCTGTTCCAGATAGGTCACATGCCCAGCGTGGAGAATGTCGAAACACCCGTTGGTGAAGACGATCTTTTCGTTGTGTGCCCGGGCATCATCGATGGCCAGCAGCAACTGGTCGAGGGTGAGCACGCCGCGCTCGGAGCCCTCTTCACGCTGGATCGCCCGGCGCAGCTCCGGCGCGCTGATGGCAGCGGTACCCAGTTTGCCGACCACGATACCTGCAGCCAGGTTGGCCAGCGCGACAGCGTGGGGAAGATCCTCGCCGGCGGCAATGGCTGCGGCCAGGGTCGAGATCACGGTATCGCCGGCACCGGTGACATCGAACACTTCACGGGCCCGGGCGGGCAGGTGCAGCGCCGGGTGCCCGGTGCGCAGCAGGGTCATGCCATGCTCGCCACGGGTCACGAGCAGCGCGCCCAGTTCCAGATCCTGGAGCAATTGCAGACCCTTGGCGACCAGTTCGGCCTCGTCGGCGCAACGACCTACGATCGTCTCGAACTCGCTGAGGTTCGGGGTGATCAGACTGGCGCCACGGTAGATGGAGAAGTCCTTGCCCTTGGGGTCGGCCAACACTGGAATGCCCTTGGCCCGCGCCGCCTGGATCAAGCTCTGATGGTTCTTCAGCGCCCCCTTGCCGTAGTCGGACAGGACCAGCACCTTGATGCCTTCGAGCAGCTCATCGACCTCCTCGCCCAACGACAACGGGTCGGTGGCGAACGGTTCTTCGAAATCGATGCGCAACAGCTGTTGGTGACGGCTCATGACCCGCAGCTTGACGATGGTCGGCTGATGAGCGATGCGCTGGAAGACCGAGCGCACACCTGCAGCCTGCAGGCTGTTGGCGAGGCTGTCGGCAGCCTCGTCCTGACCGGTCACGCCGACCAGCGAGGCAGGCGCGCCAAGGGCAGCGATGTTCAGTGCGACGTTGGCCGCGCCGCCGGGGCGATCCTCGATCTGCTCGACCTTGACCACCGGCACCGGTGCTTCGGGAGAGATCCGCGAGGTACCGCCATGCCAGTAGCGGTCGAGCATGACATCACCGACCACCAGGACCGGGGCTTGATCGAAACGCGGCATGGACAACTTCATGGGCAACCCATATGAAAAATAATGAACAGGGGCAGGATATTAGCACAGGGTCGGCGACGGCTTTATGGCCAGCTGCGATCTGTGCGTTACCAATGATGATCGGGGCCGAGAGGGCCCCGATTCAGGGGGGTCAGGTGATATCGGCCTTTTCCGGCTCATCCAGCCCCATGGCGTGCAAGCGGGCATAATGGCCATTGGCCTGGAGCAGCTCGGCGTGGGTGCCACGCTCCACCAGGCGGCCTTGGTCCATGACCAGAATCAGGTCGGCCTTCTCGATGGTCGACAGGCGGTGGGCGATCACTAGGGTGGTGCGGCCTTCCATCACGTGGTCCAACGCCGCCTGGATGTGCCGCTCGGATTCGGTATCCAGTGCCGAGGTCGCCTCGTCGAGGATCAGCAGCGGTGCGTTCTTGAGCAGTGCGCGGGCAATCGCCAAGCGCTGGCGCTGGCCACCGGAAAGCAGCACGCCGTTCTCGCCGACTTCGGTGTCGAAACCCTTGGGTAGCTGGTCGACGAAATCCTTGGCGTAGGCATCGGCAGCCGCCGCCTCGATCGCCTCACGCGGCGCACCGGCCAGGTCGCCATAGGCGATGTTGTTGGCCACGGTATCGTTGAACAGAGTGACGTGCTGCGTCACCTGGGACACATGTCGACGCAGATTGCGCAGTCGGTATTGTTCGATCTCCACGCCATCGAGCAGGATCTGCCCCTGATCATGGTGATAGAAGCGTGGAATCAGCGCCGCCAGCGTGGACTTGCCGCTGCCGGAACGCCCAACCAGTGCGATCATCTGCCCAGGCTCGGCGGTAAAGCTGATGTCGCTCAGTACCTGGCGCTCGGTGCCTGGGTAGGTGAAGCTGAGGTTGCGCACCTCCAGGCGGCCTTCCACCTTGTCCTTTTCCACGGTACCGGTGTCCACCTCGGGCTTCTCGTCCAACTGCTCGAAGATGCTCTCGGCGCCGGCCAGGCCCTTCTGGATGGTCGAGCTGACTTCCGAAAGCTGGCGGATCGGCTTGGGCAGCAGGCCCGCGGCGGTGATGTAAGCCACCAGGTCGCCCGCCGAAGCATCGCCACGCAGGAACAGTACCAGGAACATCAGCGCGGCCATGGCGCTGTAGATCACCAGCTGCAGCATCGGCGTGTACAGCGCGCCGGTCTTGGTCATGCGCAGTTGTTTGTCCGTATTGCTCTGGCTGGCGTTGCTGAAGCGACGCTGCTCGTACGCCTCGCCGCCGAAGCTGCGGACCACGCGATAGCCCTGGATGGTCTCGGAGGCTACATGGGTGACGTCCCCCATGGCCACCTGGATCTTCTTGCTCTGCTTGCGAAACTTCTTGCTCGCGGTGCTGACCATCAGGGCGATGACCGGCAGGATGGCAACCATCACCAAGGTCAGCTTCCAGTTCATCCACAGCAGGTAGGCGAACAGGAACACCACGGTCAGGCCTTCGCGAATCACCACTTTGATCGCATCGGTGGCGGCGCCGGTGACCATGGTCACGTTGAAGGTGATGCGGGAAATCAGGTGACCGGAGTTGTGGCTGTCGAAATAGCGGTTCGGCAGCACCAACAGCTTGTTGAACAACTCCACCCGCAGGTCATGCACCAACCCCAGGGAGACCTTGGCCAAGTAGTAGTTGCCCAGGAACGAGCCCAGGCCCTGCCAGGCTGCGATCAGGATGATCAGCAACGGCACGGCCTGCAGCAACTGCATGTCTTTGAGGTAGGGCACGTCCGGGAACAGGACCGCCTGTGGATCGCTCAATCCATCGACGAAATACTTGAGAATCCCCGCCAGCATCGGCTGGGTGGAGGCGAAGATCACGAAGCCCACGATACTCAGCAGGAAAATGCCGATATAGGGTTTGACGTAGCTCAGCAGCCGGAAGTAGATCTTCAGGCTGGAGGTTTGCTCCGCCGGTAGCGGTGTTTCGGCCATCATCGAGCTCGCTGTTCAGGTTGAACCGGAAATTTTAACACAGGGTTTGTCTAGGGTACCCGTCGGGGCAGCACCAGACCCACATGACCAGCCTCTTCGCAGGCCGGCGCAATGCTTCTTGGCTTCGATCCCTGAAACAATCCAACGCCACCATCATGGTACTGGCGCGTTATTTTCGGCATTATTGCCGGTCATTTTGCTTGCCAGACGACAAGGCCCTACCCATGCAATGCTCCCGGCTCTCCCAGGTCGACTTCGATCAGCTGACACTCGGTGCCAAGGTTCTAGAGGCAGATAGCTACGGCGCCAAAGTCTACCTGCTAGGGAATGGCAATATCCTTAAAATCTTTCGTCGCAAGCGTTTGATTTCATCTGCATTGTTGCGCCCCTACTCGCAACGCTTCGTCGAGAATGCGGCACGCCTGACACAACTGGGGATCCCGACCCTGCAGGTGATCAGCCACCACAAGCTCGAACTGCCAGGACGCACCGCCGTGCTGTACCGCCCACTGCCGGGCGAAACACTGCTGCAGCTGTCGCGCAAACCTGGGTTCAGTTGGGACGCCCTTATGCCTCAACTGATCGAGTTGATCCGTCACTTGCACCGTTCGGGCATTTATTTCCGCTCGTTGCACCTGGGTAACGTGGTGATGACACCCGACCAGCGCCTTGGGCTGATCGATGTGGCGGACATGCGCTTCCTGCGTGCACCGCTTTCGGCGCGAATGGTTCGGCGCAACGTCCAGCACATGGCGCGGTACATCGAGCGAGAAAAACTCGCCAATCAGTTCCCCGTCGCCGATTTCGAGGCTGCCCTGCTGGCCCATTGAGGCCTTCTAATCGATAGCGGCTGTCAGGCCCTGGGGCCGCTTCGCCAGCACCTACCAAGACTGCGCTGGGCCGCACACCGGCCCCGGCAGCTGGAAGCCGCCGCCGAGCCCCAGGTAAAAGAAGCCGGTCAGAATCCCAGTGCCAGGCGCAGACGCTGCCAACGGGTCAGCGGCGGATGCGGACGCAGCGCAGGTACCAGATGCTCGACGATGCTGCGTCCTACCTGGGCGAAGCTAAAGCGTGACACCGCAAGCTCACGACCATTACGCGCGATGCGCTCGGCAAGTTCGGGGTCGTTGCGCAGTACCGCCAATTTCTCCCGCAAGGTCGGAATGCTGTCGTACAGCACCACGTTGTGCATGTCCTCAAGACCCAGTGCACGGTTCTCCGCCTCGCCCTGGTCATAGGCCAGCAGCACGCAGCCACAGGCCATGGCCTCGAAGTTCTTGATCATGTATTCGCCCATGCCCACATCGGCGCTGACGAAGAAGCGAATACGGTTGAGCGTATTGCAGTAGTCCTCGCCGGACTTGGTGCGGGTGACCACCAGGTTCTCCACCTGACCAAGCTCATCGAGTAACGCCTTGCGACCACTGTAGGCGACGCTTCCAGTGCTGCCGACGAAGGCCAGCTCGATATCGCGCTCGCGCCCCTGGTCTGTGAGCAATTGCTCGTCGTAACCCTTGGGCACGAACACTGCGTCGAAACCTTCCTGGCGCAGGCGCTCGCTGACCATATAGCCGGAGCTGATCACCCGAGCCCACGGCAACTGGCGATAATGCGCACTGAACTTGCCGGTGTACTTGCACGGTATGTAGTTCTGGTAGGCGTCGTGCTCGAGAATCACCAGGTTGGGCACGCTGCGGATGAACGGGACCTGGCGGATCTCCTGCTTGAAGCGTAGGAAGAACACGATCCGGTCATAGCGCGTGACATCCACCTCGCGCTTGAAGTAGCGGCGCAGGTTGCGCTGGTCCTCGCTGCTCAGCCAGCGCAGGTCGCAATCGCAATTGGCGGCCACCCCATCGTACAGGCGGTCGAGGATCGCCCGTTGCTCCTTCTGCACCAGAAATAGGACTTTCATTGCTTTGCTTGGGCCTCTGCGCCTTCAATCATTCGTCGCGCTCAAACGTGCGACGCCAGAACAGCTCGTGGCGGCGTACCGCCTTGCGGAAGAATTCGTTCTCGCCATAAGGCGATGGCTTGCGTCCGGCCAGCCAGCGTTGCAGGGCACGCCGCAAGCGACGCTTGAACGGCGCGCTGGGCTGCAGGTCATGCATCATGCCCAAGGCCATGGCCTTGTCGCGCTGGATGGCAAGACTCAATACCTGGCTGCAGGGTGCCCAGACCTGGTCGGCACTCAACTGCGGGGGCAAGGCAACGCCGTCGCCGCTGTCACCCATCGGCCAGCGGTCATTGTCGTGCAGGTGGTTGGCGTAGCACAGCAGCGTCTCGGGCTGCCAGTCCAGGCCCTGCAACGCTTCGAGCACCGCCGCTTGGGCACAGATGTGATCCGGATGTGGATCGAGCTGTGGATGTGGCATCACCAGCACCTGGGGCCGCGCCCGCTCCAGGACGGCGCGCAGATCGGCCAGTAGGTTGTTCCAGGTCGGTGCACCATCAGCATCGCCTGGCAAGTCGAAGGGGTTGAATCGGCGGAAGGGGCGGATGTCGGCCATGTCCGCCTCACGCGAGCCCACCGGCATGTCCGGCGCCGCTTGCATCGCCGGCAATTGCAGACAGAAATAGCCCAACTGCACACAGCGCGACTCAGGCACGCCCGCCCAGCGCGGCACCGCGATGCTGTCCCAGGCGCGCAGACGGCCCTTCAGGCGCGCCGCCTCAGCCTTGGGCAGGCCCATCTGCTGATAGTGCTCGGCCTCGATCTCACCTGCGGTCAGGGTGACCACCCAGGCTTCTTCGGCCTGGCTATACAGGCCATAGGCAGCAAGCTCAGCGTCATCTGCATGGGGTGCGATGACCATCACACGGCGCTTGTGCAATTCGACCGAGGGGGTTATCCACAGGCGAGGCTCGCCGACCAGCCGACAGTGGCGACCGCGCAAACGCAAGACACCCGCCATCAGGGGCGCGGCGAAACCGGTCAGGTTCAGGAAGCGGACACCATCGACGCCGCGTTCGAAAGTCTGGCAGTCCTGCTCGGACTCACCATCAAGCAGCACCTGCGGGTCGAGAAAACGCCCCAACCAGTTGGCTTTGACCCGTACTTCGAGGATCAGCGTCTCATCGCCTGCCAGTGGCACATCGACCTGGAGCCGGTCACCCTGAAGCCGCGCAGCGGCCTGGCGGGTCAATTCGCCGAAGCGGTAGGCATAGTCTTCGGAGGGCGAATAGAACAGATGATCAGCGAACCAGGCCTCGTGGGCAATCCACACCAGCGGCAATAGCACCAGTGGCAGCCACCACCAAGTCAATACCCCCAGGGCGGCCAGCACCATGAGCCCGGCCAGCAGCCCCAGGCGCTTGTTGCGCCGATGGCGTTTGAGCAACTGCTGCTTGCGGCTCACGACTGGAACACCGGCACAGGGTTGCACCAGCGGTCCTTGTACTCGCGGTCGGCGCGACCGAAGGAGAATCGCAGCGGTTTGTTGCGCGCCCTGGCGTCCTCCCAGGCAGCCTGGGTATTGAGGAAGCTCAGGACGCTGCCCGGGCTGAAGGCCTTGGTCTCTGGGTCGACACCGCCGTTGATGTATTCGACGCTGATCCATTCCGGCGCCTCGACCCGGTACACCAGCTGGATCGCGATCGGCGCCCCATCGAGCAGCAACACCGAGCCGATCAACAGGTCACGCAGGCGCTCCAGCACCTCAGCCATACGCGCCGCGCCCGTGGCCGGGAACCCCCAGCGGCGCATGAACAGGTCGCAGTAGATGGCGGCAATTTCGGTCGCGCTGAAGTCGCTGATCGGCCGCACCACACCGCCCGCCTCTTCCAGCAGGCGCAGCTCGCGGCGCTGGTTGTAACGGAACTTCTTCGACAAGTCTTCATGGGCACGGGCCATGGCCAGCTGCTCGGCTTGCGCCTTGAGCCCAGTGAATCGACCTTGGTTCAACTCGGAAAGATAACGCGCTGCATGGCGCAGTGGCGCACCGGCATCGGGAGCTGCGGGCAGGATGATTTCCGCATTGCCCAGGTCGAACAGGCCCTTCTTACCGTGGCGCTTGAGCACGTCCTTGGACAGCGCCAGGTGACGCCCCCAAGTTGGAATAGCAGCCTTGAGCTCGCCAGCGTGGTGCCAACCCAGGTAACGCACAGGGATCTGCGCCAGGTCCGCCAATTGCTCGACCACCTGCGGATGGGTGGCGACACTGCCGCCGAAACGATGCCAGGCATCGGCGTAGGCCTGACCGTCGATGACGGACCAGCCGCGCTCGCGCAGGGCCCGGATATGATTGAGCATCACGCCTCCGCCACCAATGCCCGCACCTGCGGCAAGGCCCAGAAGGCCTCGCGTACGGCCTGGTCGGAAAATCGCTCATGCAGGCGTTGTAGCATGTGCTCGGCGCACGCCTGGCGCTGCGCCGCATCCAGCCCGGCCATATGCTTCAGGCCTTGGGCCAGCTGAGCGGCATCCCCAAGCGGGAACAGCACGCCCACGCCTTCAACCACCTCGAGGGCCCCACCACACGCCGTGGCGAGCAGCGGTACGCCGGCGACCATCGCCTCCAGCAGAACCATGCCGAACGGCTCATGGTCGGAGCTCAGGGCGAACACGTCGAACGCCTGGAAATAGCGCCGCGCATTGGGCACCTGGCCCAGAAAATCCACCTGACCGGCAATACCCAGCTGCGCCGCCTGCGCTTTGAGCGCAGCTTCCAGGCGGCCCTCTCCCAGGATCGCCAGACGGGCGCCAGCTGGCAGATCGGGTAGCGCCTCGGCAAAGCCGCGAAGCAAAGTGGCCTGGTCCTTGTCGGGATGCAGGCGACCGACGTTGCCGACGACCCAGGCCTGCGGATCGAGCCCCAGCGCCCGGCGCGCCTCCTCACGAGGCACCAGGCCGGCCTGCAGCCCCTGGACATCGATGCGGTTGTACAGTGTCTGGATTCGCTCGACCGGCCACTGCGCCAGGCAATGGCGCATGTCGTCACGCACCGCATCGGAAACGCCGAGCAGGCTCAGACGCTTTTTGAACAGGTTGGCGAACAGGCGCCGACCGCCGCGCTGGTAGTCACCGAACGCATGGTGCACGCCGATCACCGGCAAGCGGGTACCCAGCAGAGCCACATAGATCGGCTTGAAGCGGTGGGCGATGCAGAAGCTGAAGTCGCGGGCCGCGGCGATCTTGCGCAACGCGGCGATCGCGCCCAGCTTCAGGCCACGTACGGCCTTGGAGCTGAACTCCAGAAACAGCACTTCGTCCGACGCGCAGCCTGCGGCTACCTGGGGGTCGGCCTTTCCGGTGAGAAAGACCGTGGTGACCTTGTAGCCGCTGCCCTGGAACAGACTGGCATATTGACGGGCGCAATCGAGGAATGGCCCGTCATAGCCGTGGCAGAACTGCAGGACGCGCCGTTCAGAGCGGTTGGTCATAAGGCGCCGCGCCGTCCTTGACTACCAGGATGTCCTCCATGATCAGGTACTGCAGGTCCGAGCCGAAGAACATGTTCAGGGCATCGGTCGGCGAGCAGATCATGGGTTCGCCACGGCGGTTGAGCGACGTGTTCAGCGACACGCCGTTGCCGGTCAGGTCCTCGAGGGCCTTCATCATGTCGTAGTAACGCGGGTTGTATTCACGCTTGAGCACCTGGGCGCGAGAGGTGCCGTCCTCGTGGACCACCTCTGGTACACGGGTTTTCCATTCCTCGGCGACCTCGAAGGTGAAGGTCATGAACGGCGCGGGGTGATCGACCTTGATCATCTGCGGCCCTACAGTGTCGAGCATCGACGGGCAGAAGGGTCTCCAGCGTTCGCGGAACTTGATCTGCTCGTTGATCCGGTCGGCCACGCCCGGCACGCTCGGGCAACCGATGATCGAACGACCACCCAGCGCACGCGGGCCGAACTCCATGCGGCCCTGGAACCAGGCCACTGGGTTGCCATCGACCATGATCTTGGCGATGCGCTGCGGCATGTCGTCGATCTTGCGCCATTTCGGTGCATTTGGATGACGGGCACAGGCGGCGATCACGTCTTCGTTGGAGTACGAAGGGCCGAGGTAGACGTGCTCCATCTTCTCGACCGGCACGCCGCGGGCGTGGGAAACATACGCTGCGGCACCGACGGCGGTACCGGCATCGCCCGAGGCAGGCTGCACGAACAGTTCCTTGACGTCTGGGCGGGCGATGATTTTCTGGTTGAGCTTGACGTTCAGCGCGCAGCCGCCGGCGAAGGCGAGTTTGCCACCCTGCTTGAGGATGTCGCCCAGGTAGTAGTCGATCATTTGCAGCGCGAGCTTCTCGAACAGCGCCTGCATGCTCGCGGCGTAGTGGATATATGGCTCGTCGGCGATGTCGCCTTCGCGCTTGGGCCCCAGCCACTCGATCAGCTTGGGCGAGAAGTAGAAACCTTTGCCCTTCTCTTTATAGCGGCGCAGGCCAATGACGTTGGCGTACTCGGTGTTGATCACCAGCTCGCCGTTCTCGAAGCTGGCCAGACGGGAGAAGTCATACTTGCTGGCGTCGCCATAGGGCGCCATGCCCATGACCTTGAATTCGCCATCGAGCATCTCGAAACCGAGGAACTCGGTGATCGCGCCATACAGGCCACCCAGGGAGTCCGGATCGTAGAACTCCTTGATCTTGTGGATCTTGCCGTTCTCGCCGTAGCCGAAGAAGGTGGTGGCGTACTCGCCCTTGCCGTCGATACCCAGGATCGCGGTCTTTTCCTTGAAGCCCGAGCAGTGGTAGGCGCTGGAGGCGTGGGCCAGGTGGTGTTCGACCGGTTCGATCTTGATCTTCTTCGGGTCGAAGCCCAGTTGCTCCAGGCACCAGACGATCTTCTTGCGGTAACGCTTGTAGCGACGGTTGCCCATCAGGATCGCGTCGAGGGCGCGGTCCGGGGCGTACCAGTAGCGCTTGGCATAGTGCCAGCGCGCCTTGCCGAACAGACTGATGGGGGCGAACGGAATGGCCACTACGTCGACGTCGGACGGCTTGATGCCGGCCTGCTCCAGGCAGAACTTCGCCGACTCGTAGGGCATGCGGTTCTTCGCATGCTTGTCACGCACGAAGCGCTCTTCTTCGGCGGCGGCAACCAGTTTGCCGTCGATGTACAGGGCCGCGGAAGGGTCATGGCTAAGGGCGCCGGACAGGCCAAGAATCGTCAATGCCAAGGGTCTAGCCTCTTCTTTCGGTAGGGATGCGCCATCGGCCTTGCAGGCGGATGGCGGCTAAAGGGCGGAATTATAACGCAAACAGCAGGGGGTGCGATTGCTGGAAGGGGCTACAGGAAGCAGCGCTGTACCACGAGCGAGTTCGCAGCCTGGCATGGCTGCGCAACAGGCCCTTGTCACTCGGCGATCAGCCAGTCCATACGGAAGCTGCCGGCCGTTTGCGCCAGCTCCTTGGCCAACCACGGCAACAACTCGCGCAGCTCCTCTTCCAGACCCCACGGCGGGTTGGCGATAGCCAGGCCCGAGCCATTGAGACCCTGGGGGCTGTCCTGATGATGGACATACAACTCGACCCGCAGCAGCTTGGGCGCCCCGGTGCTGGTGAGGTCTTGATAGAACCGCGTGAGCGATCGCTGATCCTTGATCGGGTACCAGATCGCAGCGACGGTCTGGCGCATGCGGCCGATCGCCTCTTTCATCGCCACGGTGCAGCGCTTGAGCTCATCGGCCTGCTCGAAAGGCGGGTCGATCAACATCACCGCGCGCTTCTCCTGCACCGGCAGCAATGCCCGAGGCACGTGCCAGCCCTCGCCCAGGTGCACGACCACCCGTGGGTCCTTCTTCATGTTTTCCTTGAGCAGCGGGCCGTCTTCGGGGTGCTTCTCGTTGAGCAGCGCCCGATCCTGCTGACGCATCAGGCGCCGCGCCAGCTCCGGGGATCCGGGGTAATAGCGCAGCTCGCCGTCCGGATTCAGGCGTTTGATGATTCGCAGGTAGTCAGCGGTGACGGCCGGCAGGTCTTCGCGATTCCACAGTCGGGCGACACCTTCGAGGTACTCACCGGTGCGGGTCGCCTGGTCGCCCTGCAAATCATACAGACCGAGGCCGGCATGGGTATCGATGTAGGCGAACGGCTGCTCCTTGCGCGACATCAGGGCGATGAGGCGAGTCAGCACGATGTGCTTGAGGACGTCGGCGTGATTGCCGGCGTGGAAGGCGTGACGATAGTTCATGGCAACTCCTGCGGGGGCGACAAGTTTACCTTGTCAGGCAGGCGGAGTCAGGCCTGGCTGTCGATCGGCGCATGCTGCACTCGCGGTCAAGCCCGCCCCCAGGCAACTGGAGCCTGTGGGAACGGGCTTGCCGCGAACAAAGCAGCTGTCCTAACGCAGGATCACTTCTCGGCGTGATACGCCGCGTCGGCTTTCTCGAAGCGCGATACCATGCTGCCGGTCGGGGCACCCAGCTTGCTCACCACTACGATGGCGATGCTGGCGAACAGGAAGCCCGGGATGATTTCGTACAGACCCAGCCCAACATAGTTCTTCCACAGAATCACCGTCAGGGCGCCGACCACGATACCGGCCAGTGCGCCGTTGCGGGTCATGCCCTTCCACAGCACGGAGATCAGCACGACCGGACCGAAAGCGGCACCGAAACCTGCCCATGCGTAGGCCACCAGGCCCAGTACGCGGTTTTCCGGATTGGCGGCCATGGCGATGGCGATCAGAGCCACAGCCAGCACCATCAGGCGGCCGACCCAGACCAGTTCACGCTGGGAAGCATTCTTGCGCAGGAAGGATTTGTAGAAATCTTCGGTCAGCGCGCTGGAGCAC
Organism: Pseudomonas sp. CK-NBRI-02; assembly: GCF_008124495.1. Lineage (NCBI taxonomy): Bacteria > Pseudomonadati > Pseudomonadota > Gammaproteobacteria > Pseudomonadales > Pseudomonadaceae > Pseudomonas > Pseudomonas sp. CK-NBRI-02. The sequence goes on along the minus strand of NZ_VSJH01000031.1, from coordinate 95,862 downwards.
ACCAGCAGCTGGCAGCTCAGGGTACTCATCACCGCAGCCAGGATGGCCGACAGCAAGACACCCGCGATCCAGGGGTTGAACAGGATCTTGGCCAGCTCGATGAACACACGCTCATGGTTCTCGGTGACGGGACCTGCGACCTCAGGGTGAGCCGAGAAGTAGGCGATACCGAAGAAACCGACGGCGCAGGTACCGGCCAGGCACAGGATCATCCAGGTCATGGAGATGCGACGGGCCTTGGCGATCGACTTGACCGAGTCGGCGGCCATGAAACGCGCCAGGATGTGAGGCTGGCCGAAGTAGCCAAGGCCCCAGCCCATCAGCGAGATGATGCCGATGAAGGTCGCGCCGCGGAACATGTCGAAGTTGGCAGGGTTCTGCGCTTCGATGGCCAGGAAGGTGGTGTCAAAGCCACCCGTGGAGATCAGCACGATGATCGGAGTGAGGATCAGCGCGAAGATCATCAGCGAAGCCTGTACGGTGTCGGTCCAGCTGACCGCCAGGAAGCCACCGACGAAGGTGTAGGCGATAGTAGCGGCCGCGCCGGCCCACAGGGCGGTCTCGTAAGGCATGCCGAAGGTGCTTTCGAACAGGCGGGCACCGGCAACGATGCCGGAGGCGCAGTAGATGGTGAAGAACACCAGGATGACGATCGCCGAGATGACCCGCAGCAGACCGCTGTTGTCTTCGAAACGGCTGGAGAAGTAGTCCGGCAGGGTCAGGGCATCGCCATTGAACTCGGTCTGCACACGCAGGCGACCGGCGACGAACAGCCAGTTGAGGTAGGCGCCGACGGTCAGGCCGATGGCGATCCAGGCTTCGGAAAGACCCGCGAAATAGATAGCGCCCGGCAGGCCCATCAGCAGCCAGCCGCTCATGTCGGAGGCGCCGGCGGAAAGCGCGGTGACCACGCTACCAAGGCTGCGACCGCCCAGGATGTAGTCGGAGAGGTTCTTGGTGGAGCGATAGGCGGCGAAGCCGATCAGCACCATTGCCGCAATGTAGATCACGAAGGTGATCGTGAGTGGATTGCCCATGGTTGTGCCCTGGCGTTGTTTTTATGTTTTGCGACCGCCGGCAAGGCGGTTGCACCTAGGCGGCGCATCCTATGCAACAACACGAACGAGGTGCAACCATTTTTCATTTGCAAGTTGCACCTACACCTGCATTTTCAGACAAAACCGCTTCTTTGCACCTTTTTGTTTCAAAAACCGGGTTTTTCATAAGAAAAAGCACCAAGAAAGTACATTTTCCTGCCACCCATGGAGCCGTCGGACGAGTTGCACCTACGCCGATCAAAAAACGGGTTGCACCCGGTTGCACCCGGATTGCCCTACAGCTAATCTTGCCGCCAGCTTAGGCCACATCCGTGGCAATAACGAGGATAAGAAATGGCGACGACCACCCTTGGGGTCAAACTCGACGACCCGACCCGTGAGCGACTCAAAGCAGCTGCGCAGTCCATCGACCGCACGCCGCACTGGTTGATCAAGCAAGCGATCTTCAACTATCTGGAGAAGCTCGAGGGTGGCGCCACCCTGAACGAACTCAACGGCCATGCCGCCAGCCTCGGCGACGATGCCGGCGACGTCCAGCCCGACCACAGCCACCAGTGCTTCCTCGAATTCGCTGAAAGCATCTTGCCGCAATCGGTCCTGCGCTCGGCCATCACTGCCGCCTACCGTCGCCCGGAACCTGAAGTTGTGCCGATGCTGCTGGAGCAGGCGCGTCTCTCCACCGAGCAGGCCGAGGCCACCAACAAGCTGGCGGCCGGCATCGCCGAGAAACTGCGCAACCAGAAGAGCGCCAGCGGCCGCGCCGGCATCGTCCAGGGCCTGCTGCAAGAATTCTCCCTGTCGTCCCAGGAAGGCGTGGCGCTGATGTGCCTGGCCGAGGCGCTATTGCGCATCCCGGACAAAGGCACCCGTGACGCCCTGATCCGTGACAAGATCAGCACCGGCAACTGGCAGCCGCACCTGGGCAACAGTCCGTCGCTGTTCGTCAATGCCGCCACCTGGGGCCTGCTGCTGACCGGCAAGCTGGTCTCCACCCACAACGAATCCGGCCTGACCTCCTCGCTCACCCGCATCATCGGCAAGAGCGGCGAACCGATGATCCGCAAGGGCGTCGACATGGCCATGCGCCTGATGGGCGAACAGTTCGTCACCGGCGAGACCATCGCCGAGGCCCTGGCCAACGCCAGCAAGTTCGAAGCCAAGGGCTTCCGTTACTCCTACGACATGCTCGGCGAGGCCGCCCTGACCGAGCACGACGCCCAGAAGTACCTGGCCTCCTATGAGCAGGCGATTCACTCGATCGGCAAAGCCTCCCACGGCCGTGGCATCTATGAAGGCCCGGGCATCTCCATCAAGCTCTCCGCCCTGCACCCGCGCTACAGCCGCGCCCAGTACGAGCGCGTGATGGAGGAGCTGTACCCGCGCCTGCTGTCGTTGACTCAACTGGCCAAGCAGTACGACATCGGCCTGAACATCGACGCCGAGGAAGCCGACCGCCTGGAGCTGTCCCTGGACCTGCTCGAGCGCCTGTGCTTCGAGCCATCGCTGGCTGGCTGGAACGGCATCGGCTTCGTCATCCAGGCCTACCAGAAGCGCTGCCCGTACGTGATCGACTACGTCATCGACCTGGCCAAGCGCAGCCGCCACCGCCTGATGATCCGTCTGGTCAAGGGCGCCTACTGGGATAGCGAGATCAAGCGCGCCCAGGTCGAGGGCCTGGAAGGCTATCCGGTCTACACCCGCAAGGTGTACACCGACGTCTCCTACATCGCCTGCGCTCGCAAGCTGCTGTCGGTACCGGAAGCCATCTATCCACAATTCGCCACCCACAACGCCCACACCCTTTCGGCCATCTACCACATTGCCGGCCAGAACTACTACCCAGGCCAGTACGAGTTCCAGTGCCTGCACGGCATGGGCGAACCGCTGTACGAGCAGGTGGTGGGCAAGGTCTCCGAAGGCAAGCTGAATCGTCCATGCCGCGTGTACGCCCCGGTCGGCACCCACGAAACCCTGCTGGCCTACCTGGTCCGTCGTCTGCTGGAAAACGGTGCGAACACCTCGTTCGTCAACCGCATCGCCGACCACTCGATCTCGATCCAGGAACTGGTCGCCGATCCGGTCGCCAGCATCGAGCGCATGGGCACCCAGGAGGGCAGCATCGGCCTGCCGCATCCGCGCATTCCTATGCCGCGTGAACTGTATGGCAGCGAGCGGGCCAACTCGGCCGGCATCGACATGGCCAACGAACACCGCCTGGCGTCGCTGTCCTGCGCACTGCTGGCCACTGCCCACAATGACTGGAAAGCGGCCCCGCTGCTGGCCTGCGCCGCCAGCGAGCAACCTGCCGTGCAAGTGCTCAACCCGGCCGACCACCGCGATGTCGTCGGTCACGTGCAGGAAGCCACTGTCGAGGACGTCGACAATGCCATCCAGTGCGCACTCAACGCCGCTCCGATCTGGCAGGCCACGCCGCCAGCCGAACGCGCCGCGATCCTCGAACGCGCCGCCGACCTGATGGAAGCCGATATCCAGCCGCTGATGGGCCTGCTGGTGCGCGAAGCCGGCAAGACCTACGCCAACGCCATCGCCGAAGTGCGCGAAGCGGTGGACTTCCTGCGCTACTACGCGGTGCAGGCACGCAACGATTTCAGCAATGACAGCTGCCGCCCGCTTGGGCCGGTGGTGTGCATCAGTCCGTGGAACTTCCCGCTGGCGATCTTCTCCGGCCAGGTCGCCGCGGCCCTGGCCGCCGGCAACCCGGTCCTGGCCAAGCCTGCCGAACAGACCCCGCTGGTCGCCGCCCAGGCTGTGCGCCTGCTGCTGGAAGCCGGTATCCCTGAAGGCGTGCTGCAACTGCTGCCAGGCCGCGGCGAAACCGTCGGTGCCGGACTGGTCGGTGACGAGCGCGTCAAAGGCGTGATGTTCACCGGTTCCACCGAAGTCGCTCGCCTGCTGCAACGCAACATTGCTGGCCGTCTGGATAACCAAGGCCGTCCGATTCCGCTGATCGCCGAGACCGGCGGCCAGAACGCCATGATCGTCGACTCCTCGGCCCTGACCGAGCAGGTGGTCATTGACGTGGTGTCCTCCGCGTTCGACAGCGCCGGCCAGCGCTGCTCGGCACTGCGTGTGCTGTGCCTGCAGGAAGACTCCGCCGACCGCGTGATCGAGATGCTCAAGGGCGCCATGGCCGAAAGCCGCCTGGGCAACCCGGAACGTCTGTCCGTGGACATCGGCCCGGTCATCGACGCCGAAGCCAAGGCAGGCATCGAGAAGCACATCCAGGGCATGCGCGACAAAGGTCGTACGGTCTACCAGGTCGCCATCGCCGAAGGTGAAGAGATCAAGCGCGGCACCTTCGTGATGCCGACCCTGATCGAGCTCGAAAGCTTCGACGAACTCAAGCGTGAGATCTTCGGCCCGGTCCTGCACTTGGTGCGCTACAACCGCAAGGACCTCGACCAGCTGATCGAGCAGATCAACGCCTCCGGCTACGGCCTGACCCTGGGCGTGCACACCCGCATCGACGAGACCATCGCCAAGGTGGTGGACAACGTCAATGCCGGCAACATGTACGTCAACCGCAACATCGTCGGCGCCGTGGTCGGCGTCCAGCCGTTCGGTGGCGAAGGCCTGTCCGGCACTGGCCCGAAAGCCGGCGGTCCGCTCTACCTGTACCGCCTGCTGTCGACCCGCCCGGCCGACGCCATCGCCCGCCACTTCCAGCGTGTCGACGGCGAAGGCAAGGTCGATACTGTCCTGCGCGACCAACTGATCAAGCCGCTGCACACCCTCAAGACCTGGGCTGCCAGCAGCCAGCTGGGTGAGCTGGCCAGCCTGTGCGACCAGTTCGCCGCCCAGTCCCAGAGCGGTATCAGCCGCGTGCTGCCCGGCCCGACCGGCGAGCGCAACACCTATACCGTGTTGCCACGTGAGCACGTGCTCTGCCTGGCCGACAACGATGCCGACCTGCTGGCCCAACTGGCTGCCGTACTGGCCGTGGGCAGCTCGGCGGTATGGGCCGACGCAGAGCCCGGCAAGAGCCTGCGTGCCCGCCTGCCGAAGGAGCTGCAGGCCAAGGTCAAGCTGGTGGCCGACTGGCAGAAGGACGACGTCGCCTTCGATGCCGTCATCCACCACGGCGACTCTGACCAGCTGCGCGGCGTGTGCGAGCAAGTGGCCAAGCGCGCCGGCGCCATCGTCGGCGTCCATGGTCTCTCCAGCGGCGACCACCAGATCGCTCTGGAGCGTCTGGTAATCGAGCGCGCCGTGAGCGTCAACACCGCAGCAGCAGGTGGCAACGCCAGCCTCATGACCATCGGCTGATCCAACGCGGTAAACGAAAAAGGAGAGCTTCGGCTCTCCTTTTTTATGTTTACAACGCCAGATTCCCGCTCACCCAATCAGATGGACACCTGGTTTCTACCGAAGAACCAGAGCGTCCAGATTTTGAACAGCTCACACGCCAGCACGATCAAAAAGAACATCAGTGGATGTGCTGACGCTTGATAGCCCTCGTACAGATAGAAGATCGAAACAGAGGGAATGAAAAAGAGCAGCCTGAGCGGTAGTTGCAACCCCACCAGCCATTTCACGGCATTGCGCTGAGTGAAAAACAGCGCACAACTGATGCCCACTGACACCAGCAGGCCCAAGCGCAAGGCAAAAAGCACCGCGGTCGCCGTACCTTCGTCGCTGGCGATCACAGGAATCCGCAACACGTCGGAAACGAATGGAATCCTGCCGCTGGCGATCGCTTTGAATATGTAGTCGATTAACAACAGGGCATCGAACATGCCCCAGCACCACCAGCTGATCCGTCTGCTGTTCACAACAAAATTCACCTTTTGACGATTCAGGCCGCACGTTATTTCTTCCACCGACCAAGGGCGAGGCTGCCATAATGACCTCGCACCGCTCAAGTCAGGCAACATAGCCTGCCTGGGCCTGCAAGAGGGGGTGGTTCTAGGGGGAGCCACCGCGCACCGGAGGTTCCCGCATGTTCGATTCCAATGCCTTGCTACGCCAGCGCTTTGCCGCGCTGCGCAGTTCGGCCGAGGTGTTTTCCCTGCGCCATGTGAAGCAGTCGCACCAGAGTCTGTCGGTGCGTCGCAATGTGGCCGAGCCACCATTCTTCAGCCAGGACGAAGGCGCCATGCTCACCGTGCGCGTCAAGGGCGTGGAAGCCTACGCTGCCACCGCCGACGTGTCCCAAGCCGGTCTGCAACGCGCCCTCGAACAGGCCGAGGCGCTGGCTCGCACGATCGCCGCCTACAGTCTGCTGGACCTGAGCGGGCAACCGGTGGCCAGCGAGCGCCATGACCATGTTTCGCCCCACTTCGAACATCCCCTGCCTAGCCTTGCCGAGTGCCTCGAGCTGCTCACCGCCGAGTCGGCCAGCGTGCCCAAGGACAGCCGCCTGGTTGATTGGCAGGCGAGCCTGGGCATCAGCCTTGTCGAGCAGACCTACCTCAATTCTGCAGGCGCCGAGCTGCGCCATGCCCAACGTTTCCTGTTCCCGGGCCTGGGCGTGACCGCAAGCGATGGCCAGGACAGCCAGAGCCGCAGCCTAGGCAGGGAGAACTTCGGCCAGCAAGGCGGCTTCGAGGTGATCGAACGCTGTGGCCTGGTCGGTGCGGCCAGGCGCATCGCCGACGAGGCCCTGCAATTGCTGCTCGCGCCCAATACCCCCAGCGGCCCGCGCGACCTACTGCTGATGCCAGACCAGATGATGCTGCAGATCCACGAGTCCATCGGCCACCCGCTGGAGATGGACCGTATCCTGGGCGACGAACGAAACTACGCCGGCACCAGCTTCGTCAAGGCAAGCGACTTTGGTCACCTGCAATACGGCTCGAAGCTGCTCAACGTGACCTTCGACCCGACTATCGCCGAAGAGCTGGCCAGCTACAGCTTCGACGACGACGGCACTGCGGCGAGCAAGCAGTTCCTGATCCGCGACGGCCTGCTGCTGCGCCCGCTGGGCGGCGCCTTGTCGCAGTACCGCTCGGGACTGGATGGCGTGGCCAACAGCCGGGCCTGTGGCTGGAATCGCGCGCCGATCGATCGCATGGCCAACCTCAACATCGAGCCGGGCGACCAGTCGTTGGCGCAGCTGATCGGTAGTATCGAGCATGGCATCCTCATGCGCACCAACCGCTCCTGGTCCATCGACGACGCACGCAACAAGTTCCAGTTCGGCTGCGAGTGGGGCCAACTGATCGAAAACGGCGAACTCAAAGGCGTAGTGAAGAACCCCAACTACCGCGGCATCTCCGCGCAGTTCTGGGGCAATCTCGCCGCCGTCGGCGATCGCAGCACGTTCCAGGTACTGGGCACGCCAAACTGCGGCAAGGGCGAACCCAACCAGGTGGTACGGGTTGGCCATGCCTCGCCGGCATGCGTGTTCCGCCAGATCGACGTATTCGGAGGAGACGCTTGATGAGCGCCACGCCCCAGCAACGCTTCGAGGACCTGACAGGCGCCCTGCGCGACGCACTCCAGGCTGGCGAGCAGTTCACCCTCGGCTACAGTGCCGAGCATTCACAGTTCATCCGCTTCAACCATGCCCGCGTGCGCCAGGCCGGCGAAGTCGCCCAGGCCAGCGCGCACTTGCGCCTGATCCGCGACGGGCGCCAGGCCGAGCAGCACTTCACGCTGGGCGACGATCCACAGCTGGACCGCCAGCGCCTGCGCGACGCGCTGGCCCAGCTGCGTCAGATCCTGCCGCTGCTGCCTGTCGACCCTTACCTGCGTCTTGATGAAAGCGCCTGGCACAGCCACAACCTGCAGGCAGCGGCGCTGCCGGACTGCGCCGATGTTCTTGGACTGATCGAGCGTGAAGCCGGCGATCTGGACCTGGTCGGTATCTATGCCGCAGGCCCCATCTGCCGGGGGTTCGCCAGCTCCTTCGGGGCCTTTGGCTGGCATCAGGCCAACAGTTTCAACTTCGACTGGAGCCTGTTCCACGCCAATGGCCAGGCGGTCAAGGCCAATTATGCAGGTCAGGTCTGGGACAGTGCGGCCCTGGTGGCGCGCCTGCGCCAGGCCCGCGAGCAACTGGATTTCCTTGGCCGCCCGGCAATCATCCTCAAGCCTGGCAGCTACCGCGCCTACCTGGCCCCGGCGGCGATGGACGAGATTGCCGGCATGCTCTGCTGGGGTGGTTTTTCCGCGCAGGCTCTGGCCACAGGCAACAGCGCGCTGCAGCGCCTGTACACCGGCGATGCCAGCCTCAGTCCGCAGGTCGGTTTCGATGAACAGGTCAGCGGCTCGCTTAGCCCGCCCTTCTCCGACGAAGGCTCGCCGCGCCAGGACGTGCGCCTGATCCACGAAGGCCGCGCACACGCGCGCTTGGTCAGCGCGCGCAGCGCTGCGGAGTTCGACCTGCAGGCCAACGGTGCCGACAGCTTCGAGTCGCCCTGTGCACTGAGCCTGGCTCCGGGGCATCTACCTTCGGCGCAGGTCCTCGAGCGACTCGGCACGGGCCTGTATATCAGCAATCTCTGGTACCTGAACTACTCGGACCTGCCCGCCGCCCGCATGACCGGCCTGACCCGTTTCGCCACCTTCTGGGTGCAGGACGGTTGCATCCAGGGGCCGGTCGGCACCATGCGCTTCGATGACAGCCTGTACAACCTGCTGGGCAGTCAGTTGGAAGACCTGACGCGTGAGCGAGAGCTGATCCTGTCGACCAGTACCTACGGCCAGCGCAGCACCGGGTCGAGTCATTTGCCGGGAGCGCTGGTCAAAGCCCTGACCCTCACCCTGTAATGGGTCTGTGCTGGCTGCTTCACAGGGCTCCTACAGGACGATAACCCTGTGGAGGCGGGCCAGCACGATCAAGCAGCAAAGCCGAGGTATTCATGCCCGAACGCGCCCCGCTGGACCCCGTCACCGCCCGCTGGATCCCCTGGGTGGTGGCCATCGCCTTCTTCATGCAGTCCCTGGACGGCACCATCCTCAACACCGCCCTGCCGGCCATGGCCCGCTCCCTGGCCGAAGACCCGCTGCGCATGCAGGGTGTGATCATCGCCTACATGCTCACGGTGGCCCTGTTGATTCCCGCTTCAGGCTGGATCGCCGACCGCTTCGGCACCAAGCGCATTTTCTTCAGCGCCATCCTGCTCTTCAGCCTGGGCTCGCTGCTCTGCGCCATGGCCAACAGCCTCACGTTCCTGATCCTGGCCCGGGTCATCCAGGGCCTGGGCGGTGCGTTGATGCTGCCGGTCGGGCGACTGGTAGTGCTGCGCGCCTACCCGCGTTCGGAGCTGGTGCGGATCATGAGCTTCATCACCATCCCCGGCCTGCTTGGCCCGCTGCTGGGACCGACCCTGGGCGGCTGGCTGGTGGAGATCCTCACCTGGCACTGGATCTTTTTGCTCAACCTGCCCGTCGGTGCACTGGGCTGCTATGCGGTATGGAAGTTCATCCCTGATCTGCGCGGCGCCGAGCGCACTACCTTCGACGGCCCGGGGTTCATCCTGTTCGGCGCCGCGATGGTGCTGATCACCATCGCCATGGAAGGCTTGGGTGAGCTGCACCTGCCGCACTTGCGGGTGATGTTGCTGCTGTTCGCCGGCATGGCCTGCCTGGCCGCCTATTGGCTGCGCGCCGGGCGCGATCCGCAGCCGCTGTTCTCGCCGGGCCTGTTCCGGGTGCGCACCTTCGCCATCGGCATCCTCGGCAACCTCTTCGCCCGCCTGGGCAGCGGCGCTCTGCCGTTTCTGGTGCCGTTGCTACTGCAGGTGGCGCTGGGCTATTCGCCCGCCGAGGCCGGCATGAGCATGATCCCTCTGGCCGCCGCGGCGATGCTCGCCAAGTCCATCGCACGGCCGCTGATCGAACGCTTCGGCTATCGCATCATCCTCACCGGCAATACCCTGTTGCTTGGCCTGCTGCTGGCCAGTCTGGGACTGGTGGACGCAGACACGCCGTATGCCCTGCTGCTGGCGCAACTGGCCCTGCTCGGCGCCGTGAACTCCATGCAGTTCACCGCCATGAACACCGTGACCCTGATCGACCTGGACGACGCCAGCGCCAGCAGCGGCAACAGCCTGTTGTCGGTGGTCGCGCAGCTGTCCTTGAGCCTGGGGGTGGCCTGTGCCGGCGCCTTGCTTGGCGGCTTTACCGCCGCGGGCAGCGCAGAGGGGGTGGAAAGCACCCTGGGCGCCTTCCAGCTGACCTTCTTGACCATCGGCTTGATGGCCATGCTGGCCGCAGCGATCTTCCTGCAGTTGTCGCCGACAGACGGAAGGCGTGCCCGTCGTCAGGAAGCGCACATGGAGTCGTAGGGCGAATGGCCACGAGGCTGGTAGACTGTGCGGCATTTTTCGCTTCGCAACGCAGGCCCGCCTCGTGACCACCGACTCCACCGCCTTTGCCACTCTGCCGCTGTCCGCCGCCATGCTGGCCAACCTGGACGCCCTCGGCTACGCCTCGATGACGCCGATCCAGGCCCAGAGCCTGCCGTTCATCCTCAAGGGCCAGGACCTGATCGCCCAGGCCAAGACCGGCAGCGGCAAGACCGCCGCCTTCGGCATCGGCCTGCTCAACCCGATCAATCCGCGCTACTTCGGCTGCCAGGCCCTGGTACTGTGCCCGACCCGCGAGCTGGCCGACCAGGTGGCCAAGGAGCTGCGTCGCCTGGCCCGTGCCGAAGACAACATCAAGATCCTCACCCTGTGCGGCGGCGTTTCGCTGGGCCCGCAGATCGCCTCCCTGGAGCATGGCGCACACATCATCGTCGGCACCCCAGGGCGCATCCAGCAGCACCTGGACAAGGGCACTTTGGTGCTCGATGGGCTCAATACCCTGGTGCTGGATGAAGCCGACCGCATGCTCGACATGGGTTTCTTCGACGCCATCGCCAGCATCATCGGCAAGACCCCTTCGCGCCGCCAGACGCTGCTGTTCTCGGCCACCTACCCGGCCGGCATCGAGCAGTTGGCCGCCGAGTTCATGCGCAAGCCACAGCAAGTCAAGGTCGAAAGCCTGCACGCCGACAACCAGATCGAACAGCACTTCATCGAGATCGACCCGCAGCAACGCCTGGAAGCCGTCACACGAGTGCTCGGCCACTTCCGCCCGCAGTCGTGCGTGGCGTTCTGCTTCACCAAGCAGCAGTGCGAGGACGTGGTAGCCCACCTCACCGCCAAGGGCATCGTCGCCCAGGCCCTGCATGGCGACCTGGAGCAACGCGACCGCGACCAGGTGCTGACAATGTTCGCCAACCGCAGCAGCTCGGTGCTGGTGGCCACTGACGTGGCGGCCCGTGGCCTGGACATCGACGGTCTGGACATGGTGATCAACGTCGAGCTGGCGCGTGATCCGGAGATTCACGTACACCGCGTCGGCCGCACCGGTCGCGCTGGCGAAAAAGGCATCGCCATCAGCCTGGTCGCGCCTGCCGAGGGCCACCGCGCACAGGCCATCGAGGACCTGCAGAAGCGCCCGCTGCGCTGGGAGCAGCTCGACAACCTCAAACACAAAGGGGGTGAGCCTTTGCTGCCAGCGATGACCACCTTGTGCATCGCCGCAGGCCGCAAGGACAAACTGCGCCCAGGCGATATTCTCGGCGCGCTGACCGGCGACGCAGGGATCCCCGGTAAACAGGTGGGCAAAATCGCCATCTTCGACTTCCAGGCCTTCGTGGCGGTGGAGCGCGCTGTGGCCAAACAAGCCATGCAGCGCCTGAACAGCGGCAAGATCAAGGGTCGGTCCCTGAAAGTCCGCATCATCTAAAGATCTGCACGACTCTGTGGAAGCGGGTTTACCCGCGAAGGCGGCAGTGAGTCCACCATCGCATTGCGGGTAAACCCGCTTCCACGGGGGCCAGTGTGTCATTTCAGAAAAGGTTTACACCGTGCATTCCACCGACGTGATCATCATCGGCGCCGGCGCCGCCGGCCTGATGTGCGCCCAGCTCACCGCCCGCCGAGGACGCCGGGTGCTGGTGCTCGACCACGCCAACAAGCCGGGCAAGAAGATCCTCATGTCCGGGGGCGGTCGCTGCAACTTCACCAACATGTACACCGAGCCCGCCAACTTCCTCTCGCAGAACACGCACTTCTGCAAGTCGGCCCTGGCCCGCTATACCCAGTGGGATTTCATCGAACTGGTGTGCAAGCACGGCGTGCCTTACCACGAGAAGAAACTTGGCCAGCTGTTCTGCGACAACAAGTCCAGCGACATCCTCGACATGTTGCTCGCCGAATGCGACGAGGCCGGGGCCCAGATACGCCTGCAGACCAGCATCGAGCAGATCGAGAAGACCGCCGAAGGCTATTGTCTGCAAACCTCCGCAGGCCCGTTCGCCTGCCAGTCCCTGGTGATCGCCACCGGCGGCCTGTCGATCCCGACCCTGGGCGCTACCGGCTTTGGCTACCAGGTCGCCCGTCAGTTCGGCCATACCCTGCTGCCGACCCGCGCGGGTCTGGTGCCCTTCACCATCACCGAGCCTCAACTCAAGGCCCTGTGCACCGAGCTCTCCGGCACCGCACTGGACTGCGTCGCCAGTTGCAACGGCACCAGTTTTCGGGAAAACCTGTTGTTCACCCACCGCGGCCTGAGTGGCCCGGCGATCCTGCAGATTTCCTCGTTCTGGGAGGCGGGCGATACCGTGGAGATCAACCTGTTGCCCGATCGAGACGCCCTCAGTTGGCTGCAACAGCAGCAGGCCGAACGCCCCAACAGCGAGCTGAAGACGCTGCTGGGCGAGGTTTTCACCCGCAAGCTGGCCAATCTGCTGGCCGAGCAATGGTTCGTGTCCAAGCCGATGAAGCAGTACACCCCGGCCGAACTGGCCCAGGTGGCGGACAAGCTGTCGGCCTGGCAACTGGTGCCGGCCGGTACCGAAGGCTATCGCACCGCGGAGGTGACCCTCGGCGGCGTCGATACCCGCGAGGTGTCTTCAAAGACCATGGAATCCCTCAAGAGTCCTGGGCTGTACTTCATCGGCGAAGTGCTCGATGTCACGGGCCACCTGGGCGGGTTCAATTTCCAGTGGGCATGGGCCTCGGCCAACGCTGCAGCGCAGTTCGTGTAGAGTAGAATCCTTTCAGCAGCACGGAACGCTTCTTGCTGGTCTGTGCTGAGGTGCCGATTTTCTGGGGCTGCTGCGCGGCCCACTATGAATGGCGCCAAGGTATTCATTCGATCACTGCCCAGGGCCATCATGTCATCGAGCTCGTTCCGCCATTCATTGCGTCGTTTGTGGGGCCAAGACAAGTTCAGCTACAGCATCAGGGTAACGATCGCACTCACCGGCAGCCTGGCGCTTTGCTGGTACCAGGACGAAATGGCGCTGTTGATCCCGCTGTTCCTCGGCATCATCGCCAGCGCCCTCGCCGAGACCGACGACGGCTGGCAAGGCCGCCTGAGCGCCCTGGCCGTTACCTTGGTGTGTTTCGCCATCGCCGCCTTGTCGGTGGAGCTGCTGTTCCCCTACCCCTGGATCTTCGCTGGCGCACTGGCCCTGGCAGCCTTCGCCCTGACCATGCTCGGCGCCTTGGGCGAACGCTACGGCGCCATCGCCTCGGCGACGTTGATCCTCTCGGTGTACACCATGATCGGCGTGGACCAGCGCGGCGGGCAGGTCAGCGATTTCTGGCACGAACCGTTGCTGCTGGTGGCCGGTGCGGCGTGGTATGGCCTGCTCTCGGTCCTGTGGCAGGCGCTGTTCTCCAACCAGCCGGTGCAGCAGAGCCTGGCGAAGTTGTTCATGGAGCTTGGCCGCTACCTCAAGCTCAAGGCCAACCTGTTCGAGCCGATCCGCAACCTGGACCTGGAAGCCCGCCGCCTGGAACTGGCCCAGCAAAATGGCAAAGTAGTGGCGGCGCTGAACGCAGCCAAGGAAATCATCCTGCACCGGGTTGGCAACAGCCAGCCGAACGCCAAGGTCAGCCGTTATTTGAAGCTGTACTTTCTGGCTCAGGACATCCATGAGCGGGTCAGTGCCTCGCACTATCCCTACAACGCACTGGCCGAAGCGTTCTTCCACAGCGATGTGATGTTCCGCTGCCAGCGCCTGCTGCGCCAGCAAGGCTCGGCCTGCCAGCAACTGTCCCACTCGATCCGCCTGCGCCAGCCGTTCGTCTACGGCGGCGGGTTCGCCGAAGCGCTGGAAGACCTCAACGCCTCCCTGGAACACTTGCGCCAGCAAAGCAATCCAGCCTGGCGCGGCCTGTTGCGCTCTTTGCGGGCGCTGGCCGGCAACCTGGCGACCCTGGACCGCCTGCTGGGCGCCGCCAGCAACCCCGACAGTCTGGCCGATGCCAGCGACAGCAGCCTGCTCGACCGCTCGCCACGCAACCTCAAGGATGTCTGGAGCCGCCTGCGCACGCAGCTGACGCCCACTTCGCTGTTGTTCCGCCATGCCCTGCGCCTGTCCCTGGCGCTGTCGGTGGGCTACGGCATGGTGCACCTGATCCACCCGACCCAAGGCTACTGGATCATCCTGACTACCCTGTTCGTCTGCCAGCCCAACTATGGTGCGACCCGCCGCAAGCTGGTGCAGCGCGTAGTGGGCACGGCTGTCGGCCTCACGGTGGGCTGGGCGCTGTTCGACCTGTTCCCCAGCCCGGTCATCCAGTCGATGTTCGCGGTGGTCGCCGGGGTGGTGTTCTTCGTCAACCGAACCACCCGCTATACCTTGGCCACGGCGGCGATCACCCTGATGGTACTGTTCTGCTTCAACCAGATCGGCGATGGCTACGGCCTGTTCCTGCCACGCCTGTTCGATACCCTCGTGGGCAGCCTGATTGCCATCCTGGCGGTGTTCCTGTTCCTGCCGGATTGGCAGGGGCGGCGCCTGAACAAAGTGCTGGCCAATACGCTGACCTGCGCCAGTGCCTACCTGCGCCAGATCATGCAGCAATATGCCCATGGCAAGCGCGACGACCTGGCCTATCGCCTGGCCCGGCGCAACGCCCACAACGCCGATGCGGCACTGTCGACCACACTGGCCAACATGCTCATGGAGCCTGGGCACTTCCGTAAGGAAGCCGATGTGGGCTTCCGCTTCCTGGTGCTCTCGCACACCCTGCTCAGCTACCTCTCCGGGCTCGGTGCACACCGCGACACGGCGCTGCCGCCGGAGGTTCACGAGCAGTTGATCGATGGCGCCGGCCAGAGCCTGGCCAACAGCCTCGATGAGATCGCCAATGGACTGGCCGCCCGCCTGCCCGTGGCCATCCACAGCGATGCCGAGGAAGCCCTGGCCGGCGCCTTGGAACAGATGCCCGAAGAGTTGGACGAACATCAGCGTCTGGTGCAAACCCAACTGGCGCTGATCTGCCGCCAACTCGGGCCGCTGCGTACCCTGGCGGCGCACCTGATCAAGGAAAGCCCAACGGGCTGACGCTCCCAGGCCAACCCGCTCTTGAAGCCAGAGGGCGCTGAGGCGGATCAGAACCCGTGTTGGCGCAACAGACGGGCATAGCTGCCATCGGCCTTCATCGCGGCGATGGCGCGGTCGAAGCGCTCGATGATCTGCTGATGATGGGGATGCTTGAGGCTGACGAGGATGTGCAGGTTGTTTTCGCCCAACGCGGGCTCTACGAAGGTCACGGCCTCACGCACCTCCTTCGGCTCGCGTTGCAGGCTGTAGCGCGCGACGAATTCGTCCTCCACCGTCAGGTCGACCCTGCCCGCCGCCAGCATGCGCACCGCCGAGGAGAAGTTGCGCACCGCCACCTTGTGCAAACGGGCGTCGGCGTCGAATTCCGGGGAATAGGCGTAATCGCGTACCACGGCAATGGAATAGTCGTAGAGGTCGGCCAGCTGACGGTAGCTCAAAGGCGTATCTTGCGGCCTGAGCAGGCGGATGCGGTTGACCAGATAGGGTTTGGAAAATGCGCCCAGACGCGTGCGCGAGTCGTTGTACCAGGTGTTGACCAAGATGTCGTAGCGGCCTTCGCCGATACCCATCAAGGCCCTGGCCCAGGGCACCTGCTCGACATTGCTGATGTAGCCAGCACGGGTCAGTGCCGCGGTGACGATGTTGGTGGCCAGGCCGCCGCCGGGCAAGTCGCTGTCTGTGAACGGCGGCCAACTGTCGGCCACAAGACGCAACTTCTCGGCCGCCACGGCGGGAGTGACCAGCACGATCAACAGTAAACCAAGCGCGCAAAGCAATGGCCGCATGCTCGAGTCCTTTCGCAGGTGGGTGATCCACTCTGATGGTGGCGATCCGCACTACTACAGGATGGGCAGATTACACAAAGCCCTCTCGGACGGCAGCCGACAAATGACATCAAATAGCCTCTATTTTGGCCGAATGCAGTTGAAGCCGTTTTTGGGCAATGTCTGACTCGTCGCCAGCGCCGGGATTTGCGATGATCGACCGCCCCTTCAAAGAGTTCATACCCATGTCCATCGAGTGGATCTGCAAGCACCATACCGACCTTGGCAAGGAGCAACTCTATGCCATCCTGCAGTTGCGCACTGAAGTCTTCGTGGTGGAGCAGCAATGCGCCTACCAGGAGGTCGACGGCCAGGACCTTTGCGCAGATACGCTGCACTTGATGGGTTGGGAACAAGACCGCTTGGTGGCCTACCTGCGCCTGCTCGACCCCCAATCCCAAGGCGGCGACGTGGTCATTGGCCGGGTGGTAACCGCCCCCGCCGCGCGCGGTGGCGGCCTGGGCCATCAGCTGTTGCTCAAGGGGCTGGAGTGCGCCGAGCACTGCTGGCCTGGGACACCGATCTACCTGTCGGCCCAGGCACATCTGCAGGCCTACTATGCGCGGCATGGATTCGAGGTGGCGGGAGAGCAGTACCTGGAGGATGGCATTGCGCATATCGGTATGCGCAAGGCTTGAGGCGAGAGGGCATCGAGCGGCTGGGGCGCTCAGGTCATGGATACCCCAGCACGTCCCTGATCTTGCGCAGGTGCTGGATGATCCACTGCTTGTCGATGGCACCCCAATCGTGGATGCGGTAGTGCCCGGCGTGATTACGCGCCCCGGCCTGCTGCTCGAATTCACAAACGATATCCAGGTCGGCCAGTGCGGCGATGGTGTCCTGTGCGGTGCGACGAGGCATGCCGGTAGCCTCCATCAGCGCCGGAACACTGGTTGCGGTCTGGCTGTCGATCAACCAGGCCACATAGAGACGCCGGTAGAAACTGCTCTTGGTCTTGCTCACATCCATGCTGCTCGATCCTCAGGTGGTGCCCGGCAGCTCCTGGTAGGTCAGGTAGACGCGCAGGTCGAATTCCAATTGATGATAGTCCGGCTCCATGTGCTGACAGAGCTGGTAGAACGCCTTGTTGTGGTCCCGCTCGCGCAGGTGCGCCAACTCGTGCACCACGATCATGCGTAGAAACTGGGGCGCCGCGTCCTTGAACAGCGAGGCGATGCGGATTTCCATCTTGGCCTTGAGTTTGCCGCCCTGCACACGGGAGACAGCAGTGTTCAGGCCCAAGGCGCGATGGGTCAGATCCAGGCGGTTGTCGAACAGCACCTTGTCCAGATTCGGCGCACTGCGCAGGTATTGCTGTTTCAAGTCCTGGGCATAGCTGTACAGCGCTTTGTCGCTCTGTACGTCGTGTCGATCCGGGTAGCGCTGGCGCAGGTAATCGCCCAGGCGATCGGAGGCGATTATCTGGCGGACCTGCTCTTGCAGGTGAGGCGGGTAGGCTTGCAGGTAGCGTAATGCGGTCATTGCACGGCGTTCAGCGAGAAGAACCGCGAGTGTATCCGATCCGCATCCAATATGAACGAGGGGCCGTTTCGCCAGCGCGAAACGGCCCCTCGTTCATGGCAGGATCAGTTGACCTTGGCGGCCAGCTCACCTTTGGCGTAACGCTGGAACATGCCCTCCAGGGAGATCGGCTTGATCTTGGAGGCGTTGCCGGCGGTACCGAAGGCTTCGTAACGGGCGATGCAGACATCACGCATGGCCTTCACGGTCTCGGCGAAGAACTTGCGTGGGTCGAACTCGCTCGGGTGCTGAGCCATGTAGCGACGGATGGCACCCGTGGAGGCCAGGCGCAGGTCGGTATCGATGTTGACCTTGCGCACGCCGTACTTGATGCCTTCGACGATTTCTTCGACCGGCACGCCGTAGGTTTCCTTGATGTCACCGCCGTATTCGTTGATGACCTTCAGCCATTCCTGCGGCACCGAGGAAGAACCGTGCATGACCAGGTGGGTGTTGGGAATGCGCTTGTGGATTTCCTTGATCCGGTCGATGGCCAGGATGTCACCGGTTGGCGGCTTGGTGAACTTGTAGGCGCCGTGGCTGGTGCCGATGGCGATGGCCAGGGCGTCGACCTGGGTCTTCTTGACGAAGTCGGCGGCTTCTTCCGGGTCGGTCAGCATCTGGCTGTGATCCAGAGTGCCTTCGGCGCCGATACCATCTTCTTCACCGGCTTGGCCGGTTTCCAGGCTGCCCAGGCAACCCAGTTCGCCTTCGACGGACACGCCGCAGGCGTGGGCGAATGCCACGGTCTGCTGAGTGACGCGAACGTTGTACTCGTAGTCGGACGGGGTCTTGCCGTCTTCCTTGAGCGAGCCGTCCATCATCACCGAGCTGAAGCCCAGCTGGATGGAACGCTGGCAGACGTCAGGGCTGGTGCCGTGATCCTGGTGCATGCACACCGGGATGTGCGGGAACTCTTCGATCGCCGCCAGGATCAGGTGACGCAGGAACGGGGCACCAGCGTACTTGCGGGCGCCGGCCGAGGCCTGGACGATGACCGGGGAGTCGGTGGCATCCGCAGCTTCCATGATGGCGCGCATCTGCTCGAGGTTGTTGACGTTGAAAGCCGGAACGCCGTAGCCGAACTCGGCGGCGTGGTCCAGCATCTGGCGCATGCTAATGAGTGCCATTGTGTATCTCTCTCCCGACAAGCGTCGTTGTTTCGTGCAAGCCTGCCGCAGGGGCGGTTGCTGTTCAAGTAGTGTGGGCCACCGTCGCGGCCCGGCCAGTCACGGTGCCTTGCAGCCCCGCCCAATCAGATCGTTGGTCGCCACCCAATACACCAGGCCTTCGTCGCCCTTGGCGTGGAAGGCAAGTACCCCGTCGCTGTACAGCGCGCCCGAGGCGCCCGGCTCGGACTTGAGCCGGTAGACCTGGTCGCCGCCGCCTAGGCGTACGTCGACCGCATCCTGGCTCGCATCGGCGAATCGCCAGAGCACTTCGGCCTGGCTGTCGCAGACCCAGCGGGTCCAGTTGTCCGCCGGAGCGGATGGGGCCGGTTGCAGCAGCGAGCATCCTGCCAGGGTCGCCAGGGCCAATGCGGCCAGAAGCGCTTTCATCCAAAAACCTCGTCGTGGATCCGCTACGCGGCCCCTAATCCAAGACCACAAAACCCAACCTTGGTTGCCTGGCGCCCGATCAAGGGCAGCCCGGCGCCTGGCGCTGGTGTTCGTCGTCGTACTTTTCCAGGCCCTCCGGGCCCATGCGCTTGTTGATGACCGGCGCGGTTTCCGCCTGCCACTGAGACTGGTAGCAGCCGCCCTTGGGCGGCTGCGACGGCTCGGTATCGGCAGACTTGCTGGAGCAGGCGCCCAGCAACAGGGCCAGGATCATCACAGGCAATTGCTTGACCATCAGGTCGCTCCCTTTGCCAGGCGCCGCCATACTCAGGCCTTGGCCCGCTCTTCCAGGATAGCCACGGCGGGCAGGACCTTGCCTTCGACGAATTCGAGGAACGCGCCGCCACCGGTAGAAATGTAGGAGATATCAGCGCCTACGCCATATTTGTCGATGGCCGCCAGGGTGTCACCGCCACCGGCGATGGAGAAGGCGGCGCTGTCGGCGATGGCCTTGGCCAGCACTTTGGTGCCGTTGCCGAACTGGTCGAACTCGAACACGCCGACCGGGCCGTTCCACAGAATGGTCTTGGACGACTTGAGCAGCTCGGCGAACTGTTCGGCAGTCTTCGGGCCGATATCCAGGATCATGTCGTCATCGGCCACATCGGCGATGGACTTGACGGTGGCTTCGGCGCTCTCGGCGAACTCCTTGGCAACCACTACGTCCACCGGCAGCGGCACGCTGACCTTGGCGGCGATCGCCTTGGCGGTGTCGACCAGGTCAGGTTCGTACAGCGACTTGCCGACCTTGTGGCCCGCCGCGGCGAGGAAGGTGTTGGCGATGCCGCCACCGACGATCAGTTGATCGCAGACCGTGCTCAGGCTGTTGAGCACATCCAGCTTGGTGGAGACCTTGGAGCCGGCGACGATGGCGGCCATCGGTTTGGCCGGGGCTTTCAGGGCCTTGCCCAGGGCATCGAGTTCGGCCGCCAGCAGCGGGCCTGCAGCCGCAACCTTGGCGAACTTGGCAACCCCGTGGGTCGAACCCTCGGCGCGGTGGGCGGTACCGAAGGCATCCATGACGAATACGTCGCACAGGGCGGCGTACTTTTGCGCCAGCTCGTCGGCGTTCTTCTTCTCGCCCTTGTTGAAGCGCACGTTCTCGAACAGCACCAGATCACCGGCCTTGACCTCGACACCGTCCAGGTAGTCAGCG
The DNA here is from genome assembly GCF_008124495.1 of Pseudomonas sp. CK-NBRI-02. NCBI lineage: Bacteria > Pseudomonadati > Pseudomonadota > Gammaproteobacteria > Pseudomonadales > Pseudomonadaceae > Pseudomonas > Pseudomonas sp. CK-NBRI-02. The sequence goes on along the minus strand of NZ_VSJH01000031.1, from coordinate 75,364 downwards.
ACCAGCGGCACGTCGCGGCCCAGGGCCTTGCTCAGGTAATCAGCCACCGGCTTGAGGCTGTTCTCGGCGGAGAACTCGCCTTCGGTGGGGCGACCCAGGTGCGAGCAGACCATGACGGCAGCACCCTTCTCAAGGGCCAGCTTGATGGTCGGCAGCGCGGCCAGGATACGCGCATCGCTGGCTACCACACCGTCTTTCACAGGGACGTTGAGGTCTTCGCGGATCAGTACGCGCTTACCTTGCAGGTCGAGGTCGGTCATCTTCAACACGGTCATGAATGCAGTCCTTCAGGGCTGTTTGGTGCGGGTTTGGTGGACGACGTGCAGGAAATGACCGGCAACGTCGAGCATACGGTTGGCGAACCCCCATTCGTTGTCGAACCAGGCCAGCAGGTTCACCAGGCGGGGGCCGGAAACACGGGTCTGGCTGGCATCGACGATGGCCGAATGCGGGTCATGGTTGAAATCACAACTGGCGTGGGGCAGCTCGGTATAGGCCAGCAGCCCTTTCAGCGGGCCGTTCAGCGCAGCCTCGCGCAACACCCGGTTGACCTCTGCCGCGCTGGTATCACGGGCGGTCTGCAGGGTGATGTCCAGGCACGAGACGTTGACGGTCGGCACGCGTACGGCTTTGGCCTGGATTCGACCGGCAAGTTCCGGAAGCAGGCGCTCGATGCCGCGCGCCAGACCAGTGGACACCGGGATCACCGACTGGAATGCCGAACGGGTGCGGCGCAGGTCCTCATGGTGATAGGCATCGATCACCGGCTGGTCGTTCATCGCCGAGTGAATGGTGGTGATCGACACATACTCGATGCCAAACGCCTGGTCCAGCACGCGCAACAGCGGCACGCCGCAGTTGGTGGTACAGGAGGCGTTGGACACCAGGCGCTCCTCGCCGCTCAGGCAGTCCTGGTTAATGCCATAGACCACCGTGGCGTCGACATCCGCTTCACTGGACATCGGCTGGGAGAACAGCACCCGCGGCGCGCCGGCATCGAGAAAGCGCTGGGCATCGGCACGAGTGTTGTAGGCCCCGGAGCACTCCAGCACCAGATCGACGCCCAGCGCCGCCCAGTCGATGCCCTCCGGGATGGCGCTGCGCAGGACCTTCACACAGTCGCCATTGATGTGCAGGCAGTCGCCGTCAACCCTCACCTCGCCAGGGAATCGCCCGTGGGTGGAGTCGAAACGGGTCAAGTATTCGAGGCTGGCCTGATCGGCCAGGTCGTTCAGCGCGACGATCTCGAAGCCAGCGTCCGCTCCTCGCTCGAACAGTGCGCGCAAGACACAACGACCGATACGGCCGTAACCGTTGAGTGCAACTTTGTAGGGACGCGGATGGGGCATTCGATACTCACGGAACAGATCTATTGTCAGCAGCCTGCGGGATTGCGGTGTGGCATTCGCAGGCAAGCCCGCTCCCACAGGGATACACGACCACCGTGGGAGCGGGCTTGCCCGCGAATCGGGGCGACACCGCCCGCAGATCCTTACATCAGTCTTCCAGCAGCTCTTCAGCGGTACCCAGAATGTTCTCCAGGGTGAAGCCGAATTCCTCGAACAGTGCGGAGGCCGGCGCCGACTCACCGTAGGTGGTCATACCGATGACGCGGCCTTCCAGGCCCACGTACTTGTACCAGAAGTCCGCGTGGGCAGCCTCGATGGCGATACGCGCACCGACTTCCAGCGGTAGAACGGACTGCTTGTAGGCGGCGTCCTGGGCGTCGAACACGCTGGTGCACGGCATGGAAACCACACGCACCTTGCGGCCCTGCTCGGTCAGCTTGGCATGCGCCTGGACCGCCAGCCCCACTTCGGAACCGGTGGCGATCAGCAGCAGCTCAGGCTCGCCGGCGCAATCCTTGAGGATGTAGCCGCCGCGGCTGATGTTGGCGATCTGCTGGGCATCGCGCTCCTGGTGCTGCAGGTTCTGACGGGAGAAGATCAACGCCGATGGGCCGTCCTTGCGCTCCAGGGCCTGCTTCCAGGACACGGCGGATTCCACCGCGTCGGCTGGACGCCAAGTGTCCAGGTTCGGCGTGCTGCGCAGGCTGGTCAGCTGCTCGATCGGCTGGTGGGTCGGGCCGTCTTCGCCCAAGCCGATGGAGTCGTGGGTATAGACATGGATGACGCGCTGCTTCATCAGGGCGGACATGCGTACCGCGTTGCGGGCGTATTCCATGAACATCAGGAAGGTCGCGCCATAAGGCACCAGGCCGCCGTGCAGGGCGACGCCGTTCATGATGGCGGTCATGCCGAACTCGCGCACACCGTAGAACACGTAGTTGCCGCTGGCGTCATCGGCGCTGACGCCTTTGCAGCCTTTCCACAGGGTCAGGTTGGAGCCGGCCAGGTCAGCCGAGCCGCCGAGGAACTCAGGCAGCAGCGGGCCGAAGGCATTCAGGGCGTTCTGGCTGGCCTTGCGGCTGGCGATGGTTTCACCCTTGGCGGCGACTTCGTTGATGTAGGCCTGGGCCTTCTCGGCGAAGTCGGCCGGCAGCTCGCCGCGTTCACGGCGCTTGAACTCGGCGGCCAGCTCAGGGTAGGCCTTGGCATAGGCGTCGAAGCGCTGGTTCCAGTCGGCTTCGAGCTTGGCGCCGGCGGCTTTGGCGTCCCATTCTGCGTAGATGTCGGCCGGAATCTCGAACGGACCGTGGTTCCAGTTCAGTTCCTTGCGGGCCAGGGCGATTTCATCGTTGCCCAACGGCGCGCCGTGGCAGTCTTCCTTGCCCTGCTTGTTGGGCGAACCGAAGCCGATGATGGTCTTGCAGCAGATCAGGGTCGGGCGATCGCTCTTGCGGGCGGTCTCGATGGCAGTCTTGATCTCGTCGGCGTCATGGCCATCGACGTTGCGGATCACCTGCCAGTTGTACGCCTCGAAGCGCGCCGGGGTGTTGTCGGTGAACCAGCCGTGCACTTCGCCGTCGATGGAGATGCCGTTGTCGTCGTAGAAGGCGATCAGCTTGTTCAGGCCCAAGGTGCCGGCCAGGGACGCGACTTCGTGGGAGATACCTTCCATCATGCAGCCGTCGCCCAGGAACACGTAGGTGTGGTGGTCGACGATGGTGTGGCCTTCACGGTTGAATTGGGCCGCCAGGACTTTTTCCGCCAGGGCGAAGCCCACGGCGTTGGCGATACCCTGGCCCAGCGGGCCGGTGGTGGTCTCGACGCCTGCGGTGTAGCCGTACTCCGGGTGACCCGGCGTGCGACTGTGCAGTTGACGGAAGGCCTTGAGGTCGTCGATCGACAGGTCGTAGCCGGTCAGGTGCAGCAGCGAGTAGATGAGCATCGAGCCGTGGCCATTGGACAGCACGAAGCGGTCGCGGTCGGCGAACTTCGGATTGCTCGGGTTGTGCTTCAGGTAATCGCGCCAAAGCACTTCGGCGATATCCGCCATGCCCATGGGGGCACCTGGGTGGCCGCTGTTGGCCTTTTGCACGGCATCCATGCTGAGGGCACGAATGGCGTTGGCACGTTCACGACGGCTGGGCATCGCTGAGTCTCCTGGGGATTGAAAAGGTAGTGAAACGAAAAAGGCCGCCATTTTCGCCCACAGGCGGGGCCGGGGGCAAACTTTTCCAGCCACAGGCGACAAGCTCGACACTGCAAGCAGAGGCAGATCGGCGCCCGATCTGCTCCAACCTTGCAGCTTGCCCCCTGCAGACCGCAGCTCATCGCCAATATCAAAACTTTTTGATATTGCTATTGCTACGACAGCATCCCCTGTCTAGACTGCCGCCTCATGAACCAAAGCGCGCCCATCACCCCTCAACGCAGCGACGAGCTGGCCGCCCTGTGCAAGGCCGGCGGCGACCCGCTGCGCCTGAACGTGCTGCGCGCGCTGGCCAGCGACTCGTTTGGCGTGCTGGAGCTCGCACAGATTTTCGACATCGGCCAATCGGGCATGAGCCATCACCTCAAGGTACTGGCCCAAGCTGAACTGGTGGCCACGCGCCGCGAGGGCAATGCGATCTTCTACCGCCGCGCCTTGCCCGACAGCCTGCGCTTGGGCGGTCGCCTGCACGCAGCCCTGCTCGAAGAGGTGGACGGCCTGGCCCTGACGCAGGACGTGCAGGCCCGTATCGCCCAGGTGCAACAACGCCGCGCCGCCACCAGCCAGGACTTTTTCCTGCGCGTGGAAGAAAAGTTTCGCGCCCAGCAAGACCTGATCGCCGGCCTGCCGCAGTACCGCGACAGCCTGCTGGCTCTGCTCGACAATCTGAGTTTCGGCCCCGAGGCCAGCGCGCTGGAAGTCGGTCCAGGCGATGGCGGCTTCCTGCCGGACCTGGCACGGCGCTTCAATCAGGTCACGGCCCTGGACAACAGCTCGACCATGCTCGAATTGGCCCGCCAGGTCTGCGAGCGCGAAGGGCTGGATAATGTAAACCTGCAGTTGGCCGATGCACTGGGTGCAACGGATGTGGAAGCCGACTGCGTAGTGCTGAACATGGTATTGCACCATTTCAGCGACCCGGCCCTGGCCCTGCGCCTGCTGGCCAAACGGGTGAAAGCGGGCGGCAGCCTGCTGGTCACCGAGCTGTGTAGCCATGATCAGAGCTGGGCGCGGGAAGCCTGCGGCGATCTCTGGTTGGGCTTCGAGCAGGAAGACCTGGCCCGTTGGGCCCGGGTAGCGGGGCTAGTACCCGGGGACAGCCTCTATGTGGGCTTGCGTAACGGTTTCCAGATTCAGGTCCGCCATTTCCAGCGGACGACTGGCGACACTCACCATCGGTAAATTTTTAGGAACCCGTCGAGATGAGCGAATACTCCCTTTTCACTTCCGAGTCCGTGTCCGAAGGGCATCCGGACAAGATCGCCGACCAGATTTCGGACGCGGTCCTTGATGCAATCATCGCCCAGGACAAATACGCCCGCGTTGCTTGCGAAACCCTGGTCAAGACCGGTGTCGCCATCATTGCCGGTGAAGTGACCACCTCCGCCTGGGTCGACCTGGAGGAGTTGGTGCGCAAAGTCATCATCGACATCGGCTACAACAGCTCCGACGTCGGCTTCGACGGCGCGACCTGCGCCGTGATGAACATCATCGGCAAACAGTCGGTGGACATCGCCCAGGGCGTCGACCGCTCCAAGCCGGAAGACCAGGGTGCGGGCGACCAGGGCCTGATGTTCGGCTACGCCAGCAACGAAACCGACGTCCTGATGCCTGCCCCGATCTGCTTCTCCCATCGCCTGGTCGAGCGCCAGGCCGAAGCGCGCAAGTCCGGCCTGCTGCCGTGGCTGCGTCCGGACGCCAAGTCTCAGGTCACCTGCCGTTACGAAAACGGCAAGGTCGTGGGTATCGATGCCGTGGTCCTGTCGACCCAGCACAACCCGGAAGTCTCCTACAAAGATCTGCGTGAAGCCGTCATGGAGCTGATCGTCAAGCACACCCTGCCTGCCGAGCTGCTGCACAAGGACACCCAGTTCCACATCAACCCGACCGGCAACTTCATCATTGGTGGCCCAGTGGGCGACTGCGGCCTGACCGGTCGCAAGATCATCGTCGACTCCTACGGCGGTATGGCGCGTCACGGTGGCGGCGCGTTCTCCGGCAAGGACCCGTCCAAAGTCGACCGCTCGGCAGCCTACGCCGGCCGCTACGTGGCCAAGAACATCGTTGCCGCAGGCCTGGCCGACCGTTGCGAGATCCAGGTGTCCTACGCCATCGGCGTGGCCCAGCCGACCTCCATTTCGATCAACACCTTCGGCACCGGCAAGATCGCCGACGACAAGATCGTACAATTGGTCCGCGAGTGCTTCGACCTGCGCCCGTACGCCATCACCACCATGCTCGACCTGCTGCACCCGATGTACCAGGAAACCGCTGCCTATGGTCACTTCGGCCGTATCCCACAGCAGAAGACCGTCGGCAACGACACCTTCACCACCTTCACCTGGGAACGCACCGACCGCGTCGACGCCCTGCGCGCCGCAGCCGGCCTGTAAGGGTAAGCGGCTGATTGCATGCCGCACGCCACAGGTTGCAAAAAAAAGCCCCTGCCGAGTGATCGGCAGGGGCTTTTTCGTGACATATCGACTGACAACTCCGCCCGCCGCCCTGGCCTGCGATTGCCTAGGCTGAGCATTCCCTCCTGCCAAGCAAGGATGCTGGCCATGCCCCCAATGCTCATCGCTGCATTGCTCATACTTCTGCCGATCGTCAGTCAAGCCGACGCCTGTCCATCCTGGCCCCCGGCCCGTGCCCACGAGGAAATCACCCGACTGCGCGAAACCCTGGCCACCTGGGACGACCAGTACCACCGCCAAGGCCATTCACCCGTGGCGGACGAACTCTACGACCAGAGCCGGCAGCGCCTGCACGCGTTGCAAATCTGCTTCGACCTGCCAGGCAGCGATGATCCGCTGGCCAGCGCCCGCGGCGCCCTACCTCACCCGATACCTCACACCGGCGTGATCAAACTGGCCGATGAACAGGCAGTGGTAGCTTGGCTGCAAGGCAAGCGCGATGTCTGGATACAACCGAAGGTGGATGGCGTCGCAGCGTCGTTGGTGTACCGCGAAGGGCGCTTGGTGCAGTTGCTCAGCCGCGGTGATGGCCTTCTGGGACATGATTGGAGTCGCCATATTCCCCACCTGAGCGGCATCACTCGGCAACTGCCGGAGCCGATCGACCTCGTGCTGCAGGGCGAACTCTACTGGCGTCGGGACAATCACACGCAAGCTCTGGCCGGCAGCGCCAACGCCCGCGGTACGGTGGCAGGCCTCCTGGCGCGCAAGAGCCTGGATGATGCCCAAGGTGGCGGCATCGGTCTGTTCGTTTGGGATTGGCCCGATGGGCCGCCCCGTCAGGCCGACCGCCTGTCACGGCTGGCGCAGCTCGGCTTTGCCGATAGCCAGCGCTACAGCGTCGCCATCGAGACCTTCGACCAAGCCTCGCACTGGCGCCAGCATTGGTGCCGCTCAGCCCTGCCCTTCGCGACCGATGGCGTGATTCTGCGCCAGGACAGTCGGCCGCCGGCCAAACGCTGGCGGGCCAAGCCGCCCTCCTGGATAGCGGCCTGGAAGTACCCATTCCAACAAGCCCTGGCCGAGGTGCGCGAGGTGCGCTTTCGGGTAGGACGGACCGGTCGCATCACGCCCATGCTGCACCTGCACCCGGTCGTATTGGATGACCGCCGCATCAGCCTGGTCAGCCTCGGTTCGCTGGCCCGCTGGCAGCGGCTGGACATACGCCCTGGTGACCAAGTGGCGATCACCCTGGCCGGGCTGACCGTGCCGCGACTGGAAAGCGTGGTGCACCGCTCGACGCACCGGGAGCCTGTGACGCCGCCGGACGCCACACAGCACCATCCACTCAGTTGCTGGCGGCCCGACGACACCTGCAAGGAGCAGTTCCTCGCCCGCCTGGCCTGGTTGAGCGGCCGCCAGGGTTTGCAGATGCCCAACCTTGGCTCCGCCACCTGGGCGCGCCTGGTGGAAAGCGGGGCCGTGAGCAGCCTGCATGACTGGCTGGCCTTGGAGCGCGACGACCTGCAGCGCATATCGGGCATCGGCACGGCGCGTGCAGGGCAGTTGCTGCAAGCCTTTGCCAATGCTCGGCAGCAACCGTTCGAGCGCTGGTTGCGGGCCCTCGGTGTCCCGGCTCCGCGCAACCTCCCACTGGGACCGGATTGGCAGACCCTCGCGGCCAAGCGCCGTGAACAATGGCTGGCCGAGCCCGGTATCGGCCCTGGTCGCGCCGCGCAACTGGAGGCGTTCTTCACGGATGAAACGCTGGCCCTGCTGGCCATGCAATTGCGCGCACACGCAATCCAGGGTTTCTAATTTCGTCAGATCAGGGCAGCATTTCGTTTTCCGCTGTCCTGCCTTCGAATGGAGTCCCCGATGAAATTGCTTTCGTCTCTTGCACTGTCCGCCTTGCTCAGCATCGCCGCCAGCCCTCTGCTGGCCGCCGAAGAGCAGCCTGGGCTGACCGGCTGCGCGGCCAAGCGCCAGGCTATCAGCGAACAGCTCGAACAAGCGCGCAGCCATGGCAACAGCGAGCAGCAGGCCGGCCTGGAAAAGGCCCTGGCCGAAGTCACCGAACACTGCACCGATTCCAGCCTGCGCAAGGAGCGTGAGCAGAAGGTCCTCGAGGCCCGCCACGAAGTGAACCAGCGCACCAAGGACCTGGACAAGGCCATGAAGAAAGGCGACCCGGAGAAGATCAACAAGCGCAAGGAAAAGCTCGCCGAGGCCAAGAAGGAGCTGCAAGAAGCCGTCGATGGACTGGAGCGCTGAGTCAGTCACGCCGGAGTAGGTTTTTTCTGAAAGCGATGTAGCACCCGTTTCCAGGGTTCACTCGGCAAACGGTTGTAGGCACTATCCCCTACAAATTTTGTTGCTATTGAAGGAAGTGTTCATGAAAGCCCGTTCCGCCCTGACAATTCTGGCCATCCTCGGCCTGGCCGCTGGCACTGCGCAGGCAGCGCAGCCCGCCCCAGGCCTGACCGGTTGCGCGGCCAAACGCAGCGCCATCGAGAACCAGCTCGAATACGCCCGCAAGCACAACAATTGGGGTCAAATCCGTGGCCTGGAAAAAGCCTTGAAGGAAAACGCCGCCCACTGCACCGATGCCGGCCTGAAACACGAGCGTGAAGCCAAGGTCGCCGAGGCCAAGGCGGAAGTGGCTGAACGCAAGGCAGACCTCGCCGAGGCTCATGCCAAGGGCGACAAGGACAAGATCGCCAAGCGCGAGCGCAAGCTTGCAGAGTCCCAGGCTGAACTCAAGCAGGCCGAGCTGGAGCTGGACAAGTGACATCGGCTCCCTGGGCTACCGCTGAGAGGGGCAGTGCACGGTAGTTGTGCCCCTGCATATCGGGGCCGTTGCGCGGCCCTTCGCAGTTTCCCGCAGGCATTGCGGGAAGCAGCCTCAAGCCCGGCCATGCGGGCAATCAATGATTGCGAAATTCCGTGTGGCAGGCCTTGCATGCGGCCTCGACCTTGTCCATTGGCACCTTCAGGCTTGCCGCCTCCAGCGGCTGGTCACGGGTCACGCTGACCAGCTCGCCCGTCACCCCTTCCAATTGCCGAGCCAAATCCTGGAAACGCGCCTGACGCTCCCACACCTCAGGCCGCGCGCTGCTGTCACCCTCATCCTTGACCTGCGGAAAATGCTGCCACGGCTCGCGGGACAGACCATCGAGCTTCACCGCACCCTCGGCGAACCGGGCGCCGTCAAACGGTAATCGTCCCCGCAGCATGCCGCCCATATCCTCGCTGGTCTTGAGCATTTGCTTGAAGATCGCCTTGCGCTGACCCAGTGGTGAGTTAGGATCGACACGGTCACAGGCCGCCAGGGACAGGCCGACCAACAGCAGAACGGTGAAACATTTCAACATCACGGTCACATTGGCAGAGGGAAAGGGCCGACAGTATCCTCGCCTGCTCGACAAAGACCAATACCCCCACGAAAAACATGGGCAGCCGTACAGGCCGCCCATTCAAGGATTCAACCATGAGATCTGCTCTGCGCCACCTTGCCTGGGCGCTTCCCACCCTGGCCCTGCTGGCCGGTTGCAACGGCGGCGAGAATGCCAAACCCGAACCCCACGCCGTGGCGACCTACGCCCCGGCCACCTGGCAAGACCTGCCAAGCGTCAGCGACGACGACCTGTTGGCCGGTTTCCAGGCCTGGCGCAATGGATGCGAAAAGCTCAAGCGTGACCCGGTCTGGGCCGCTACCTGCGAGGCCGCGGCCCGCATGCCTGAAGACGCCGCCCAGATCCGTGCCTTCCTACAGCAGAACCTATCGGTCTACGGCCTGCGTTCAGCGCAGAACAACGCCCACGGCCTGATCACCGGTTACTACGAACCGGTCTACCCCGGAAGCCTCAGCCGTACCGAGACCGCCCACGTGCCGGTGTACGGTATTCCCGAAGACATGATCGTGGTCGACTTGGCCAGCATCTACCCGGAACTAAAAGGCAAACGCCTGCGCGGGCGCCTCGATGGCCGCGTGCTCAAGCCCTACGACACCGCTGAAGTGATCAACCGCGACGGCGTGAAAGCGCCGGTACTGGCCTGGCTGACCGATCCGATGGACCTGCAATTCCTGCAGGTCCAAGGCTCCGGGCGCATTCAGCTAGAAGACGGACGCCAACTGCGCCTGGGCTACGCCGACCAGAACGGCCATCCCTACCGTCCCATCGGTCGCTGGCTGGTGGAGCAAGGCCAGTTGAAGAAAGAAGACGTGACCATGGGCAGCATTCACGCCTGGGCCCAGGCCAACCCGCAGCGGGTTCCCGAGCTGCTGGCCAGCAACCCCAGCTACGTATTCTTTGGCACCCGTCCAGACAGCAATGAAGGCCCGCGCGGCTCGTTGAACGTGCCGTTGACCGCCGGTTACAGCGTCGCCATCGATCGCAAGGTGATCCCCCTGGGCAGCCTGCTGTGGCTGTCCACTACCCGTCCGGATGGTAGCCCGGTGGTGCGTCCGGTGGGCGCCCAGGACACCGGCGGCGCCATCACCGGCGAGGTCCGCGCAGACCTGTTCTGGGGAACTGGCCCGCAGGCCGGCGAACTGGCAGGGAACATGAAGCAGCCAGGGCAGATCTGGATGCTGTGGCCCAAGGGCGCGGCGCTGCCTGAGGTGCCGAAAGTCCCTTGATCAGGGTTGGATGCTTCGCGGCGGAACCCGCTCCCACAAGCCTGCACAGACCTCAAGACCCACAGTGCCATGGGGGAGCGGGTTTAACCGCGAAGAGCGCGACACGCTTTCAGATGGAAACCACGAAAAACGCAATGATCAGTGCCAGCCCGGCAAACCACACCAGTGAACGCAGGATGGCCAGGTCGGCCAGGTAGCAGATGATGAAGAGTAGGCGACTGGTGATGTACAGCACCGCCAGTACATCCTGCGTCACCTGCTCCGCGTTACCGACGATATCGGCAACGAGCACCGCGGCAGCAAAAGCGGGAAAGGCCTCGAAGCCGTTCTGCTGGGCGGCATGGGCACGGCGTGGCAGGCCCGACAAGGTATCGAGGAAGGCGCGCGGATCGTGGTTTTCACGCAAGCCGAAACGGCCACTGCTCAGTTTCGCCGTCAACCCACACAGCGGCGGCAGGATCATGGCAATCAGGATGCACCACAGGGCAACGGTCATGGAAAGGACTCCTTGTTCAAATGATCGGTTTCAGAGCTTCATCACCAGCATGCCAGCCAGGACCAGCCCGCAAGCTAGGAGTCTTGGCCCGCCAAAAGGTTCTTTGAGGTAGCGCATGCCCAGCAGCACCACGAGGATCACGCTCAGCTCCCGCAATGCCGCCGCTTCGGCAACCGACCCCAGGTGCATGGCCCATAGCACCAGGGCATAGCTCAACAACACGCACAACCCCACCGCCAACCCCAGGCGCCACTGGGTGCGCCAGAACAACACGAACGGCGCCCGCCGCGCCACGCTTGCCAGCAACGGAAACGGCCAAGCACTGAGCAAGGTCAACCACACCAGGTAATCCAACGGCTTGCCCCAGATTTGCACGGCCCTGCCGTCGAACCAGGTGTAGCAACCGATGCACAGACCGATCAGCGCGACCACTGGCAGCATCGACCACGGCAGCCGATCCCCGCCGCCGCCCTGCCAGAGCAGGCAGGCCATGCCGCACGGAATCAGCAGGATGCCAATGATCTGCTTGTCGCTGAGCGATTCTCCGGCAAAGGCCAGCGTCAGCCCCAGCACCACCAAGGGCGACAGGCCGCGCATCAGAGGATAGACCAGCCCCAGATCGCCAACCCGATACGCCTGGATCAACAAAAAGCGGTACAGCTGCTCGGCCAGCGCCGATGCGAGCAACCAAGGCCAGATGTGCGCCGGAGGAATGTCTACGAACGCCACCGCCGCCACGGCGAAGGCGAGGGCTACCAGGTCCATGCTGGCAATCACCAGCAAACGCTCGCCACTGAATTTGATCAGGGTATTCCAAGTCGCGTGGAGCAGGGCCGCGACCAAAACCAGCGAAGTTGCCAACACGGGAGGGTCCTTGCACAGAGTCCAGGCCCTCGTTGGCCTGATTGTCCGACACTATATCTATTTCCAGTCCTAATGTAGGAATCAGCGCCCTGTCCGGCGGAACGAATCTTTCGGATCGGGTCATAAGGTGTGTCCCGAAACGCTCACCAGGCCATCAAAGAACTGCCCGAGCATTTCGGGTAACGACTTGGAAGCCACTGTCACAGGATTTCGGATGCTTGAACTTGTTGCCGCTTTTATCTGCCTGACCACCCTCCTCACCTACGTCAATTACCGCTTCATCGGCCTGCCGCCGGCCATCGGCGTGATGGTCACCGCCCTGCTGTTCTCCTTGATCCTGCAAGGCCTGAGCCTGATCGGCTTCCCCGGCCTGGAAGCGCGCGTCGAGGGGCTGATGAACCAGATCGATTTCAACGATCTGTTGATGCACTGGATGCTGTCGTTCCTGCTGTTCGCCGGCGCGCTGCACGTCAACCTTGCCGATTTGCGCAGCTACCGCTGGCCGATCGGCCTGCTGGCCACCTTCGGAGTACTGATCGCCACGCTGGTCATCGGCTATCTGGCCCATTGGGTTTTCTCGATGTTCGGTTGGAACGTGCCGCTGATCTACTGCCTGCTGTTCGGCGCGCTGATCTCCCCCACCGACCCGATCGCCGTACTCGGCGCACTGCGTACCGCCAATGCCTCCAAGCCACTCAAGACTACGATCGTGGGCGAGTCGCTGTTCAATGACGGCACGGCGGTGGTGGTATTCACCGTCCTGCTGGGCATCGTCCAGCTCGGCGAGGCGCCAAGCTTTGCCGACACCGCCTTGCTGTTCGCCCGAGAAGCCATTGGCGGGATCGCCTTTGGCGGTGTGATTGGTTACGCCACCTATCGCATGATCAAGAGCGTCGAGCAGTACCAGGTCGAGGTGATGCTGACCCTGGCATTGGTGATCGGCGGCTCGGCCATGTGCTACGAGCTGCATGTGTCGGCGCCGATCGCAATGGTGGTGGCCGGCCTGATCATCGGCAACCTGGGGCGCAACCTAGCGATGAACGACATGACCCGTCGCTACATGGACGGTTTCTGGGAATTGATCGACGACATGCTCAATGCCCTGCTGTTCGCCCTGATCGGCCTGGAATTGTTACTACTGCCGTTCAACTGGCTGCACCTGGCCGCCGGGAGCGTGCTGGCCGTGGCAGTGCTGCTGTCGCGCCTGCTGACCGTGGCGCCTGCGATCGTATTGCTGCGCCGCTGGCGCAGCGTGCCCAAGGGGACTGTCCGCGTACTGACCTGGGGAGGTTTGCGCGGCGGAGTGTCGGTGGCCCTGGCGCTGTCGCTGCCCGCTGGCGCCGAGCGTGACCTGCTGCTGTCGATCACCTACATCGTGGTGCTGTCTTCGATCCTGGTGCAGGGGTTGAGCATCGGGCGGGTGGTGCGCGGGGTTACTGCACAGCCTTGAGGCTTTTGGGGCTGCTTTCGCGGCCCCCGATGTCATTCCACCGCGGTATCGGGGAACTGGTCCTGGATGTACTTGATCTCGGTTCGCCCATGGGGGGCCGGCAGGCCGTCCTCGCCCAGGTTGACGAAGACCATCTTGTCGACGGTCAGGATGCTTTTACGGGTGATCTTGTTGCGCACTTCACACTTGAGAGTGATGGACGTACGGCCGAACTCGGTGGCGGTAATGCCCAGCTCGATGATGTCGCCCTGACGCGAGGCACTGACAAAGTTGATTTCCGACATGTACTTGGTGACCACGCGCTGGTTGCCCAACTGGACGATGGCGTAGATCGCCGCCTCTTCGTCGATCCAGCGCAGCAAGCTGCCACCGAACAGGGTGCCGTTGGGATTGAGGTCTTCGGGTTTTACCCATTTGCGGGTGTGGAAATTCATCGGTACTCCTGACCTGCTTGGCTAACGTAGGGTAATGATGGCAGAGCCTTTGGCACCTCTCCATTGAACATCGACTATCGTCTCGATTAAGCGACAGAAAACCTTGGGCGTGGCACGACGCCACGGCTATAATCCCTGCCGATTCACATGGCCACCCGCCGCGGGGGCCATCCCGCCACCCATCCGAGGGGCGCTGCAGCAGGCTCGGCCTGTCAGGCTCGGTTGGGGCGTTGTCCGCACTGCGGACGCCTAACGCACAACGGCGCCCATTCGCACACTACGAATGGAGGCTCTCGATGAGCGCTGTAAACACGCCTGCAGGTTTTTCCGACTTCAAGGTCGCCGACATTTCCCTGGCCGACTGGGGCCGCAAGGAAGTCATCATCGCCGAATCGGAAATGCCCGCGCTGATGGGCCTGCGTCGCAAGTACCAGGCTGAGCAACCGCTCAAAGGCGCCAAGATCCTGGGCTGCATCCACATGACCATCCAGACCGCCGTGCTGATCGAGACCCTGGTCGCCCTGGGTGCCGAGGTGCGCTGGTCGTCGTGCAACATCTTCTCGACCCAGGACCAGGCCGCTGCCGCCATCGCCGCCGCCGGCATTCCGGTTTTCGCCTGGAAGGGCGAGACCGAGCAGGAGTACGAATGGTGCATCGAGCAGACCATCCTCAAGGACGGTCAGCCATGGGACGCCAACATGGTTCTGGACGACGGCGGTGACCTGACCGAAATCCTGCACAAGAAGTACCCGGCGATGCTGGAGAAGATCCACGGCATCACCGAAGAAACTACCACTGGCGTGCACCGTCTGCTGGACATGCTGGCCAAGGGCGAGCTGAAAGTTCCGGCGATCAACGTCAACGACTCGGTCACCAAGAGCAAGAACGACAACAAATACGGTTGCCGTCACAGCCTCAACGACGCCATCAAGCGTGGTACCGACCACCTGCTGTCGGGCAAGCAAGCCCTGGTGATCGGCTACGGAGACGTGGGCAAGGGCTCGGCCCAGTCCCTGCGTCAGGAAGGCATGATCGTCAAGGTCACCGAAGTCGACCCGATCTGTGCCATGCAGGCCTGCATGGACGGCTTCGAAGTCGTCTCGCCGTTCAAGGACGGTATCAACACCGGCACCGAGGCCGGCATCAACAAAGACCTGCTGGGCCGCATCGACCTGATCGTCACCACCACCGGTAACGTCAACGTCTGCGACGCCAACATGCTCAAGGCCCTGAAGAAGCGCGCCGTTGTCTGCAACATCGGTCACTTCGACAACGAGATCGACACCGCCTTCATGCGCAAGAACTGGGCATGGGAAGAGGTCAAGCCGCAGGTTCACAAGATCCACCGTACCGGCGCTGGCACCTTCGATCCGCAGAACGACGACTACCTGATCCTGCTGGCCGAGGGCCGCCTGGTGAACCTGGGCAACGCCACTGGCCACCCAAGCCGCATCATGGACGGCTCGTTTGCCAACCAGGTGCTGGCCCAGATCTTCCTGTTCGAGCAGAAGTTCGCCCAACTGCCTGCCGCACAAAAGGCCGAGCGCTTGACCGTGGAAGTACTGCCCAAGAAACTCGACGAAGAAGTGGCCCTGGAAATGGTCCGCGGCTTCGGCGGCGTGGTCACCCAGCTGACCCCGCAGCAGGCCGAATATATCGGCGTGACCGTCGAAGGCCCGTTCAAGCCGGACACCTACCGCTACTAAGCGGCAAGCTTCAAGCGGCAAGCAGCGGCAGAGCGCGCCGATGCCGCTTGAAGCCCAGGCTAAGGAATCTTGAACGATGCCAAGCCAGATCGGCCATCACCGATCTGGCTTTTACTTGCAGCTTGCCGCGTGAGGCGGGCTGCACGAGGAACGAGTGATGTCACAAGAACGCCGCTACAGTTTCGAGTTTTTCCCCACCAAGACCGATGCCGGCCATGAAAAGCTGATGGCGGTCGCTCGCCAGCTGGCGGGCTACAACCCCGATTTCTTCTCCTGCACCTACGGTGCCGGTGGTTCCACCCGCGATCGCACCCTGAACACGGTGCTGCAGCTGGAAAGCGAAGTGAAGATTCCTGCCGCGCCACACTTGTCTTGCGTCGGTGACAGCAAGGAAGAGCTGCGCGCCCTGATCGCCCAGTACAAGGCAGCAGGCATCAAGCGCATCGTTGCCCTGCGCGGCGACCTCCCGTCGGGCATGGGCATGGCCTATGGCGAGCTGCGCTATGCCAGCGACCTGGTCGAGTTCATCCGCCAGGAAAGCGGCGATCACTTCCATCTGGAAGTCGCGGCCTACCCGGAGATGCACCCTCAGGCGCGCAATTTCGAGTCCGATCTCACCAACTTCGTGCACAAGGTCAAGGCCGGTGCAAACAGCGCCATCACCCAGTACTTCTTCAATGCCGAGAGCTACTTCTATTTCGTAGAGCGCGTGCAGAAGATGGGTGTGGACATCCCGGTCGTGCCCGGCATCATGCCGATCACCAACTACAGCAAGCTGGCGCGCTTCTCCGACGCCTGCGGTGCTGAGATCCCCCGCTGGATTCGTAAGCAGCTGGAAGCCTATGGCGACGACACCGCCAGCATCCAGGCGTTCGGCGAAGAGGTGATCACCCGCATGTGCGAGCAGTTGCTCCAAGGCGGCGCACCGGGCCTGCACTTCTACACGTTGAACCAGGCCGAGCCGAGCCTGGCGATCTGGAACAACCTGAAGCTGCCGCGCTGACATATTTCGCTAACAGGTCCTTAAGGCAGCTTTAAGGCTTAGGTATTAGGCTAAAACCTTTCATCCAGCCTTAGACCTGTTAGCGAGCCGCCCATGCAGCCTTTGCCTTCCTCGGCACCTCAGCTCATCTATCTAGCGTTCGGTGCAAAGACCTACCATCAGGAAGCTTGCTTCAGCATCATCAGCGCCCTCGCCCAGCTGAAAGAGTCCGGCAGCCAAGCCCTGGACATCCAGGTCCATACCGACGACCCCGCGCCCTACGCGAAACTCCCGGTCACCGTTCACCTTATTTGCGATGCCACGCGCGCGGCCTGGGCCCAACCCCATGGCTACCATTTTCGCAGCAAGCATGTTCTGTTACGCCAGGCCCTCGAGCAGCATTCCCAGGCGGTGCTGATCGACACCGACACGTTCTTCCGCCAATCGCCGATGGAACTGCTGCGTCGCGTCAAGCCCGGCCATCTGCTGTGCAACGCCATCTGCGCACGCTATGGCGAAAACCCGAACACCGACCTGTACCAAGGCCTGCGCAACATCCTGCACGCGCGCGGCCTGGCGGATGACCACATGAACCTGGTCAACTCCGGCGTCATCGGCCTTGCGGCAGAGGATTCAGGAGCACTCGACCAATCGATCGCGCTGATGGACGAGTTCCACCCCATCGTCCCCAACGCCTATACTCTCGAAGAGTTCTGTCTGGCCGTGGCGGCCTATCGCACGCTGACGCTGACCGACTGCACCGACGTCATCCACCACTACTGGAGCCGCAAGGACCTGTTCCGCGCCAAGATCCAGGCCTGGTTGCACAAGCACGGGGATGACCCTCTGGGCGAGGCCGCCCTGGCCGACGTAGCCCTGGTCAACGACCGCCTGCCAAAACCGCCCACCTTGCATCGCCTGGGATACAAGGCCCTGAGCCTGACACTGCCCCGCCACCAACGCCAATTTGCTCGGGAGTTGCTGTACGGCTGCTACCCCTATGCCAACGAATTCGATCGGGCCTGTACCTCCGCCTGGTGGGACAAGGCACTGGAAAATCTTCAGCAACGCCAAGGGCGCCTGAACAGCGAACAACTGCACCAATTGCTGCACCACCCTGGCTTACGTCTGTCTTTGGGGAGCAAGTATCAGGACGTGCGGGATCATCTGCTCAAGCCTGACAAAGGCTGACGACAGGCTTCACTGGCCTCGGACACACATTGGACGTACGCTGCCGCCATGCCTGACTTAACCCCCCTTCTTTGCGCCCTGCTGCTCGTCTGCCTGAGCCCGTTTGCCAAGGCGGAGCGCCTGCGCTTGGTTAGCGATGACTGGGCGCCCTATATCTACTGGCACGAAGGCCAGCCCAAAGGCATCGACTACGAAGTCGCCAACGAAGTGCTCAAGCGACTCGGCATCGATGTCGACTGGCAACTGCTGCCCTGGAAACGCTGTCTCGCCATGGTGGAGCAAGGTGCGGCCGACGGTGTGCTGGACATCTTCCAGGTCGATTCGCGCAAACCGTTCATGGTCTACCCGGACGAGGCACTCTCGGAGGTTGAGTTCGTGCTGTTCCAGGCCGACGCCAGGCCTCACGCCATCGAACGCCTGAAAGACCTTGCGGGCCTTACCGTAGGGACCTCGCCGGGCTACACCTACAGCCGGGCGTTCAGCGAGTCCTTCCTGTTTCGTCGAGAGCCGGCGCCCACCCATGAGGCGAATTTCGGCAAGTTGATGCTCGGGCGCATCGATCTACTGGTGACAGACCGCCGTGCGGGGCGCCTGTTGCGGCGGCAATTGGGGCTCGAGGGACAGGTTCAGGAGCTACCCTTGGTAATCAGCCGACACCCTCAATACCTGGGACTTGCGAACAAACCCGGAAGGGAACGCTTGGCACAGGCGTTCGCCGACGAGCTGCGACGCTTCAAGCAAGACCCTGCGTATGCGGCCATCAATGCCCGTTACGACAGCGACCTCGGCAATATTCCTGACGCCGTTGAGCAGCACGAACACAGCAGAGCGCGATAGCTCTGTTATACTCGGGCCTTCCCGCCCGGCTCACGCCCGGACGCTCGGCCTCGCAACAGGCATCTCGACCCGTCGGCAACGCACCCAGTGCCGCCCGCCGCCTCCCGGATGCGCAGTGAATGCCCAGCTGGACCGGACGCGATCGCATCTCGCCGATGCCCGTCGCGCCAGGCAGATCATCCCATCGGGCCCAGCCCCCACGAGAACAGGATTGCCCATGTCCTTTGCTTCCCTCGGTCTCTCCGAGGCTCTTGTCCGCGCTATCGAGGCTGCGGGCTATACCCAGCCCACTCCGGTGCAACAGCGGGCCATTCCCGCCGTGTTGCAAGGTCGCGACCTGATGGTCGCTGCCCAGACAGGTACTGGTAAAACCGGCGGTTTTGCACTGCCGATCCTCGAGCGTCTGTTTCCCGGTGGCCACCCTGACAAGTCCCAGCGCCACGGCCCGCGTCAGCCTCGCGTACTGGTGCTGACCCCGACCCGCGAGCTGGCAGCTCAGGTACACGACAGCTTCAAGGTTTATGCCCGTGATCTGAACCTGATCAGCGCCTGCATCTTTGGCGGCGTCGGCATGAATCCGCAGATCCAGGCCATGGCCAAGGGCGTCGATGTCCTGGTCGCCTGCCCGGGCCGCCTGCTCGATCTGGCCGGCCAAGGCAGCGTGGACCTGTCCCATGTGGAAATCCTGGTGCTCGACGAAGCCGACCGCATGCTCGACATGGGCTTCATCCACGACGTCAAGAAGGTCCTTTCCCGCCTGCCGGCCAAACGTCAGAACCTGCTGTTCTCGGCGACCTTCTCCAAGGACATCACTGACCTTGCCGACAAGCTGCTGCACAACCCCGAGCGCATCGAAGTCACGCCGCCGAACACCACGGTCGAGCGTATCGAGCAACGTGTCTATCGCCTGCCGGCTAGCCACAAGCGTGCCCTGCTGGCCCACCTGATCACCCTCGGCGCCTGGGAGCAGGTGCTGGTATTCACCCGTACCAAGCATGGCGCCAACCGCCTGGCCGAGTACCTGGAAAAGCACGGCCTGAGCGCTGCCGCGATTCACGGCAACAAGAGCCAGAACGCCCGCACCAAGGCCCTGGCCGACTTCAAGGCCAACACCGTGCGCGTGCTGGTCGCCACCGATATCGCCGCCCGCGGCCTGGATATCGACCAACTGCCTCACGTGGTCAACTTCGAGCTGCCTAATGTCGAGGAAGACTACGTCCACCGCATCGGCCGTACCGGTCGAGCGGGCCGTTCGGGCGAAGCCATCTCCTTGGTCGCGCCGGATGAAGAAAAACTGCTCAAGAGCATCGAGCGGGTCACCAAGCAGAAGATCCCGGACGGCGACCTGATGGGCTTCGACCCAAGCCAGGTGGAAGCCGAGAAGCCGGAAGTGCGCGAACGTCCGCAGAACAACGGTCGTGGTGGCCGCAATCAGCAGCGCGCCGAAGGCAGCAAGGACGGCAGCGGCGGTCGCAAGGACAAAGGCAAGGATAAAGGCAAGGCCAAGCAGCACGCCGCCGAGAAGCCAGCCGAGCAGGAAAAGTCAGGCGAGAAATCCCAGCAACAGCGCAAGCCGCGCAACAAGAAACCCCGCCAGCAGCAAGCGGCCCAAGGCCAGAGCGGCATGCCGTCGGTTCCGGTGGACCGTGATCCAGAAGAATTCCTGGACGACGACATCGACAACTTCGGCAACCGCGCCGACTACGTCAGCCCCTACCAAAACGCCAAGAACCAAGGCCGTAACCGTCGTCCAGGCGGCCAGGGTCAAGGCCAAGGGCAGAGCCAACGCAACGGCAGCGGCCAGCCACGCAACAATGGCGGCGGCCAGCGCAAAGGCCAAGGTCAGAGCCAGGGGCAAGGTTCCGGCGAGAAACGCACCCGCAACAACAACGGCGGTGCACGCCGCGACAATAATGGCGGCGGCCGCAACCGCTCCTCGAGCCGTGACGACTTCTCCCGCCAAGAGCCAGCCGTTCGCAGCCCGCGTGAAACCCATCAGCCGGTGATCATCCGCAAGGAGTCCAAGCTCGATCGCTATCCGACACCGGAGCAACTCGATGACTTGCCGAGCCGCCCACGCGGTGAGCGTCCTGCTTTGCTGACCCGCAAGGGCTGAGCCCAGCACTCGCGCAAACGAAAACGCCGCCCAATGGGCGGCGTTTTTCGTCAGGGCAAAGCGAATTACTTCTGCTTCACGCCTTCGACGCTGATGTCCAGGTCCAGGGTCTGGGAGGACGGGCCTGGGCCTTTGATGCCGAAGTCGTTCAGGTTCAGCGTGGTGGTGGCGTTGAAGCCGGCACGCTCGCCGCCCCATGGATCCTTGCCTTCGCCATTGAAGGTTGCCTTGAAGGTGACAGGTTTGGTCACGCCGTGCATGGTCAGATCGCCGGTCACGTCAGCGGTCTTTTCACCGGTCGACTTGACGCTGGTGGAGACGAACTTGGCTTCCGGGTACTTCTTAACGTCCAGGAAGTCAGCGCTGGCGATGTGCTTGTCACGCTCGGCGTGGTTCGACCACAGGCTCGCGGTCTTCAGATTGACGGCGATCTTGCTGGCCTCAGGCTTGGCGCTGTCCCAAGTGAAGTTGCCGTCGAAGTCCTTGAAGGTACCGTGGATGAAGCTGTAACCCAGGTGGCTGATCTTCCAGTCGACGAACGCGTGCTGGCCTTCCTTGTCGATCTTGTACTCGGCAGCCATGGCCTGGCCGGCGGAGAGCAGTGCGGTACCGAGCGCCAGTGCGGCAAAAGTCTTTTTGAACATCCTTACTTCCTTCCTATGCAATTGAGGTAGAGAGTCAAGCTTTGCGGCCCAGCATACGGCTCAGGGTCGCGTCACGGTCGATGAAATGGTGTTTCAGAGCTGCCAAGGCATGCAGGATGGCAAAAATCACCAGCCCCCAGGCCAGGTAGAGGTGAATGGCTCCGGCGGTATCCGCCTGATCGGGCAGGTCACTGACCAGCGCCGGAACCTCGAACCAGTCGAATACCGGGATGCCCACCCCATCAGCGGTGGAAATCAGGTACCCGGCAATCATCACGGCGAACAGCCCAAGGTACAGCACCGCATGGCCAAGCTTCGCGGCCAGGCGGGTGAATGCGCCATGGTTGGCAGGTGCCGGCGGTGGCGGGCTGACGAAACGCCAAAGTACACGCAGCACCATCACCGCCAACAGCACCAGGCCGATGCTCTTGTGCAGATCGGGCGCGGACTTGCGCCAGGGGCTGTAGTAGTCCAGGCCGACCATCCACAGGCCGAGGCCGAACAACCCGAAGACCGCCAGGGCCACGCCCCAATGCATGACGATACTGACCAGGCCGTAGCGAGAAGCAGAGTTGCGCAGTTGCATGTTGGCGTGATTCTCCGTGAAAGCTGTGCACAGACTAACGCGTAACGTATCGAAAGAAAGCGGAAAAATTCGCTTGGGATTATCGACAAATACGATAGGTATTTTGGAAGTTTCCTATTAAGAAAACATTAACGATAGATGTTCAGCGGCGGGTTGTCGTAGTGCGGTGTAAACCCGCTCGCAATCGGTTGCAATGTCCTAAAACAACGCAATCCAAATGGGAGCGGGTTTACCCAAAAAGAAGCGGCTCACCGCGAGGGGCCCGAGTCCTCAGCCAGCCTTGGCCTGGGTATTGGCCAGTGGTTTTTTCACAGGCTCGGATTTGGCCGTGGTCTTTTTCACCGGCGCGGGCTTGTGGGCCTGTTTGGCGGACGGCTTGTGGGCCTGGGCGGGCTTGGCAGGTGCAACCTTGTTCGCCGCTGGCTTGACGGGCTCCTCCTTGGCCACTGGCGCTGGGGCAGGCTCAGGTTCCGGCGCTACCACCGGTGCGACCTCGTCAGCCTTGGCGATCGGTGCAGCTTTGGCCTGGGGCTTGTCGCCGCCACCGAACAGGCGCGAGAAGAAGCCTGGCTTGTCCTGCTTGGCTTCCTCTGCCTTCACCGCGTCCGCCTTGGCAGGTGCCTTGCCGGACGATCCGCCGAACAGGTTGGAGAAGAATCCACCTTTGTCCTTGGCGGCAACCGCGCCCGCTGCGGCGGCGGCAACCGGTGCAGCCTTGGCCGGATCGAACGACTTGCCGGCCGCCAGGTCCTGCACCTGGCTGGCAGCACGCTGGCCGCTGCGCAGCGCGCCTTCCAGGGTGCCAGGGTAGAGTGCATCGGTGTGCTCGCCGGCGAAGGCTATGCGTTGCACCGGACGCTCCCACAGGCGCCAGTACTTGCTGATCTGGCCTGGGCCATAGGCCAGATAGGCGCCGCCAGTACCGGCGTCGGTGCTGTAGCGGCGCACTTCGTAGCCGGTGAACGCGCCCCGGGCCTGCGGATAGAACGCGTGCAGTCGAATCAGCACCTGATCGACCATCTGCTTGTCGCCAAAGGCCTGCAGCAGTCGGGCATTGTCACCCGAGAGGTTGATCACCACATTCGCGCCGCCTTTGAGCGCCGGCTCGATCCACAACATGCCGAGGCCGGCATTGCTGAAGATTTCGCCGGACATGCGCGCACGGCTTTCCCAGACGGGTTTCTTGAACTTGAGCATCATCTGGTCGCGCCAACCGTAGTTGGTGCCTTTCAAGGCCGCCAGGTGCTGGCTGTCCAGCCCCGGGGTCATCTGGATCTTCGCCAGGGCGCGCAGCGGCACGGCCATGACCAAATAATCGGCCTGGTAGCCGACGCTGCCGACCTTGACCGTCACGCCTTTGCTGTCCTGGACGATCGAGGTGACCGGCGAGCTGGTCTTGATGGTCTTGAGTTGCTTGACGAAGGCCTGCGCCAGCACCGGGCTGCCGCCTGGCAGGCGCGCAGCGCGCAGGTCACGATCACTGATACCGCGGTAGACCCGGTTCTGCTGGGCGAAATAGAGCAGCGACAGACGCGACGGCTCGTCGTAACGGGTGCGGATCTGCTGGTTGATCAATTGCCGTGCCGTGGCAGGCAGTTGCAGTTTGTCCAGCCAGGTGGAGACGTTCATCTGGTCGAGGGCAAACAAGGTGCTGGTGGCGGCCGGGTTCAGCGGGTCCTCGATCGAACGGGCCAGATCATCGAGGGTCTTCTCGTAACGCTTGAGCGCATCGGCGGTGGCCGGTTGCTTGGTGGCCAGATCGCTGGCGCTGAAATACTCGCCGTCGATCAGGTAGCCGGGGGTGCGTACGAATTCAGGGGCGGGCAGTGTTTCAAGCTTGAAACGGTCCAGGTACTGGTTGAGCACCGGCTGGCTCTTGCCGTTGCCGATCCACTCGCTGGTGGCCAGGCCCGAACGGCCGCCCATGCCGGACTTGGCCTCCAGCAGCGTGACCTGCCAGCCTTTGTTCTGCAGTTCATAGGCCGCGGTCAGGCCTGCCAGGCCCCCACCCACGACGATCGCCGTGGGGCTCGTGTCCTTGGCCAGCGCGGCACCGCTGGAGACACCAATCAATACCAACGCGCACAGGCGCACCCAAGCAGCAGCCATGTTGGCGAACTCCGGATCAGAAGTGACAGAAAAGAGGGGGAGAGTGCCCCTGGGACGAGATGCGTTAAGAATACGTCAGGTCTCCAGACCCTGCCAGCGTAGTGACATCAAGTGCTTGCCAGCACAGGAAATTTAATTTTCGGCGCAATCATGCGCTGCGCGTCGGTTGTCCTGCGCGGCCCCATTGCTTAGGCTTGTCGGCCTCAGCACGCCCCGCCAGGAGATCTGCCCATGGGCCTCAACCAACAGTGGATGCAACGTGACCTCAAGGTCCTCTGGCACCCCTGCACCCAGATGAAAGACCACGAGCAGCTGCCGCTGATCCCGATCCGCCGTGGTGAAGGCGTGTGGCTGGAGGACTTCGAAGGCAAGCGCTACCTGGACGCCGTCAGTTCCTGGTGGGTCAATGTGTTCGGCCACGCCAATCCGCGCATCAACCAGCGCATCAAGGACCAGGTCGATCAGCTCGAGCACGTGATCCTGGCCGGCTTCAGCCACCAGCCGGTAATCGAGCTGTCCGAACGCCTGGTGGCCATGACACCGGCGGGGCTGGACCGGGTGTTTTATGCCGACAACGGCTCGTCGTGCATCGAAGTGGCGCTGAAGATGAGCTTCCACTACTGGCAGAACAAAGGCCAGGTGAACAAGAAGCGCTTCGTCACCCTGACCAACAGCTATCACGGAGAAACCATCGCCGCCATGTCGGTGGGCGACGTGCCGCTGTTCACCGAGACCTACAAGGCGTTGCTGCTCGACACCATCAAGGTGCCGAGCCCGGACTGCTACCTGCGCCCCGAAGGCATGGGCTGGGAAGAGCACTCACGCAACATGTTCGCGCTCATGGAACAGACCCTGGCCGAGCACCACGCCAGCATCGCCGCCGTGATCGTCGAACCGCTGATCCAGGGCGCTGGCGGAATGCGCATGTACCACCCGGTATACCTCAAGCTGCTGCGCGAGGCCTGCGACCGCTATGGTGTGCACCTGATCCACGACGAAATCGCCGTAGGCTTCGGCCGCACAGGGACGATGTTCGCATGCGAACAGGCCGGGATCCGCCCGGACTTCCTGTGCCTATCCAAGGCCCTGACCGGCGGATACCTGCCGCTGGCCGCTTGCCTGACCACCGATGATGTCTACCAGGCGTTCTACGACGATTACCCGACCCTGCGGGCGTTCCTCCATTCGCACAGCTACACGGGCAACCCGCTGGCCTGCGCCGCGGCCCTGGCGACGCTGGACATCTTCGAGCAAGACAACGTGATCGAGGCCAACAAGGCCCTGTCGGCACGCATGGCCAGCGCCACTGCGCACCTGGCCGACCACGCCCATGTCGCCGAGATCCGCCAGACCGGTATGGTCCTGGCCATCGAGATGGTCCAGGACAAAACCAGCAAGACTGCCTACCCCTGGCAGGAGCGGCGCGGCCTGAAGGTCTTCGAACACGCCCTGACCCGCGGCGCGCTGCTGCGACCGCTGGGCAGCGTGGTGTATTTCCTGCCGCCCTACGTGATCACCCCGGAGCAAATCGACTTCCTCGCCGAAGTGGCCAGCGAAGGCATCGACATCGCCACCCGCGACAGCGTCAGCGTGGCGGTGCCGGCCAACTTCCACCCCGACTTCCGCGATCCGGGCTAACCCTGAGGCTCGCCTCGCCCCCTGTGGAAGCGGGTTCATCTGCGAATGCGGATCGAGGATTTCCCCTCGCATTCGCCAGTAAATCGCAGCGGCCCAACGCCACTTCCACGGGGACGATGTCCATTTCATTTCCTGAGCAAAGCCATGAGACTGTCCCGCTTCTTCATCGACGCCCCCCTGAGCCTCGGCGAGCACGAGTTGCCCGAAGCCCAGGCCCACTACATTGGCCGCGTGCTGCGCATGGCGCCCGGAGACGCTGTGCAACTGTTCGACGGCAGTGGCCAGGAGTTTCGTGGCCAGTTGCTCGACGTCGGCAAGAAATCCGTGCGCGTCACCCTGGACCAGGCCTTGCCCGGCCAGGCCGAGTCCCCATTGCATGTCCACCTGGGCCAGGGCCTGTCCCGCGGCGAGCGGATGGACTGGGCGATCCAGAAGGCCACCGAGCTTGGCGCCAACGCGATCACGCCAATCGTCAGCGAACGCTGCGAAGTGCGCCTGAAGGACGAACGCGCCGACAAGCGCCTGGCCCATTGGCGGCAAGTGGCGATCAGCGCGTGCGAACAGTGCGGCCGCTCGACGCTGCCGGTGATCCACCCGCCGGTGACCCTGGCCGAATGGCTCAAGGATACCGAGGCCGACCTCAACCTGGTGCTGCACCCGGTCGCTGAACCGCTGACCAGCCATGCACACCCCGGCCGCCTGGCATTCCTGATCGGCCCCGAAGGCGGCTTGAGCGACGCCGAAGTCGACCAGGCCAAGGCCGCCGGCTTCCACGCCGCACGCCTTGGCCCACGGGTACTGCGCACCGAGACCGCGCCGGTCGTGGCGCTGTCGGTGGCCCAGCAGCTGTGGGGCGACTTCTAACGCACGTAGAAGAACACCGCGACGAAGTGCATGAGACTGCCGGCGATGACGAACAGGTGCCAGATGCCATGCCAATGGCGAAAGCGGCTGTCGAAGGCGAAGAACAGGATGCCGATGGTGTAGAACGCACCGCCGGCCGCCAGCCAGGCGAAGCCGGCGCCGCCCAGGCTCTGCAGCAACGGCTTGACCGCCACCAGGACGATCCAGCCCATCACCGCATAGATGATGATCGACAGCACCCGCGCCTCGGAGCGCGGCTTGATCTCCTGGAGCATGCCGATCAAGGCCAGCCCCCAGACCACGCCGAACAGGCTCCAGCCCCAGGGGCCGCGCAGGCTGACCAGACAGAACGGCGTGTAGCTGCCGGCGATGAGCAGGTAGATCGACAGGTGATCGAGCTTGCGCATGATCACCTTCGCCCGCCCACGGGTGCTGTGGTAGAGCGTTGAGATGCTATAGAGCAGCAGTAGAGTGCTGCCGTAGATGGAAAAGCTGACGATCTTCCACGGATCGCCCTGCAATCCGGCCACGACGATCAGCCAGATGGCACCGATACAGGCCAGCACGGCACCGACCAGGTGCGTCCAGGCGTTGAAGCGTTCACCGTAATACATGCAAACACTGACCTCCCTGACAGCTTCAAGTTTCAAGCTGTAAGCCTCAAGCAAAGCACGGGGACGCCCCCGACACAGCTAGCTTGCCGCTTGAAGCTTACAACTTGAAGCTAGTGAAGATCCGCGTCACGCACCATGCGCTCCAGCGCCGCCAAGTCAGGTACCCGCGCCACCTGCTCGCCGACCTGCACCGCCGCCAGCTCCAGGCTCGCCAAGGGGACATCCACATAGTTGAGCTGGCTGTCCAGCTTGCAGGAGCGTGGGATGTCCTGCAGTAGCAACGCCAGGTAGCGCAGGCCGGTATCGCCCAGCGCGTTGAGCACCACCACCCGTGCCCGCTCGCCACAAACGGTCTCGCCGCCACAGGCGGCCTCCAGGCCGATCAGCGGCAAGCGCTGCTGACGCCAGTCGATCCAGCCCAGGTGCCAGGCCGGGTCGCCCGCCTGGCAGGCGAAGGTGCGCTGGCCGATCAGCTCGGCCACCGCCACATTGGGCAGCACCAGGGTGCGGTCGCTCAAAGGCAGTAGCAGACCGGTCAGGCTGCTGCGCTGGCCGGCGATGTATTCAAGCATGGGGTTGGCTCCAATGGGCGATGCTCTGCAACAGGACCGACTCCTGATAAGGCTTGCCCAAGTAGTCGTTGACGCCGATGGCCATGGCCCTGTCGCGGTGTTTCTGGCCGGTACGCGAGGTGATCATGATGATGGGCAGATCCTTCAGACGGACATCGCGGCGGATGCGCGTGGCCACCTCGAAGCCGTCCATGCGCGGCATCTCGATGTCCAGCAGCAGCACATCGGGGCGGTGCTCCTCCAGCAAGGCCATGGCATCCACACCGTCCTTGGCCGTCAGCACACTCATACCGTGGCGCTCCAGTAGACGACTGGTGACTTTGCGCACGGTGACCGAGTCGTCCACCACCATCACCAGCAGACGCTGACGCGGTGCCGGGCCAAACACCGGACGCGGCCCCCCGTAGCCACCCGGCAGGCGCGCCAGACGCCGCTGCTGCCCGCGCAACTGGCCGAGCAAATCGAGAATCAGCACTACCCGGCCATCCCCCAGCAAGGTCGCGCCGGACAGCCCAGGCACCGCCGCGAACTGCGGCCCCAGGCTCTTGACCACGATCTCTCGGCTTGGCGACAGGCTGTCCACCTGGATGGCGAACGACTGCTCCTGGGAATGCACCAGCAACACAGGCAATGGCACGCTTTGCCCCAGCAGACTTGGCCGAGGCACACCGCCCTGGAGCACCTCCCCGAGATAGCGCAGGTCGTACTCGTGACCGGCATAGGCATAGCGCGGTGCGCTCAGCTGGTAACAAGCCTCAAGCTCAGCGGGCGGCACGCGCACGATGCCTTCGATGGTATTGAGCGGGATTGCGTACTGCTCCTCGCCCAGGTGCACCATCAGCGCTCGGTTCACCGACACGGTGAACGGCAAGCGGATCAAGAATCGCGCGCCTTTGCCCGGGCTCGACTCGATGCTCATCGAGCCGCCCAACTGCTTGACCTCCTCATGCACCACGTCCATCCCCAGGCCTCGGCCAGAGATCTGGGTGATCTTCTCAGCGGTAGAAAAGCCCGGACGCAGGATGAATTGCAGGATCTCGTGATCGCTCAAGTATGCTTGCGGGTCCAGCAGGCCACGCTTGATGGCCTTGTTGCGCACCGCCTCCAGGGGCACTCCGGCCCCGTCGTCGCTCATCTCGATGACGATATCGGCGCCTTCGTGCAGCAAGTTCAGATGGATGGTGCCCTGTTCCGGCTTGCCCGCCGCCAGACGCGCTTCGCGCGACTCCAGGCCGTGGTCCACGGCGTTGCGCAGCATGTGCTCCAGAGGCGCCACCATGCGCTCGAGCACGCTGCGGTCCAGCTCGCCCTCGGCGTTGCCCACCACCAGTTCGACCTGCTTGCCCAGCTCGCTGGCCACCTGGCGGACCACCCGCTGCAGACGCGGTACCAAGCGTTCGAAGGGCACCATCAAGGTGGCCGTGAGACCTTCTTGCAATTGACTGTTCACCCGCGCCTGCTGCTGGAGCAGGCTGTAGGCTTCCTGGGCACGCTGGGCGAGGGTTTCCTTGAGGTCGAGCAGGTCCGAAGCCGACTCGAACAACGCCTGGGACAACTGCTGCAACTGGGAATGGCGGTCCATCTCCAGCGGGTCGAAATCCTCGTACGCATCGCCCTCGGCCTGGTAGCGGCTGGACATCCGTCCTTGGGTCTCGATATCCAGGCGCAGCAGCTGGTCGCGCATGCGCTCGAGCGTTGTTTCCATCTCGTTGAGGGCGAATTGGGCATCGTTGACCTGCTGCTCGATGCGCCCGCGAATAACAGAGTGCTCACTGGCCAGGTTGCCCAAATCGTCCAGCAGCTCGGCGTCCACCTTGACCATGTCGCCCGGCGCGCGCTCCGGCGCGGCGGCCGGCGCCTCCGGCGACGGCGCTTCGACCGGGACCTGGCCGGCCGCGCTGTCGGTCAACGCGGCACTGCTGAAGTTGCGGATATAGTCGATCAGCGCCGTGGCTGCGTGCAGGGGCTGGCCGAGGCGCACGGCGTCGAGCATGTGTGCCAGACGGTCATGGCAGTTTTGCAGCAAGGAGAACAGCGCCGGGCTCGGCGGCAAGCGGCCGGCGGCGAGCAGTTCGTACAAGAATTCCAGTTCATGGGCCAGATCGCCGATAGCGGCGATCTCGACCATCCGCGCGCCCCCCTTGAGGGTATGCAGATCACGCAGCAGGTTCTCCACCTCGACGCTGTTACGCGGATCGGCCTGCCAGCGCGCCAGGGCCGCAGCGGCGCTTTCGACGATATCCGAACTTTCTTCGAGAAAGACCTCGAGCAGTTCGTTATCGCTCGAGCGTTGGGCTTCGTCCGCCGCTGCCTCGGCGGCAGCAGGCGCAGGTGGGGCATGGCGGTACTCGCGCAGCTCGCCCAGGAGCGCCGTTGCCGAAGCCGGCGCCTGCCCTTCGCGCAGCGCGTGCAGCATCTGCCCGAGGGTCTGGTGGCCGCGCCGCAACAGATCGAGCAGCTCGGCAGTAGCCCCCAGGCGGCGGTCCACCAGGCCCTCGTAAAGCGCGACCAGCGCGTGGGCCAACACCTCCACCGCACCCACGCCAGCCATCTGCGCACCGCCTTTGAGGGTCTGGAGGTCGTGCTGCAGGGTCGACAGTGCCGAGTGGTTGTCCGGGTCTTGAGCCCATTGCGCCAATGCCTGGTCGGCGCCATCGAGGATATCGCCCGCCTCGTCGAGGAACAGTTGCACCAATGCAGGATCGTTCGCTGTCGGGTAGACCGCCAGCGGTGCCACCGCATCCTGGCCCACCACGCCCATGATCCCGGGGTCCAGGGCGTCGTCCAACAGGCCGCGCATGGCCGCGATGCAATCGACGCGGGCGCTGAGCGCCTGGCCGGCAGCTATTTCGTCGAACATGTCGAGCAGCGCCTCATGGGCCTGCTGGGCCAGGGCAAAGAATCGCGGGCTGGCGGCCAGACTGCCCTCTTCCACCGCGCCATACAGGTCAAGCAACGCCTCGCAGACTTCATCCACCTGCCACAACTCGGCCAGGTACGCCGACTGGCCGAGGGTGGTCAACTCGTCCAGCAGCGTTTCCAAGACCGAGCGGTCGCCGGGTTGCGCCTGCCAACGCGACAGCAGCGCCTCGGCCTCGAGCAGGATATCCATACCCTGGGTCAGGAACGCGGCGATTCGCTGCGGATCGCGCTTGGGTCGATGGCTGTGCTGTGGGTCCTGCTGCAGGAAGGCCAGGCGCACATCCACCGACTGCCCGACCTCCTCGATCAACTGCGCCGCCCCCGGGATAGGGGCCAACGGCGTGCTACCCAGTTGCGCAAGGCCGAGGTGGAACAAGGCGCGGGCCGCCTCCAGCCACTCCAGCTCCGCCACCTGCAAGGGCAGTTCGTGGCCTTTGTACTCACGCACCAGTCGATCGAAGGCGGTGGCCAGCTCGGCGATCGGCATGACGCCCGCCATCGCCGCGCTGCCCTTCAAGGTATGCAGTGCGCGCTGCAGGCTGTCGTTGACGGGCGTGCCATGGCCATCGGCATCGCGCAGGAACGTCTCCAGACTGGCGAGATGGCCTTGGGCCTCGTTGCCGAAGATCGCCAACAATTGTGGGTCGAGCCCGTCGACCTGCGCCGGCGCCGGCGCCGGCACATCATTGATCGCCAGATGATGCAAGTGGCCGGCTAACGGCTCGACCTCGACCCGCGACGGCAGATGGCCCACCGCGAAGTCGGCGAGCAAGTCCGGGAGCCGGACGAACACCTGTTGCAGGGCCAGCACCCCTTCGGCGCCAAGGGTGATCCGCCCTTCCAGTACACGGTTGAGCAAGTGCTCGGCGCCCCAGGCAAGCTCGGCCAGCGCCTCGGCATGGACCATGCGACCACTGCCTTTGAGGGTATGCAGGGCTCGACGCACCTCGACCAGGGCCTCGCGCAAGGCATTGTCGGCGCGCCAACGCAGCCAGTGGCGTTCGATTTCCGGAAGCAGCTCGCCGGCCTCTTCGAGGAAGACATCCCGCAATTCTTCATCGACCGCTTCGAACTCGACGCGAGCCTCGGCCTGCCCGCACGACACACCCAGCGCCGCCAGGCTGGCCCGCGCCCTGTCGATGAATGGTTGGGCATCGACCAGCGGATCGGCCACCCGCCATTGCACATAGCACTCGCCAGCGCTCAAGGCTTCGGCCAGATGCGCCAGCTCGTCTGCAGGTGGCGGCTGCTCCAGATGCGACAGCCAACCCTGCACATAACCTGCGCAGCCACCGAACACCTCGGCGGCCTCCGGCCACATGAGCATCGTCAGCGCGCCACGGATCTGGTGCAAAAGCCCCGGCAGCGGCTGCAAGCGTTCTGCCGGCCAGCCCGACTCCAGGCAATCGCCGATCAAGTCCTTGGCCTGTTGCAGCACCGCCAGGGACTCATTGAGTACCAGCTGGCGGATCTCCGTCAGGTCCGCGCCCGGCAGGCCGCCCTGGCCGGTTTCCTCCAGCGGGCCGACCATGCCGTTGAGGGTGGCCTCCACGTACAGCAGGGCGCCGGCCACATCCATCAGCACGGCGTCGTCCACCGCCTGCTCGCCTTGGGCCAGGGCCTGCAGCACCAGTACTTGGTCGATGATCACCCGACGCGGCTGCTGGAAGGCGAGCACCGCCAAGGTATCGGCGACCTGGCGCAACGGCGCCAGCAGGGCCTCCAGTTGCTCACGCTGCTCACGATCGCCGCGCATGTACTGATCGAGTCGGTCCTTGATGCGCATCAGGTCATCGCACAGTGCCGTCACCACCGAGCGCAGGGCGTCGCGTCCGTGGCCGGCCTGCAAATGTTCGCGCCAGTTGCCCAGGGACAGGTCCAAATCCGCCAGGTCCGCCGCCCCAGCCAGACGCTGCGCCACGCCGCCGACCAGGCTGCCCTGGGGCAACGGCTCGACGCCACGGCAGCCGCGCAGTTGGTTGAGCAGCGGCACCACCACCAACGGCAGGTCGTGTCGCGAGCCGCGCAGCCGTTCCAGATACGGCGGCAATTGCTCGAGCCCGCGGAACAGCGCACCCAGACAATCGCCTCGGGGGCTGACCTGACCATCGGCCATGGCCCGGCCCAGCAGCTCCAGCTCCTCGGCCAGGTGCGCTGCACCGCGCAGTTCGAGCATGCGCAGGCAACCCTGGACCTGATGCAGGTTGTCGACGAAGAAAGCCAGCATCGCCGGATCGCCCGGTTCGCTGGCGAATCGCTCCAGGGCCTGACGGGCCTGGCCCAGGCAATCGAGGATCGGCGCCTTGACCCACGCCAGGGCGACGGTGTCGTGGCGCTCGGGGCTCACTGCTGAAGCAGCCATCTGTCGCTCCTCAACGCCGCTCGGCGGGTGCCGGCAGGGTAAAACCGGAGACCGAACGACGCATCTCGCTGGCCATGCGCGCCAAGTGGCGGATGCTGTCGGCGGTGGCGCTGGAACCGGCCGAGGTCTGGGCGGTGATCTGCTGGATCACCGCCATGGTGTGGGAGATCTGCCCGGCCGAGGAGGTCTGCAACTGGGCTGCGTCGGAGATGCTGTGGATCAGCTCGGCGAGGGTCTGCGATACGCCTTCGATCTCGGCCAGCGCCACCCCGGCGTCCTGGGCCAGGCGCGCACCGCGCACCACCTCGGCGGTGGTTTGCTCCATGGAGATCACCGCCTCGTTGGTGTCGACCTGGATGGTCCGCACCAGCGCCTCGATTTGCCGAGTAGCCGACGAGGAGCGCTCGGCCAGGCGCTGAACTTCGTCGGCGACCACCGCAAAACCACGCCCGGCCTCGCCAGCGAGGGAGGCCTGGATCGCGGCATTGAGCGCAAGGATGTTGGTCTGGTCGGCAATGTCGTCGATCAGGCTGACGATATCGCCGATCTCCTGGGAAGACTCGCCCAGGCGTTTGATCCGCTTGGCGGTGTCCTGGATCTGCTCGCGGATGTTGTCCATGCCGTGGATGGTGTTGTGCACCACCTCGTTGCCCTTGTTGGCAATGGCCACCGAACGCTCGGCCACCTTGGCCGATTCGTAGGCGTGGGAGGACACACGGTCGATCGACTCGACCATGTCGCCGACCGCCAGGGACGCCTCGCTGATCTGCTCGGCCTGGTGTTCGGAGGCCTTGGCCAGCTGGCGCGCTGTGTTCTGGGTGTCCTGCACGGCGGCGGCGACCTGCTCGGCACTGTGATTGATGGT
Organism: Pseudomonas sp. CK-NBRI-02; assembly: GCF_008124495.1. NCBI lineage: Bacteria > Pseudomonadati > Pseudomonadota > Gammaproteobacteria > Pseudomonadales > Pseudomonadaceae > Pseudomonas > Pseudomonas sp. CK-NBRI-02. Next base: position 41,501 of record NZ_VSJH01000031.1, on the reverse strand, counting down.
GGCCACCAGGTCGCGCAACTGGTCGACCGAATAATTGATCGAATCGGCAATGGCGCCGGTGAAGTCCTCAGTGACCGACACCGTGACGGTGAGGTCGCCATCGGCCAGCTCCTCGATCTCATCCAGCAGACGCATGATCGCTTGCTGGTTGCGCTCGTTCTTCTCGGCGGTCTCGCGCAACTGGCGGTGGGTGGCGCGCACCATCACCAGGCCGATGAGGATGATCGAAGCCAGCGCCACCAACCCCAGCAGATAGCCACCGACAGTAGCCAGGGTGCGCCCGCTGGCCAGGTTCTCGAAGCTGTTGGCCAGGTGCGAGGCTTCATCGAGCAAGGTTTGCGACAGACTGAAGATATTGCCGGCCGCCTCGCGCACGCGCAGCAGTTCAGGCGACGTTTCGAGGATCTCGTCCACGGACCCGGAGACGAACTGGAACAGTTCGGCGATCTCCGCGAGGCGGGCGCGAGCATCGGCGTCCTCGACCTTGGTCACGTGAATCGCCGGGTTGCCGCCGAGCATGCCTTCGAGCACCTGGCCGAAACGGCTGGCGTCGCGGCCAAAGGCATCGGCGGCCTGTACCGAGGTGTCATCGCCGGCCAGCACGGTATTGACCGAACCCAGAATGCGCTCGGCCAACAGCAACTGACGCTGGGCCACCGCCACCTGGCTCGCCGGCGCTCCGCTCTGCAGGAGGATCTCCACTACTTTTTCGTATTCGACCTGCAACTGAGGCACGGTCTCGGCCAGCGTTGCCGCCACTTGGTGCAGCGACAGCACGGTCTGCTCGCTGGCCAGGATGGTGTCGGTATTCTTGCGCAGGTTGTCCCAGTCCTGACGGACCGCGTCCATCTCGTCCCGCACGGTCAGCGGCGCCGGCGGCAGCCCGGTGGCCTTGTCGCCCTCGCGCAGATAACGCCAGCGCCGCTCGAAGTCATTGCGCGCATCGGACAGCAGCTTGAACGCCAGGGCCTTGCCGGCCGCCGCTTCGGTGGCGTTCTTGGCGATGCGCTGGGACAGCACGCGCAACTCGCCGGCGTGGCCGATGTACTGTTTGTCGTAGTTGGACTGGGTATTGAGGTACGCGAAGTTGGCGAACAGCAGGATGATCGCCAGGATGAGCACCAAAAACAGTGCGGTGATCTGCGCAATACTGCGGCTGCGCTGGCTTTCGGCAACCGGAGCGACGGGGGTGGCGGGTTTGTTCACGGTCGAAGCATCCTCTACAACGCCACGTCGAGAAAGCCTGGCGCCTGGGCCAGGGCGAACGGGCTGAAGATCGCCCAATTGCGTTCACGGGGAAAATGCCCCTGGACGAAGGGCGCCGCGGCACGCAGCAAGGGCTGCGGTGGCGACAGCTCCAGACTGCTCAGGGCAAAGTGTTGAAGGCCCAGGACTTCGTCCACCAACAGGCCGGCGAACAGTTCTTCGTGGTCCAGCACCAACACACGCCGCTGCTTGCCCGCCGCCGCAGGGCCTAGGCCGAAGAAGGCGCTCAAGTCCATAACCGGCAGCAGCCGGCCACGCAGATTGGCCACACCGCAGACCCAGGGCTGCACGCCGGGGACCCGGCTAGTGCGCGGCTCATGCAGGACCTCGGCGACTTCGCCCATGGGGGCCACGAACCACTGCCCGGCAATGCGAAACCCAATGCCGCTCCATTGCTGCAAGCGGGTGTCTTGCAAGGGCTGGTCCGCTACCAACAGGCGACAACGCCGGTCGATGTCCAGCAACAACTCGAAGGCGGTCAGCGACGCGCCATGGGGGCGGGTGGTCAAGCCCCGAGCACTTCTTTGAGTTTGCTGATCAGGGCCGCCTCTTCCACAGGCTTGGTCAGGAAGTCGCGCGCGCCCTGGCGTGTGGCCCAGACCCGGTCGGTTTCCTGGTCCTTGGTGGTGACCACGATCACCGGAATGGCGCGGGTCTCAGGGTCCTTGCTCAGCTGACGGGTAGCCTGAAAACCATTCATGCCCGGCATGACGATGTCCATCAGCACCGCGTCGGGTTTCTCCTGACGGGCCAGGGCCACGCCATCGGCGCCGTTGTCGGCCTTGAGCACCTGGTGGCCATGCTTCTCCAGCCAGGCGGTCAGTCTGTACATCTCTGTCGGCGAATCGTCGACGATCAAAACTCGGGCCATGCTGTTTCCCCATTTAAAGGAAAAGAAGACGCCGCCAGGCGCGGCGGTGTCAGGGTGCGTGTTGTTCTTGCACGACGAAACCGGGCACATGAGCCCTGATCGCATCGAGCAGTTCTTCCTTGCTGAATGGCTTGGTCAGGAACTGGTCTGAGCCGACCACCCGACCGCGGGCCTTGTCGAACAGGCCGTCGCGCGAGGACAGCAGGATGACCGGGGTATCCTTGAAGGTGCTGTTCTGCTTGATCACCGCGCAGGTCTGGTAGCCATCCAGGCGAGGCATCAGTACATCGACGAAGATGACCTGGGGCTTGTGGTCGACGATCTTGGCCAGGGCATCGAAACCATCACTGGCGGTGATCACCTCGCAGCCGGCCTCGCCGAGCAACATCTGTGCGGTGCGGCGGATCGTGCGCGAATCGTCGATCACCATCACCTTCAGGGGTTGTTCCATAGTTGCCTACCAGTGGGAATTAGCTGCAGTTGCAAGCATCAAGCTGCGAGAAAAAGCGCGCCGACGCATGGCTGGTTTTTCTCAAGGCTTGTAGTTCAAGGCTTGCAGCTGCACTTTTAGCACACTCCGGATAGCCATTCCATCCGCCGAACCCCTTGACCATCGGCGCTCCCGGCGCCACCCTGAGCCACTTTTCTTTCGAATCACCGCGGCCCCGCGCCGCCAAGAGGAACCACCCCATGAGCGTTCGCCTCGGGATTGTCATGGACCCTATCGCGTCCATCTCCTACAAAAAGGACAGCTCGCTGGCCATGCTGCTGGCGGCCCAGGAACGTGGCTGGAGCCTGTTCTACATGGAGCAGCGCGACCTTTACCTGGGCGCGGGCCAGGCCCGGGCCCAGATGCGCCCCCTGAAGGTGTTCGCCGATCCGGCCCGCTGGTTCGAACTGGGCGAGGAGCAGGACAGCGCCCTGAGCGAGCTGGATGTGGTCCTGATGCGCAAGGATCCGCCCTTCGACATGGAGTTCGTCTACAGCACCTACCTGCTGGAGCAGGCCGAGCGCGAAGGCGTGCTGGTGGTCAACCGCCCGCAGAGCCTGCGCGATTGCAACGAGAAGCTGTTCGCCACCCAGTTCCCGCAGTGCATGGCGCCCACGCTGGTCAGCCGCCGCGTGGACATCCTGCGTGAGTTCGCCGACAGCCGTGGCGACGTGATCCTCAAGCCGCTGGACGGCATGGGCGGTGCCTCGGTGTTCCGCCACCGCAAGGACGACCCCAACCTGTCGGTGATCCTCGAGACCCTCACCCAGCATGGCACCCAGCAGATCATGGCCCAGGAATACCTCCCGCAGATCAAGGACGGCGACAAGCGCATCCTGATGATCGACGGCGAACCGGTGCCCTACTGCCTGGCGCGCATCCCGGCCAGCGGCGAGACCCGTGGCAACCTGGCCGCTGGCGGTCGAGGCGAAGCCCGCCCGCTGACCGAGCGCGATCGCTGGATCGCCGCCCAAGTTGGCCCGACCCTGCGCGAGAAGGGCCTGCTGTTCGTCGGCCTGGACGTGATCGGCGACTACCTGACCGAGATCAACGTCACCAGCCCGACCTGCATTCGCGAAATCGACGCCGCCTACGACACCCACATCGGGGCCCAGCTGATGGACGCCATTGATCGCAAGCTCAAGGCGCGCTGACCGAGGACACGTGGCAATGCCACGCAGTGGGGTATGATGCGCAGCTTCAAGCTGCAAGCTGCACGTACGGGCAGGCCTGCACCGGGCCGCTTTTACTTGAAGCTTGCAGCTTGTGATTCGAAGCTGCCCTTGGATACCTGATGACGCTGCCTGCCGACATCCCTGCCGACCTGCTCCCACCCCGCGTCCGCCCGGTGGACCGGCTTGGCTTCACCCTGTTCCTGGCTGCCTTGGTGCACCTGGCGCTGATCCTCGGCGTGGGTTTCACCATCAGCAAGCCCAGCGAAATCCGCCACACGATGGACATCACCCTGGCCACCTTCAAGAGCGAGAAGCCGCCCGAGAAGGCCGACTTCCAGGCCCAGGACAACCAGCAAGGCAGCGGCACCCTGGAAAAGAAAGCCGTACCCAAGACCACCGAGGTCGCGCCCTTCCAGGACAGCAAGATCAACAAGATCACCCCACCGCCAGCCGCTCGCCAGGAAACCCCGCCCCCGCCGCAGAAGTCCGCGGTGGCCACCAAGGCGCCCAAGGTGCAGAAGGTCGAGCCCAAGCCCAAGGAAAGCAAGGCGCAGCCCAAGCCCCAGGCAGCGGTGCCGGACTTCGACAGTTCGCAGCTCTCCAGCCAGATCGCCAGCCTCGAGGCGGAGCTGTCCAACGAACAGCAGATGTATGCCAAGCGCCCGCGCATCCATCGCCTCAACGCAGCCTCGACCATGCGCGACAAAGGCGCCTGGTACAAGGAAGAATGGCGCAAGAAGGTGGAGCGCGTGGGCAACCTCAATTATCCCGAAGAAGCGCGACGCCAACAGATCTACGGCAACTTGCGGATGATGGTCTCGATCAACCGCGACGGCTCGCTGTACGAAGTGCTGGTGCTCGAATCCTCTGGTCAGCCGGTGCTCGACCAGGCGGCCCAACGCATCGTCCGTCTGGCTGCGCCGTTTGCACCGTTCACAGGCGACCTGGCGGAGTTCGACCGCCTGGAGATCATCCGTACCTGGCGCTTCGCCCGCGGGGACCGGTTGTCCAGTAACTAGCCGCACGTCACACGCCTCAAACGGCAAGAAAAAAGCGCGGGCATGCACAGCCGTGCTTTTTCTTGCCGCTTGAAGCTTGCAGCTTGAAGCCGAGCCCAGCTGACGCCACACTATCACTCATGAAAACCCTCAGCCCGAGCTACCTCAAGCATCAGTTCCTGATCGCCATGCCGCACATGGTCGATCCGAACTTTGCCCAGACCCTCACCTATATTGTCGAGCACAACGCCAACGGCGCCATGGGCCTGGTGATCAACCGCCCGCAGGAGCTGAACCTGGCCGACATCCTGGAGCAGCTACGCCCGGATGAGGAGCCACCGGCCAGCACCCTGCAGGTGCCGATCTACCAGGGTGGCCCGGTGCAGACCGATCGCGGCTTCGTGTTGCACAGCAGCGACTGCAGTTATCAGGCCACGGTGGAGCTGCAGGGGCTGTCGCTCTCGACCTCCCAGGACGTGCTGTTCGCCATCGCCGAAGGCGTAGGGCCCAAGCAGAGCCTGATCACCTTGGGTTATGCCGGTTGGGAAGCCGGCCAACTGGAAGCCGAGCTTGCCGACAACGCCTGGCTCAACTGCCCCTTCGACGCCGAGATCATCTTCGGACTGGCCAGCGAGCAGCGCCTCGAGGCAGCCGCCGCCAGCCTGGGGATCAACCTCAGCCTGCTGACCAGCCAAGCGGGTCACGCCTGATGGCCGAGCTGCGCCTGCTGCTGGGCTTCGACTATGGCAGCAAACAGATCGGCGTGGCCGTCGGCCAGGTGGTCACCGGCCAGGCCCGCGAATTGTGCACGCTTAAAGCCCAGAACGGCGTCCCGGACTGGGCCCAGGTGGAAAAGCTCATCACCGAATGGAAGCCCGACGCCATCGTCGTCGGCCTGCCGCTGAACATGGACGGCACGCCCAGCGAAATGAGCGCCCGGGCCGAGAAGTTCGCCCGGCGCCTGCATGGCCGCTACAACCTGCCTGTGCACACTCATGACGAGCGTCTGACCACCTTCGAAGCCAAGGGCGAGCAGATGGCCCGAGGCATGCGCCATGGCAGCTACCGCGACAACCCGGTCGATGCCATTGCCGCCGCCCTGCTCCTGCAGGGCTGGCTGGAGGCCAATACTTAAATCCGCTTCGCCGCCGGCCCAGCCCGGCGCCCCCCTTCCGAGGAGCACGCAATGAGCCTACCCAATCCCGCCGACCTGATCCGGCAGATGGCCGTCGACCTTCGCGCCCACCTGGCCCGTCGCACTATCACCGAGCCGCGCTTCATCGGCATCCGCACCGGCGGCGTATGGGTAGCCCAGGCCCTGCAGCAGGAGCTGGGCGACAGCAGCCCGCTGGGCACCCTGGACGTGTCCTTCTACCGCGACGACTTCAGCCAGAACGGCCTGCACCCGCAAGTGCGTCCGTCCGAGCTGCCCTTCGAAATCGAAGGCCAGCACCTGGTGCTGGTGGACGACGTGCTGATGAGCGGTCGCACCATCCGCGCCGCGCTCAATGAACTGTTCGATTATGGCCGCCCGGCCAGCGTCACCCTGGTCTGCCTGCTGGACCTGGACGCCGGCGAATTGCCGATCCGCCCGAACGTGCTGGGCGCCACCTTGCAACTGGCGCCCACTGAACGGGTAAAATTGACCGGACCGGCACCGCTCGTCCTCGAGCGCCAGGACCTCGCCACCGCTTCCGCCCTTTAAGAGTCCCTCGCGATGACGCCATTCGACGCCAAGCGCCCGCTGCAGCTCAATGACCAGGGCCAGCTGCGCCACTTTCTCTCGCTCGACGGTTTGCCCCGCGAACTGCTGACCGAGATCCTCGACACCGCCGACTCCTTCCTGGAAGTCGGCGCCCGGGCCGTGAAAAAAGTCCCGTTGCTGCGCGGCAAGACCGTCTGCAACGTGTTCTTCGAAAACTCCACCCGTACCCGCACCACCTTCGAGCTGGCCGCCCAGCGCCTGTCGGCGGACGTGATCAGCCTGAACGTGTCGACCTCCTCGACCAGCAAGGGCGAGACCTTGTTCGACACACTGCGTAACCTCGAAGCCATGGCCGCCGACATGTTCGTCGTGCGCCACTCCGACTCGGGCGCCGCCCACTTCATCGCCGAGCATGTCTGCCCGGAAGTCGCCGTGATCAACGGCGGTGACGGCCGCCATGCGCACCCGACCCAGGGCATGCTCGACATGCTGACCATCCGTCGCCACAAAGGCAGCTTCGAGAACCTCTCGGTGGCCATCGTCGGCGACATCCTGCACTCGCGCGTGGCCCGCTCCGACATGCTGGCGCTCAAGGCCCTCGGTTGCCCCGACATCCGCGTGGTCGGCCCCAAGACTCTGATCCCGGTGGGTATCGAGCAGTACGGAGTGAAGGTCTACACCGACCTGGCCCAGGGCCTGAAAGATGTCGACGTGGTGATCATGCTGCGCCTGCAGCGCGAACGCATGGCCGGCGGCCTGCTGCCCAGCGAGGGCGAGTTCTACCGCCTGTTCGGCCTGACCACCGCACGCCTGGCCGGCGCCAAGCCCGATGCCATCGTCATGCACCCCGGTCCGATCAACCGTGGGGTGGAGATCGAGTCGGCGGTAGCCGACGGTCAGCACTCGGTGATCCTCAACCAGGTGACCTACGGCATCGCCGTGCGCATGGCCGTGCTGTCCATGGCCATGAGCGGCCAGACCGCGCAACGTCAATTCGACCAGGAGAACGCCCAGTGACCATCAGCATTATCGGCGCCCGGGTCATCGATCCTGCCAGCGGCCTGGACACCATCACTGACCTGCACCTCGACGGCGGTCGCATCGCGGCCATCGGTGCAGCACCCGCCGGCTTCACTGCCAACCGCACGATCCAGGCCGACGGCCTGGTGGCAGCCCCGGGCCTGGTCGACCTCGGCGTCTCCCTGCGCGAGCCGGGATACAGCCGCAAGGGCAACATCGCCAGCGAGACCCGCGCTGCGGTCGCCGGTGGTGTCACCAGTTTGTGCTGCCCGCCGCAGACCAAACCGGTGCTGGACACCTCGGCCGTGGCCGAACTGATCCTCGACCGCGCCCGTGAAGCGGCCAACAGCAAGGTCTACCCGATCGGCGCCTTGACCAAGGGCCTGGAAGGCGAGCAACTGGCCGAGCTGGTCGCCTTGCGCGACACCGGCTGCGTGGCCTTCGGCAACGGCCTGAAGGAAATCCCGAACAACCGCACCCTGGCCCGCGCGCTGGAATATGCCGCCACCTTCGACCTGACCGTGGTTTTCCACTCCCAGGACCGCGACCTGGCCCAGGGCGGCCTGGCCCACGAAGGCCCGATGGCGAGCTTCCTCGGCCTGCCGGGCATCCCCGAGACTGCCGAGACCGTGGCCCTGGCGCGAAACCTACTGCTGGTCGAACAAACTGGCGTACGCGCGCACTTCAGCCAGATCACCAGCGCCCGCGGTGCACGACTGATCGCCCAGGCCCAGCAGCTTGGCCTGCCGGTCACCGCCGATGTGGCGCTGTACCAGCTGATTCTCACCGACGAGGCGCTGCGCGACTTCTCCAGCCTTTATCACGTGCAACCGCCGCTGCGCACCGCCGCCGACCGCGATGGGCTGCGCGAGGCGGTCAAATCGGGTGTGATCCAGGCGATCTCCAGCCACCACCAACCCCACGAGCGTGACGCCAAACTGGCACCGTTCGGTGCCACGGAGCCTGGGATCAGCAGCGTCGAGCTGCTGCTGCCATTGGCCATGACGCTGGTCGAAGACGGCCTGCTCGACCTGCCGACCTTGCTGGCCCGCCTGAGCAGCGGCCCGGCGGCGGCCATGCGTCTGCCGGCCGGCGAGCTCAAGGTCGGCGCAGCGGCGGACCTGGTGCTGTTCGACCCGAACGCTTCCACGGTCGCGGGCGAGCAATGGTTCTCGCGCGGCGAGAACTGCCCGTTCATCGGCCACTGCCTGCCGGGCGCGGTGCGTTATACCTTGGTCGACGGGCACGTCTGCCACGAGGCCTGAGCGAATCCATTTCGCGGGTAAGCCCGCCTCCACAGGGATCCTAGCGCCTGTGCGAGCGGGCTTACCCGCGAATGGGCAACACCGATGGCCCTGCCCGGCACGACCATTCATCCCCCCCGGTTGAAATCCTTCCCCCCACCCCCATATGAGTCTGCAACAGGCATTTTCGCCCCGCTGCGTGGAGACTCTCCCTTGACTACCATCGTTTCAGTCCGCCGCCACGGCAAAGTCGTCATGGGCGGCGACGGCCAGGTTTCCCTCGGCAATACCGTGATGAAAGGCAACGCGAAGAAAGTCCGTCGCCTGTACCACGGCCAGGTCATCGCCGGCTTCGCCGGTGCCACCGCCGATGCCTTCACCTTGTTCGAGCGTTTTGAAGGCCAGCTGGAAAAACACCAAGGCCACCTGATCCGTGCCGCCGTCGAACTGGCCAAGGAGTGGCGCACCGACCGTTCCCTGAGCCGCCTGGAAGCCATGCTCGCCGTGGCCAACAAGGATGCCTCCCTGATCATCACCGGCAACGGTGACGTGGTCGAGCCCGAAGACGGCTTGATCGCCATGGGTTCCGGCGGTGCCTACGCCCAGGCCGCTGCGCGCGCCCTGCTGAACAAGACCGACCTCTCGGCTCGCGAGATCGCCGAGACCGCCTTGAACATCGCCGGTGACATCTGCGTGTTCACCAACCACAACCTGACCATCGAGGAGCAGGACCTGGCCGAGTGATCAGCTGTTTTGGCGCCCGGTCCCGGTGACAGGGCTTTTCCACGCTGACCCACTCTGATCAAGGACCATTTTCATCATGTCCATGACCCCCCGCGAGATCGTTCACGAACTCAACCGCCACATCATCGGCCAGGACGACGCCAAGCGCGCCGTGGCCATTGCCCTGCGCAACCGCTGGCGCCGCATGCAGCTGCCGGCCGAGCTGCGCGCAGAAGTCACCCCCAAGAACATCCTGATGATCGGCCCAACCGGCGTGGGCAAGACCGAGATCGCCCGTCGCCTGGCCAAACTGGCCAACGCGCCATTCCTCAAGGTCGAAGCCACCAAGTTCACCGAAGTGGGCTATGTCGGCCGTGACGTCGAATCGATCATCCGCGACCTGGCCGATGCCGCGCTGAAGATGCTCCGCGAGCAGGAGATCATCCGCGTGCGCCACCGCGCCGAGGACGCTGCCGAGGACCGCATCCTCGACGCCCTGCTGCCCCAGGCCCGGGTCAGCAGCTTCGCCGAGGAAGCCTCCCAGTCGAGCAGCGACTCCAACACCCGCCAGCTGTTCCGCAAGCGCCTGCGCGAAGGCCAGCTGGACGACAAGGAAATCGAGATCGAAGTGGCCGAGTCCATGGGTGTCGAGATCGCCGCGCCACCCGGCATGGAAGAAATGACCAACCAGCTGCAAAGCCTGTTCGCCAACATGGGCAAGGGCAAGCGCAAGGCGCGCAAGCTCAAGGTCAAGGAAGCGCTCAAGATGGTACGTGACGAGGAAGCCAGCCGCCTGGTCAACGAGGAAGAGCTCAAGGCCAAGGCCTTGGAAGCGGTCGAGCAGCACGGCATCGTGTTCATCGACGAAATCGACAAAGTGGCCAAGCGCGGCAACGTCGGCGGCGCCGATGTCTCCCGCGAAGGCGTGCAGCGCGACCTGCTGCCGCTGATCGAAGGTTGCACCGTCAACACCAAGCTGGGCATGGTCAAGACCGACCATATCCTGTTCATCGCCTCCGGCGCGTTCCACCTGAGCAAGCCAAGCGACCTGGTACCTGAGCTGCAAGGCCGTCTGCCGATCCGCGTTGAGCTCAAGGCGCTGACCCCGGAAGACTTCGAGCGCATCCTGCAAGAGCCGCACGCCTCGCTCACTGAGCAATACCGCGAGCTGCTCAAGACCGAAGGCCTGAACATCGAGTTCGCCGCCGACGGCATCAAGCGCTTGGCCGAGATCGCCTATCAGGTCAACGAAAAGACCGAGAACATCGGCGCCCGCCGCCTGCACACCCTGCTCGAGCGCCTGCTCGAAGAGGTGTCGTTCAGCGCGGGCGACCTGGCCAGCGCCCATGACGAAGCGCCGATCCGCATCGACGCGTCCTACGTGAACAGCCACCTCGGTGAGCTGGCGCAGAACGAAGACCTGTCGCGCTACATCCTGTAAGCCCAGCGTCGCCTTCTTCACGGGTAACCCGCTCCACAAGGATTGCAGTGACCTTGTGGGAGCGGGTTCACCCGCGAATGGGCCCTTGAATCCCTCCACAAGAAGCTGGAAGCTTGCCTTATCAGCTCCCGAGAGATTCCCCCATGGCCCGCCTGCCCACCGCCATCAACCTGCACAAAGCCTCCAAGACCCTCAGCCTCACTTACGCCCCCGGCGAGGTCTATCACCTGCCCGCCGAATTCCTGCGGGTGCACTCCCCCTCCGCCGAGGTCCAGGGCCACGGCAATCCCATCCTGCAGTTCGGCAAGATCAACGTCGGCCTTACGGGCCTGGAACCTGCCGGGCAATACGCCCTGAAACTGATCTTCGATGACGGCCACGACAGCGGCCTGTTCACCTGGGAGTACCTCGAGCAGTTGTGCCTACGCCAGGAGCAGCTGTGGACCGAGTACCTCGATGAGTTGCACAAAGCCGGCAAATCCCGCGACCCGGCCGAATCCGTCGTCAAACTCATGCTCTAGTGCAAGACTTCCACGCTTTAGAGCGCGTTTTCTAATCTCATCTGTTTGAATGCCCTACAGACAGCTCATGCACGAGCTGTCTTGCGCATTACATGAAAGTCGGGTAACCAATGGAGCTGGCAAGTTCCCTGCATCGTCGAACGCGCGGGCAGGGTCGGGCCGGTATGTAGAGGTCGCGAGCGAAAGCAGGCTGTCTTCACACGCAGAAAATCCCGCAGCTCATCGCCTGACGCATCCGGTCGCAGCACCGCTGTTTCTTATCACTGGTCACCCGAGCAGCAGTACCGGGCAATCGTCTGTGTACCCGCCACAGCCAACCGGTACTCGTCTCAGGACAACGGAGCGTCGTAGATGAGTAACAAGAACAACGATGAGTTGCAGCGGCAGGCCTCGGAGAACACCCTGGGCCTGAACCCGGTCATCGGCATTCGTCGCAAGGATCTGCTGACATCGGCGCGCACCGTCTTGCGCCAGGCCGTTCGCCAGCCGCTGCACAGCGCCAAGCACGTGGCGCACTTTGGCCTGGAACTCAAGAACGTGCTGCTGGGCAAGTCCAGCCTGCAGCCCAGTGGCGATGACCGCCGCTTCAATGACCCGGCCTGGAGCCAGAACCCACTGTATCGCCGCTATCTGCAGACCTACCTGGCCTGGCGCAAGGAGCTGCAGGACTGGATCGGCAACAGCGACCTCTCCCCTCAGGATGTCAGCCGCGGGCAGTTCGTCATCAACCTGATGACCGAGGCCATGGCCCCGACCAATACCCTGGCCAACCCGGCAGCGGTCAAGCGCTTCTTCGAGACCGGCGGCAAGAGCCTGCTCGATGGCCTGTCCAACCTGGCGAAGGACCTGGTCAACAACGGTGGCATGCCCAGCCAGGTGAACATGGACGCCTTCGAAGTGGGCAAGAACCTGGGCACCAGCGAAGGGGCCGTTGTGTATCGCAACGACGTGTTGGAGCTGATCCAGTACAGCCCCATCACCGAACAGGTGCACGCCCGTCCGCTGCTGATCGTGCCGCCACAGATCAACAAGTTCTATGTCTTCGACCTGAGCCCGGAAAAAAGCCTGGCGCGCTTTTGCCTGCGCTCGAACCAGCAAACCTTCATCATCAGTTGGCGCAACCCCACCAAGGCTCAGCGCGAATGGGGCCTGTCGACCTACATCGATGCACTCAAGGAAGCCGTGGACGCGGTGCTGTCGATCACCGGCAGCAAGGACCTGAACATGCTCGGCGCCTGCTCCGGCGGCATCACCTGCACCGCGCTGGTCGGCCACTACGCGGCGCTGGGCGAGAACAAAGTCAACGCTCTGACCCTGCTGGTCAGTGTGTTGGACACCACCATGGACACCCAGGTCGCGCTGTTCGTCGACGAGCAGACCCTCGAAGCCGCCAAGCGCCACTCCTACCAGGCCGGCGTGCTCGAAGGCAGCGACATGGCCAAGGTGTTCGCCTGGATGCGCCCGAACGACCTGATCTGGAACTACTGGGTCAACAACTACCTGCTCGGCAACGAGCCGCCGATTTTCGACATCCTGTTCTGGAACAACGACACCACGCGCCTGCCCGCCGCCTTCCACGGCGACCTGATCGAGATGTTCAAGAACAACCCGCTGACCCGCGCCGACGCCCTGGAAGTGTGCGGTACCGCCATCGACCTGAAGAAGGTCCACTGCGACATCTACAGCGTCGCCGGCACTGCCGACCACATCACCCCGTGGCAGTCCTGCTACCGCTCGGCGCACCTGTTCGGCGGCAAGATCGAGTTCGTGCTGTCCAACAGCGGGCATATCCAGAGCATCCTCAACCCGCCCGGCAATCCCAAGGCGCGCTTCATGACCGGTGAAGACCGCCCGGACGATCCCGTGGCCTGGCAGGAAAACGCGATCAAGCACGCCGACTCCTGGTGGCTACACTGGCAAGCCTGGCTGGGTGAACGCGCAGGTGAGCTGAAAAAGGCGCCGACCCGCCTGGGCAATCGCGCCTACACCGCAGGCGAAGCCGCACCGGGGACGTACGTCCACGAACGATGAGACCTGTCGCCATGGCCGCTTGGTCGCGTCATGGCGTCTTTTTGACCTAGAGTTCCGTGCATGCCGCAACCCTACATATTCAGGACAGTCGAGCTGGACAACCAGTCCATCCGCACCGCGGTCCGCCCCGGCAAGCCGCATCTGACGCCTTTGTTGATCTTCAATGGCATCGGCGCCAACCTGGAGCTGGTGTTCCCGTTCATCGAGGCGCTGGACCCGGACATCGAGGTCATCGCCTTCGATGTGCCGGGTGTCGGCGGCTCGTCCACGCCCAGCCGCCCTTACCGCTTCCCAGGCCTGGCCAAGCTGACTGCGCGCATGCTCGACTACCTCGACTATGGCCAGGTCAATGTCATCGGCGTGTCCTGGGGCGGCGCCCTGGCCCAGCAGTTCGCCCACGATTACCCCGAGCGCTGCAAGAAGCTGATCCTCGCCGCGACCGCTGCTGGGGCCTTCATGGTGCCGGGCAAGCCCAAGGTGCTGATGATGATGGCCAGCCCCCGGCGCTATGTGCAGCCCTCCCATGTGATCCGCATCGCGCCGTTGATCTATGGCGGTGGTTTTCGCCGCGACCCCGACCTGGCCCTGCACCACGCGGCCAAGGTGCGCTCGGGCGGCAAGACCGGTTATTACTGGCAACTGTTCGCTGGCCTTGGCTGGACCAGTATCCACTGGCTGCACAAGCTCCAGCAGCCGACACTGGTACTGGCCGGCGACGATGACCCGTTGATTCCGCTGATCAACATGCGTCTGCTGGCCTGGCGTATTCCCAACGCACAGCTGCACATCATCGACGACGGGCATTTGTTCCTGATTACCCGGGCCGAAGCCGTGGCGCCGATCATCATGAAATTCCTTCAGCAGGAGCGCCAGCGCGCGGTCATGCATCCTCGCCCGGCCCCTGGCCCTGGCGGCTGAACCCTGCCCCACCGGTGGTGATGGTTACGCGAGACGAACGTGGATGAGGCCTTACGACGGAGTGTGGGATGACAGATAAACCGGTAAAAGGGACGACACCGGTCCCCGCCACGAGCATCAATGTACAGAACGCGATCACCGGCCTGCGCGGGCGCGATCTGTTCTCGACACTGCGCAATGTCGGCCGTCTTGGCCTGCGCAACCCCTTGCACACCGCCCATCATCTGCTTGCCCTGGGCGGTCAACTGACCCGGGTGATGCTCGGCGACAGCCCGCACCAGCCCCACCCGCGCGACAACCGCTTCAGCGACCCGACCTGGAGCCAGAACCCTTTCTACCGTCGCGGGCTGCAGGCCTACCTGGCCTGGCAGAAACAAACTCGCCAATGGATCGAGGAAAGTACGCTGGACGACGATGACCGCGCTCGTGTCCACTTTCTGTTCAACCTGCTCAACGATGCCCTGGCTCCGAGCAACTCGCTGCTCAACCCTCTGGCGGTCAAGGAAATCTTCAACACCGGCGGCCTGAGCCTGGTCCGCGGCGTGGCCCACCTGCTCGACGACCTGCGTCATAACGACGGCCTGCCGCGCCAGGTGGACGAGCGCGCTTTCGAGGTGGGCGTGAATCTCGCCGCCACCCCTGGCGCCGTGGTGTTTCGCAATGAGCTGCTGGAGCTGATCCAGTACAAGCCGATGAGCGAAAAACAGTACGCCCGACCGCTGATGGTCATTCCGCCGCAGATCAACAAGTACTACATCTTCGACCTTGGGCCGACCAACAGCTTCGTGCAGTACATGCTCAAGAACGGCCTGCAGGTGTTCATGGTCAGTTGGCGCAACCCCGATCCACGCCATCGCGAATGGGGGTTGTCCAGCTACGTGGAAGCGCTGGAAGAGGCCCTCGTCGCCTGCCGCAGCATCAGCGGCAGCCGCGACCCCAACCTGATGGGCGCCTGCGCCGGTGGCCTGACCATGGCCGCCCTGCAGGGCCACTTGCAGGCCAAGGGCCAATTGCGCCGGGTACGCAGCGCCACCTACCTGGTCAGCCTGCTGGACAGCCAATTCGACAGCCCGGCGAGCCTGTTCGCCGACGAGCAGACCATCGAGGCGTCCAAGCGCCGCTCGTACCAGCGCGGTGTGCTCGATGGCGGCGAGGTGGCGCGGATCTTCGCGTGGATGCGGCCCAACGACCTGATCTGGAACTACTGGATCAACAATTACCTGCTGGGCAGGACACCACCGGCTTTCGACATCCTTTACTGGAACGCCGACAACACGCGTTTGCCCGCGGCGTTTCATGGCGAGCTGCTGGACTTCTTCAAGCTCAACCCCTTGACCTACCCGAACGGCATGCAGGTGTGCGGGACACCGATCGACCTGAGCCAGGTCACCCTGGACAGCTTCACCGTTGCCGGCAACAACGATCACATCACCCCGTGGGACGCGGTGTACCGCTCGGCCTTGCTGCTCGGTGGCAAACGCCGTTTCGTGCTGGCCAACAGCGGCCATATCCAGAGCATCATCAACCCGCCTGGCAACCCGAAGGCGCATTTCCTGGAGAACCCCACGCTGTCGAGCGACCCACGTGCCTGGGTGCACGACGCCACACGCCACGAAGGCAGCTGGTGGCCCCAATGGCTGGAGTGGATCGGCCAGCGCTCCGGGCGCCTGAAAGCCCCCGCGACCGAGCTGGGCAACGCCAGCTATCCACCGCTGGGCCCGGCTCCGGGCAGCTATGTCAGGGCACGCTGACACGATGAAGACCCGCGACCGTATCCTCGAATGCGCCTTGCACTTGTTCAATCGCCAGGGCGAACCCAACGTCTCGACCTTGGAGATCGCCAACGAATTGGGCATCAGCCCGGGCAACCTCTATTACCACTTTCATGGCAAGGAGCCGTTGGTGCTGGGGCTCTTCGAGCGCTTCGAGGAAGCGCTCATGCCGCTGCTGGACCCACCCCTGGGCGTGCGCCTGGACGCCGAGGATTATTGGTTGTTCCTGCACCTGATCGTCGAGCACATGGCCCAGTACCGTTTTCTGTTCCAAGACCTGTCGAACCTGACCGGACGCCTGCCGAAGCTGGCCCGCGGCATGCGCAGCCTGATCAATGCGCTCAAGCGCACACTGGCGGCCCTGCTCGCCAGCCTCAAGAGCCAAGGCCTTGTGAGCAGCGACACGCAAGCGCTGGGGCAACTGGTGGAGCAGATCACCCTGACCCTGATGTTTTCGCTCGATTACCAGCGGGTGCTTGGGCGTGAAGGGGACGTGGGCATCGTGGTGTATCAAGTGATGATGCTGGTGGCGCCACATCTGGTAGGCCCTGCACGCGGGGCTGCCGAACAGCTGGCGGGGAGATACCTGGAGGGGTAAGGCGCACGCGATGCGTTGCCTGGCCTGACGCATTCGGGGGTAAACCCACTCCCACAAGGTTCGACGCTGAACCTGTGGGAGCGGGTTTACCCGCGAAAGGGGCGACGCGGTATTAGGCCTGGGTAGCGGCGTTCACCGGTGCCGATGGCGTGCTGCTGGCCGGCGCAGCGGCGGGTGCCGGAGCGGCGGTTGCAGCGGGGGCGGCGCTGGCGGCCGGCACGGCTGGCTTGGCTGCCGCGGGCTTGACGGGTGCTTTTTTCGCCGCGGGCTTCTTCGCCGCAGCGGGTTTGGCCGCAGGTTTGGCGGCAGTCGCCTTGGCAGCCGGTTTTGCCGCAGCGCTCTTCGTCGCAGGCTTGGCAGCCGCCTTGGCTACAGGCTTCGCAGCCGGCTTGGCGGCCGGTTTCGCCGCAGCCGTCTTCGCCGCAGGCTTGGCAGCCGCTTTCGCCAGAGGCTTGGCGGCGGTCTTGCTGGCAGCAGCCTTGGACACTGGCGTCACCGAAGCACCGGTGAGTTTCTCGATCTGCTTGGTGAGGCTATCGACCTGCTGGTGCAGGGCCTTGATCTCGTTGCGGCTTGGTACGCCCAGGCGCGAGATGGCGCTATTGAGGCGCTTGTCGAAGGCTTCTTCCAGCTCGCTCCACTTGCCCAACGCGCGCTCTTTCACATCGGAGACACGAGAGGATGTGGACGACTTGGCGCTTTGCTTCACGTCATCGACATTCTTCTTGGCTTGTTTTTCGGCCTTTTCACCATCCTTGACCAGCGACTCGAACAGCTTCGGGCCGTCCTGGTCGATCTTGGAATAGATACCCAGGCCAGCCAGCCAGATCTTGCGGGAGTACTTCTCGATCCCGCCGACCCAGGAGCTGCCTTCTTTCTCGGTGTTCTTCTTGCCAGCCATCCTGCTCTCCTTATGGTTTGCGCGCGACACGCTCGAGCAACTCGGTCAGCTGTTCGAGTTTGATGGACAACGCTTCAACGTCATGTTTAGACGGTATGCCGAGGCGATTCAAGGCGCGGGCGACCCGTGCATCGAAAGCTTTCTCGATCTTGTCGAGTTGAATCTCGACCTTGCCCCGAACACGGCTTACCTGCACGGTCGCTTCGTCGATCTGGTTGTTGGCGGCGTCGAGCTGTTGGTCGACGCGTTTCTTGCCACGCTTCTCGACGCCTTCGCCGGCCTTGACCAACTCCTTGAAGTAGTCCGAGCCTTCCTGGCCGACACGGGCATAGGCACCCAGGCCCGCCAGCCAGATCTTGCGCGCGTAGCCGCGCACCTCGCCCAAGGTGCTGCCTGGGGCGTCGTCTTTTTTCTTCAGGTTCACTTTGGCCATGCTCTGCACCTCACTCGCTTGAGGGAATGGAGGAACTGCCCATGGAACGCGGGCTTGAGCATAAGGTAGGGCGGAAAATTAGAATCCTCACCCTAAGAGCGCAGCTGCAAGAGAAAGCAAAATCCCGCCGTACGCGATTCTGCTTTTTCTTGCAGCTTGGTACTCGGAGGGCCGTCAGGCCAGGGCCTTGTCCAGCGCTCGCTCGATCTCGCCCTTGATGGTGCCGCTCATCATCGACAGCATCATCCCAAGCTTGAGCTCCACGCGGATGGTGTCCTCGCCGATATGCACGCTGCCATTGGCACCGCTGCGCGACACATCGACGCGGTCGCCCTGCCAGCTTGCCTTGAGGTCGTACTCGCGGGTCAGCCGGTCCACCAGCACCTCGGCCTTGGCGCGGGCGGCCTCGCGGCCGAGGGAGTGTTTGCGTTCAACGCTGATCTGGGTCATGCGGGCAATCCTGGATATCAACACAATGACGCCATTATGCCCGCGCCCATTCCACGGAGCACCCCGCCAAGACAAATCCGCCCGTTGCCCCTAGAATGGCCGTAATTTTTTTCGGTGAAGCGATATGAACGACCAGCGCAAAGGCGACCACGCCGAACCCACCACCCACTTCGGCTACCAAAACGTACCCGAGAGCCAGAAAGCGAAGAAAGTCGCCGAGGTTTTCCACTCGGTAGCCGCCAAGTACGACCTGATGAACGATGTGCTTTCCGGGGGCATGCACCGCCTGTGGAAGCGCTTCACCATCGAGCTGTCGGGCGTGCGCAGCGGCAACCGGGTGCTGGACATCGCCGGTGGCACGGGCGATCTGGCCGCCAAGTTTTCGCGCCTGGTAGGCCCCACCGGCCAAGTGGTGCTCGCCGACATCAACGAGTCGATGCTCAAGGTCGGCCGTGACCGCCTGCTCGACCGTGGCGTGGCCGGCAATATTGAGTTCGTCCAGGCCGACGCCGAGAAGCTGCCTTTCCCGGACAACCACTTCGACTGTGTGACCATCGCCTTCGGCCTGCGCAACGTCACCCACAAGGACGAAGCCATCCGCTCGATGCTGCGCGTCCTCAAGCCCGGCGGTCGCCTGCTGGTGCTGGAGTTCTCCAAACCCACCAACAAGCTCATGTCCAAGGCCTACGACGCCTACTCGTTCGCCTTCATGCCACTGGCCGGCAAGCTGATCACCAACGACTCGGAAAGCTACCGCTACCTGGCCGAATCGATCCGCATGCACCCCGACCAGGAAACCCTCAAGGCCATGATGGTCGAGGCCGGCTTCGACCGCGTCACCTACCACAACATGACCAGCGGCATCGTTGCCGTGCACCGGGGAATCAAACCCTGATGCTCCTGGCCGGCCTGCTCGCCAGCGTCGAGCATGGGCTCAACCGGGTCCTGCGCATGGACAGCACGGCCTTGCCGCGCCTGGCTGCGCTCGAAGGCAAGGTGATCGAGATCGACTGCCGCCAGCCGGCCTTGCAGCTGTACATCCTGCCCGATGAACAAGGCCTGATGCTCGCTGCTCACTGGGAAGGCGAGGTCGATTGCAGCCTGCGCGCGCCGGCCGGCAGCCTCGCCCAACTGGCCTTCGCCAAGGACAAGACCGCCGTGCTGCACAGCCCTCAGGTCGAATTGCATGGCGACAGCGCCGTGCTGCTGGACCTGGTCGGTGTGCTCCAGGACCTGGAACTGGACTGGGAATACGAGCTGTCGCGCTGGCTGGGGCCGGTCGCCACTGCACTGCTCGCCGGGCATATCCGCCTGCGCGCCCGCTGGACCCGCCAGGGCCTTTCACGCTTCAGCCAGAACCTCTCCGAGTACCTGGCCGAAGAGTCCCGCACCCTGGTCGGCCGGCGCGAAGCCGAAGCGGCCTTCAGTGAGCTCGATGCCCTGAAGGTCGACGTTGAACGCCTCGAGGCGCGCCTGCGCCGCCTCGCCCGATCCCTTGATACCAGCGATAACGCATGAAGCTGCTCGCCGTCCGCCGTCTGTTGCGCATCCAGCGCGTCGTGATCCGCTACCGCCTCGATGACCTGCTGTTCGACCTTCCCCTGCCCTGGTGGCTGATGAGCCTGCGCGCCTTGCTGCCCTGGCGCTGGCTCCCGCGCAAACCGTCCGAGCTCAGCCGCGGTGCACGCCTGCGCATGGCCCTGCAGGACCTGGGGCCGATCTTCATCAAGTTCGGCCAACTGCTGTCCACCCGCCGCGACCTGCTGCCCACCGACATCGCCGATGAGCTGATGCTGCTGCAGGACCGCGTGCCGCCATTCGACCCCAAGCAGGCCGTGGCGCTGATCGAGGAGCAGCTGGGCGCCAAGGTCGGCGAAGTGTTCAGCCGCTTCGACGTCGAGCCCCTGGCCTCGGCGTCGGTGGCCCAGGTGCATGCCGCACGCCTCAAGAGCGGTGAAGAGGTCGTGGTCAAGGTGGTGCGCCCTGGCCTCAAGCCGGTGATCGCCCAGGACCTGGCCTGGCTGTTCCTGATCGCCAAGGGCGCCGAGCGGGTCTCGGCCGACGCCCGACGCCTGCACCCGGTGGAAGTGGTCAGCGACTACGAAAAGACCATCTTCGATGAGCTCGACCTGCTGCGCGAGGCAGCCAACGCCAGCCAGCTGCGCCGCAACTTCGAAGGCTCGGAATTGATGTACGTACCCCAGGTGTATTGGGACTGGTGCCGCCCCAAGGTGCTGGTGATGGAGCGCATCTACGGCGTGCCGGTCACCGACCTGGCGACCCTGGCCGACCAGCGCACTGACATGAAACTGCTCGCCGAGCGTGGTGTGGAGATCTTCTTCACTCAGGTGTTCCGCGACAGTTTCTTCCACGCCGACATGCACCCGGGCAACATCTTCGTCAGCACGGTCAAGCCCTGGAGCCCGCAGTACATCGCCATCGACTGCGGCATCGTCGGCAGCCTCACCTCGGAGGACCAGGATTACCTGGCGCGTAACCTGATCGCCTTCTTCAAGCGCGACTACCGCCGCGTCGCCCAACTGCACATCGATTCGGGGTGGGTACCGGCGCAGACCAAGGTCAATGAGTTCGAGGCGGCTATCCGTACCGTGTGCGAGCCAATCTTCGAGAAACCGCTCAAGGACATCTCCTTCGGTCAGGTACTGATGCGCCTGTTCCAGACGGCCCGACGCTTCAACATGGAAGTCCAGCCGCAGCTGGTCCTGCTGCAGAAGACCTTGCTCAACATCGAAGGCCTGGGCCGCCAGCTTTACCCCGACCTCGACCTGTGGAGCACCGCCAAGCCGTACCTGGAGCGCTGGATGCGTGATCGCATGAGCCCCAAGGC
This sequence comes from Pseudomonas sp. CK-NBRI-02, assembly GCF_008124495.1. NCBI lineage: Bacteria > Pseudomonadati > Pseudomonadota > Gammaproteobacteria > Pseudomonadales > Pseudomonadaceae > Pseudomonas > Pseudomonas sp. CK-NBRI-02. The sequence goes on along the minus strand of NZ_VSJH01000031.1, from coordinate 20,096 downwards.
AGTGTTCGGCAACCTGCAAAGCCAGGTAGAGCAACTGCCGCACCTGGCCGACATGACCCGCGACCTGCTCGAGCGTCTGTCGCAGCCGCACCTGAACGATCCGCAACTGCCGGAACGCCGCCGCCAGGGCGACCGCTGGGCTCTACGTCTGCTCGGTGCCGGCCTGCTCGGCGGCGGTGCCACCCTGGCGGCCGGGGCGGCCAGCCTCAGCGCCCCGGCGGCCTGGCCAGCGTGGCTGATGCTGGCGGCCGGGCTCTACCTGATCGTGCGCCAATAGCCAGCCGCGCGGCTGGCTGGCACACTAGCGCAAGGGGCCCGACACAGGCGTGGGTCCGGATTTGGAGTCGACGATGAAAGACTGGCTGGACGAGATCAAGTGGAACAGCGATGGCCTGGTGCCGGCGATCGCCCAGGACCATAAGACCGGACGCGTATTGATGATGGCCTGGATGAACCGCGAATCCCTGGCCCTGACCGCTGCCGAGCAACGCGCCATCTATTGGTCGCGCTCACGTGGCAAACTGTGGCGCAAGGGCGAGGAGTCCGGCCATGTGCAGAAGCTGCACGAAATGCGCCTGGACTGCGACGCCGACGTGATCATCCTGATGGTCGAGCAATTGGGCCATATCGCCTGCCACACCGGCCGCGAAAGCTGCTTCTATCGCGTCTTCGAAGACGGCCAGTGGAAAACCGTCGACCCGGTCCTCAAGGATCCGGATGCCATCTACAGCGCAGGACACTGACATGAGCGACACCCTCAACCGCCTTGCCGAAGTACTCGAGCAACGCAAGCAAGCGGCGCCCGACAGCTCCTACGTGGCCAGCCTGTACCACAAGGGTCTGAACAAGATCCTCGAGAAACTGGGCGAAGAGTCCGTCGAAACCATCATCGCCGCCAAGGATGCCGCCATCAGCAAGGATTACGGCGATGTCATCTACGAAACCGCCGACCTGTGGTTTCATAGCTTGGTGATGCTCAGCGCGCTGGGCCAACACCCACAGGCCGTGCTCGATGAACTGGAGCGCCGCTTCGGGCTCTCCGGGCATGACGAGAAGGCCGCACGCCAGCCTTCCAACTGATGTATTCCCGGGGCGCAGCGCGTCCCTGTGGAGCGGGTTTCCCCGCGAAGAATGCAACGCGGTAGAGAGCACTGGCTTGGCCGGTGTTCGCGGGTGAACCCGCTCCTACAGGGGCCGCGCTGTCAGAAAAATTCGCTGTACCTGTAAATTTCAGGAGTACGAAATGGGTATTTTTGACTGGAAACACTGGATCGTCCTGCTGGTCGTCGTAATCCTGGTCTTTGGCACCAAGAAGCTGAAGAACCTGGGCAGCGACCTGGGCGAATCGATCAAGGGCTTTCGCAAGGCGATGAACGAGGAAGAAAACAAACCGGCCGAGCAGACCCCGCCGCCGGCCCAGCCCGCAGCCCCCGTGCAGAACACCGCCCAGCAGCCCCAGGGCCAGACTATCGAAGGCCAGGCCCAGCCGGTCCAAGAGCCGCAGCGGAAAGACTGACCCATGTTCGGCATCAGCTTCAGCGAGCTGCTGCTCGTCGGTCTGGTCGCCCTGCTGGTGCTCGGTCCCGAGCGCCTGCCTGGTGCCGCGCGTACCGCAGGCCTGTGGATCGGCCGACTCAAGCGCAGCTTCAACGCCATCAAGACGGAAGTCGAGCGCGAGATCGGTGCCGACGAGATCCGCCGCCAACTGCACAATGAGCACATCCTGCAGATGGAGGAACAAGCCAAGCGCATCCTCGATCCGAGCAGGCCAGCCACGCCATCCATCGGCAACAGCGAAACACCGGCGCCATCGACCACCCCTGCCGCTCCCGGCAGCAGCGCCCCGGTATCCCCTGCCGCCCCCACTGAGCCGCCGCAGCCGCCACGAGCCCCATGAGCGATAGACCGGAACACGACCAGCCGATGCCGCTGGTTTCGCACCTGACCGAACTGCGTACCCGCCTGCTGCGCTGCGTAGCCGCCATCTTCCTGATCTTCGCCGGGCTGTTCTCCTTCGCCCAGCAGATCTACACCCTGGTCTCGGCGCCGCTGCGCTCACACTTGCCGGCCAACGCGACGATGATCGCCACAGACGTGGCCTCGCCGTTCCTGACGCCGTTCAAGCTTACGATGATCGTCTCGCTGTTCCTGGCCATCCCGTTCATCCTCCAGCAGATCTGGGGCTTCATTGCACCGGGGCTGTACCGCCATGAAAAGCGCATCGCCATTCCGCTGCTGGTCTCGAGCATCATCCTGTTCTATGCCGGTATGGCGTTCGCCTATTTCCTGGTGTTCCCGCTGATCTTCGGCTTCTTCGCCAGCGCCACGCCCGAGGGCGTGTCGATGATGACGGACATCTCCAGTTACCTGGACTTCGTCATGACCCTGTTCTTCGCCTTCGGCGTCGCCTTCGAGATCCCGGTGGCAGTGGTGCTGCTGGTGTGGATCGGCGTAGTCGATGTGCAGTACCTGAAGAAGATCCGCCCCTACGTCATCATCGGCTGCTTCGTGGTCGGCATGATCCTGACCCCACCGGACATCTTCTCCCAGACCCTGCTCGCCGTGCCCATGTGGATGCTGTTCGAGGTCGGCGTGCTGTGCGGCAGCCTGATCCGCAAGCGCAGCCAGGCCGAAGAAGCGGCCTCGGATGACCACAACGACCAGCCGCCAGCGACCCAACCGTGAACCTGCTGTTACTTGAAGAGGCCGACTTCATCGCGGCCGATCGCGTGGTGCTGGCTGACCGGCGCTTCACTCACATGCAGGAGATCCACGGCGTCGAAGTGGGCGATACCCTGCGCGTCGGTCAGGTCAATGGCTTGATGGGCAAGGCCACGGTGCTGCGCCTGGCAGGGCATGAAGCCGAGCTGCAGGTGGCCTTCGACCAGCCGCCCCCGGCCAAGCTACCGCTGACCCTGGTGCTGGCCGTGCCACGCCCGAAAATGCTTCGTCGCCTGTTCCAAACCGTCGCCACCCTGGGGGTTCCACGGCTGATCCTGGTCAACAGCTACAAGGTCGAGAAGAGCTTCTGGCAAACGCCCTTCCTGAACCCCGAGACGATCCGCGAGAACCTCATCCTGGGCCTGGAGCAGGCCCGTGACACCGTGCTGCCCGAGGTGATCGTCGAGAAGCGCTTCAAGCCGTTCGTCGAAGACCGTCTGCCTGCCATCGCGGCCGGTACGCTTGGCTTGGTCGCTCATCCAGGCCCCTACCCGGCCTGTCCACGCGCCGTGGAGTCGCCTGTGACCCTGGCCATCGGCCCGGAAGGCGGGTGGATCCCCTATGAGGTCGATCTGCTGGGCAAAGCAGGCTTGGCGCCGGTGCAGCTGGGCGATCGTATCCTGCGTGTGGAGACCGCCGTGACGGCATTGCTGTCGCGCATTTTCTGACGAGCGGGTCAAACACCTCCCATCAAGTTTCCCCCCGGCAAGCCGATGGCCTTGGAAGCATGACAAAAATGCGACCAAGCCGACGGGGGAGTGAAGCATGTATCAAGGGTTTGCCCATTTTCTGGGGAACATGAGCGTCAATCGCAAGTTGGGCTTTGGCTTTGGCCTGGTGTTGCTGCTGACCCTGGCGATCACTGCCACAGGTTGGACAGGTATCGACAACGTCACCAACCGCGGCGACAAGCTGGGCAACATTTCGCTGATCTACCAGACCACCCAGGAGCTGCGTATCGCCCGCCTGAACTATACGACCCGTCACGACCAAGCCTCGCTCACCGAGCTGGACAAGACCCTGGACAAGCTCGAGCAGCAAGTGCAGGCGATGCTCGGGCAAATCGAACAACCTGTCGATCACCAGCGCCTAGAGCAGCAGCTGGAAGCTGTGCGCCAGTACCGCCAAGGCTACGAGCAGCTCCAGCAGGCCGACCAGCGCCGCGCGACACAACCTGACAGCGCGCAAACCGCAATCGAACAGGCGCTGCAGCACATGGCCACGCAAGGCAACGTGCTGCTCGAGTCCAGCGCGGCCATGACAGTCTCGCAAACCAAGGTACGCGACGAAGGTACCCGCCAAGCCAAGCGTATGCTGGCCGCCGCCACCGCCCTCGCCCTGTTGCTGGGTCTGCTGGCCGCCTGGACCATCACCCGGCAGATCATCGTGCCGCTGCGCCAGATCCTCGCGGCCGCCGAGCGCGTGGCCAATGGCGACCTCAGCCAGGACGACCAATCGATCGAGCGCCGCGACGAGCTGGGCCAGCTGCAAGCGAGCATGAAACGCATGAACCAAGGCCTGCGGACGCTGATCAGCGGCATCGGTGACGGCGTCACCCAGATCGCCAGCGCGGCCGAGGAGCTGTCGGCGGTGACCGAACAGACTAGCGCCGGGGTCAACAATCAAAAGGTCGAGACCGATCAGGTCGCCACTGCCATGAACCAAATGACCGCCACCGTGCATGAGGTCGCCCGCAGCGCCGAGCAGGCCTCCGAGGCGGCGCTGATGGCCGATCAGCAGGCCCGTGAAGGCGATCGCGTGGTCGGTGAAGCCATCGCCCAGATCGAGCGCCTGGCCAGCGAAGTGGTCAATTCCAGCGAGGCCATGAACCAGCTCAAGGCCGAGAGCGACAAGATCGGCAGCGTGCTGGACGTCATCAAGTCGGTGGCCCAGCAGACCAACCTGTTGGCGCTCAACGCGGCCATCGAGGCCGCTCGTGCAGGTGAAGCCGGTCGTGGTTTCGCCGTGGTCGCAGACGAGGTGCGCAGCCTCGCCCAGCGCACCCAGCAATCGACCGAGGAAATCGAGGAACTGATCGCCAGCCTGCAAAGCGGCACCCAGCGCGTGGCGGGGGTGATGGATGGCAGCCGCGCCCTGACCGACAGCAGCGTCGAATTGACCCGTCGCGCCGGAGGTTCTCTGGAAACCATCACCCGCACCGTCTCGTCGATCCAGGCGATGAACCAGCAGATCGCCACAGCAGCCGAGCAACAGAGCGCCACGGCTGAGGAGATCAACCGCAGCGTGATGAACGTACGTGACATTTCCGACCAGACATCGGCAGCCAGTGAGGAAACCGCGAGCTCCAGCGTCGAACTGGCGCGCCTGGGGACACACCTTCAGGGGCTGGTAGCACGCTTCCGGCTGTAAAACAGCTGCAAGCTGCAAGCACAAGAAAAAGCCGAACGGAGATGAGTTCACCATCTCGGTTCGGCTTTTTTCATGCCGCGTGAAGCTTGCTCCCCGCTCTACAGCACCTGACGCAGGAAGGCCTGGGCGCGCAGGTCTTTGGGAGCCGCGAAGAACTGCTGGGGCGGGGAGTCTTCGAGGAGCTTGCCGTGGTCGAAGAACAGCACGCGGTCGGCCACTTCACGGGCAAAGCCCATTTCGTGGGTCACGCAGACCATGGTCATGCCTTCCTGGGCCAGGGTCTTCATGACATCCAGTACCTCGCCGACCATTTCCGGGTCCAGCGCCGAGGTGGGTTCATCGAACAGCATCACCTTCGGCTCCATCGCCAGGGCTCGGGCGATGGCCACGCGCTGCTGCTGGCCACCGGAAAGGCGCGAAGGGTATTCGTTGGCTTTCTGGGCAATGCCGACCTTCTCCAGCAGCGCGCGCGCCTTGGCTTCGCGCTCGGCTTTGCCACGTTTGCGCACCACCTTCTGGGCCAGGCACAGGTTCTCGAGCACCGTCATGTGCGGGAACAGGTTGAAATGCTGGAACACCATGCCGACTTCGCGGCGGTAGGCGTTGATGTCGGTCTTCGGATCATCCAGCTGCAGGCCGTCGATGGACACATGGCCATCGTCGAAATGCTCCAGGCCGTTCAGGCAACGCAGGAAGGTCGACTTGCCCGAGCCTGACGGCCCAAGCACCACCACCACTTCGCCCTTGGCCACGCGAGTGGAGACGTTGTCCACCGCGCGCACCACCTGGCCACGGGTGTCGAAGACTTTTACCAGATCACGGACTTCAATCACTTTGCGCAAGCCTCCGCTCGAGCCGGCTGGCCATGTGCGACAGCGGCAGGTTGATCAGCAGGTACAGGCCTGCCACGCAGAACCAGATCTCGAAGGTCGAGAACGAGGTGGTGATAGCCTCGCGGCCGCTCTTGGTCAGTTCGGTGATGGCGATCACCGAGACCAGCGAGGTGTCCTTGACCAGGCTGATGAACTGGCCGGCCAGCGGTGGCAGCACGCGCTTGAACGCCTGGGGCAGGATCACGTGACGCATCGACTGGCTGGCGTTCAGGCCCAGCGAGCGTGCCGCTTCGTTCTGCCCCTTGGCGATCGACTGCACACCGGCGCGCACGATCTCGGCTACGTAGGCGCCGGTGAACAACGCCAACGCCGCCACCCCCGCGAACTCCCGGGACAGGTTGAGCACGGTGCCGATAAAGAAGTAGAAAATGAAGATCTGCACCAGCAGCGGTGTGCCGCGTACCAGCTCGACATAGACGGTGGAAAGATCGCGCAGGGTCGGGTTGTTCGACAGCCGGCACAAACCGGCGAACAGGCCGATCACCAAGCCCAAGGCGCCGGACACTACCGAGATCCATAGGGTGGTCCACAGGCCCCAGGTCAAGGGGCCAATGGCCCACTGGCGGGTCACGCCGATCTGGTCGCCCTCGGCGACGTCATCGCCACGGCTCAGCAGCAGGCTGTCCTTGGCGACGGTGACGACCTGCTGACCGCCGCCTTCATCCTTGAGCGTCACGCGGGCGGTGTCGCCCGAGAGGGTGATGTCTTCGACAGAGCCGTTTTCAGCGGCGCGCTGCGCTTCTTCGGCCTGGTAGGCGAAATATTGGGGAACGCGGTTCCAGCGCCACTCGTAGGAAATCATCGAGGTGGCCAGGTAAAGGCTGAACGCCAGCCCCACCAGGACCAGCGCGGTCAACCCGTGCCAGGGCCACTGGGCTTTCTTGTGCTTGATCAATTGGGGTACTCCAGAAAGCGGCAAGCCGCAAGCAACACGCGGCAAGAACAGGCCAAGCGTAGGCTCTGTTTCATCTTGCAGCGTGCAGCTTGCGGCTTGTAGCTACTGCTTATTCCATGTCCTTCAGCCAGTCTTTGTTCTTGAACCACTTGTCGTGAATACGATCGTAGGTCCCGTCGTTCTTGATCTGGTGCAGGAAGTTGTTGATGAAGTTGATGCTGTCGTAGTCGCCCTTCTTCAGACCGAAGGCAAGCGGCTCGTAGGTGAACGGCTCTTCGAGGAACAGCAGCTTGCCGGCACCGGCCTTCTCGACCGCTACCACGTTGTACGGGGCGTCGTAGACGAAAGCATCGGCCTTGCCGTTGACCACGTCCATCACGCCCTCTTGCTCGTTGTCGTAACCGTGATACTTGGCCTTGCTGATGAGTTTCTTGGAAACCATCTCGCCGGTGGTGCCGAGCTTGGAGGTGATGCGGTACTTCTCGTTGTTCAGGTCTTTGTAGGACTTGATCTCGCCCGCGAGTTCCTTGCGGATCAGCAGGGTCTGGCCGACGACGATGAAGGGTTCGCTGAAGTTCAGGCGCAGGTTGCGCTCCTGGGTCAGAGTCATGCCGCTGCCGATCATGTCGAACTTATCGGTCAGCAAGGCTGGGATGATGCCGTCATAGGCGGTGGAGACGGTTTCCAGCTTGACGCCCATGGACTTGGCCATGGCTTTGAGGATGTCCACCTCGAAACCGATGATCTCGCCACGCTTGTTGGTCATTTCGAAGGGCATGTAGGTCGGGTCCATACCGACCCGCAAGGTACCGCGTTTGACGGCGTCTTCGATGGCGCCCGCCTGGGCGGCGGTGACGGCGACCAGTGCGGTGACACCGACCAGCAGTCGCGACAGGTATTTCTTCATCATTACCAAGTCCCCTAGCAAAGTGTTGCGAATTTTATTGTTGGAAAGGTCGATAGACCGATACGCAATATCGAGAGGGATGCTAACGCATGCGCGGCCTAGGACCTAGAGCCGGGGGGGACATTGTTGGCCAAAATAGAGACACAGGCCCTGGCCGCAGGCTTCAGCAGCCTCCACAGGTTCGGTGAAGACACCGGAGGACTCTGGCGAAGCCTGGGAAAAGGGCCGCAAAGCGGCCCTTGGGGAATCAGGCGCCGACCAGTGAAGGCTGGGCCTGGTTTTCCGGGTGCAACGGCAGCAGCGGCGAGTGTGGATCGTTGGTGATGGAGCTGCGCCATACCCCGATCCAGGCCTCGTTGTTCGATGCCCATACCTGCTCATGCAGGCGCGAGAGCGCCACCGGGTCGCTCAGTAGCGCCAGGCGGGTGTTGCCATCCAGGCCCTTGGGCCCGACTTCCAGGGCCTTGGCCACACGCTCGATGCGCAACGCCTCGATCGGCGCGGCCTGACCATGGCGTGCGGTAGCCATGGCGCACGCCAGGGCGTTCTGCCGTGGGTCGACCACCGCACGAACGAAGCCGTCGTGCAGGGCATGCCAGCGGTTCTCATGGGTGTACTGGTCGGTCGCCAGCAGCTCCTGCGGCGTCGCGTATTCCTCGGGGATGAGGAACAGCTTCTCGTCCTTGGCCGCCAGGCCCAGGCGCGTACGGCTGGAAATCACCGAGACCGGAATCGACAGCACCAGCGAGCCCACGATCGGCGCAAGCCACCACAGGAAGCTTGGGTTCAGCCAAGCCACCAAGGCCGCCCAGGCGATGCCCAGCAGCGTCTGCGGACCGTGGCGACGGACTGCCTCGCTCCACGGCGTGGAGTCGTCGTCACGCTGCGGCGAATTCCAGGTCGCCGCCCAGCCGAGGAACGCGGCCAGGACGAAGCGGGTGTGGAAAATCATCCGCACCGGCGCCAGCAGCATGGAGAACAGCATCTCGATCAGCATCGACACGGTGACCTTGATGCGCCCCCCGAACTCCGTGGCGCCCTTGGCCCAGATCAGGATGACGCTGAGCAGTTTGGGCAGGAACAGCAGCACGACGGTGGTGGAGAACAGCGCGATGGCCTTCTCCGGATGCCATTGCGGCCACAGCGGGTAGAGCTGGAACGGCTCGATGAAGTACTGCGGCTCCATCAGCGTGTTGGTCGCCAGCAGCGCGGTCGAGAGCACCAGGAAGAAGAACCACAATGGCGCCGACAGGTACGACATGACACCGGTCAGGAACACCGCGCGGTGTACCGGGTGCATGCCCTTGACCAGGAACAGTCGGAAGTTCATCAAGTTGCCGTGGCACCAGCGCCGGTCGCGCTTGAGTTCATCGAGCAGGTTCGGCGGCAGTTCTTCGTAGCTGCCCGGCAGGTCATAGGCGATCCACACACCCCAGCCGGCACGGCGCATCAGCGCGGCCTCGACGAAGTCGTGGGAGAGGATCGCACCGGCGAACGCACCCTTGCCCGGCAATGGCGCCAGGGCGCAATGCTCGATGAAGGGCTTCATGCGAATGATCGCGTTATGGCCCCAGTAGTGCGATTCGCCCAGTTGCCAGAAGTGCAGGCCGGCGGTGAACAGCGGCCCATAGACGCGGGTGGCGAACTGCTGCAGGCGCGCATAGAGGGTATCCATGCCCGAGGCCTTGGGCGCGGTCTGGATGATGCCGGCGTCCGGGTTGGCCTCCATCAGGCGTACCAGGCTGGTCAGGCACTCACCGCTCATGACGCTGTCGGCGTCGAGCACGACCATGTACTTGTACTCGCCCCCCCAACGACGGCAGAAGTCGTCCAGGTTGCCGCTCTTGCGCTTCACGCGACGACGGCGGCGGCGATAGAAGATACGGCCGAAGCCCTTGGCCTCACGGCACACGTCCAGCCAGGCCTGTTGCTCGGCCACGGCGATGTCAGTGTCGTTGGTGTCGCTGAGCACGAAGAAGTCGAACCGGTCCAGGTCGCCCGTGGCGGCCACCGACTCGAAGGTCGCACGCAGGCCGGCGAACACCCGTGGCACGTCTTCGTTGCAGATCGGCATGACCAGCGCGGTACGCGCCTGGGGCGCGATCGGCTCGTTGCCGGCGCTGCTGCCGGAGATGCGGTACTTGTCACGACCGGTGAGCAATTCGAGAAAGCCCATCAGCGCGGTCCAGAAGCCCGCCGACACCCAGCAGAACAGGATGCCGAAGAGGATCAGGATGCTCGTCTGCAAAGCATAGGGCCAGACCTGCACCACCGACTCCCAGAGCGACTGGGCCATGATTTCGTCGAGCGAAACGAACGACCAGCCCTGGTACGGCAGGATGCCCTTCATGTACCAGCCGGCAACGAGGGTCTGCCCGATCATCAAGGCCAGGAGAATATAGCGGCGTAGGGAGCCGACCCGGCGCCAGCGGGCCGGTGGCAACTCGCGCTTGGGCGGTTGCGGTGCATTGGTGCGCCCAGTGAGCCGGCGCCACATGCGCACCAGGATGTTGGTGCGCCATGGCTCGGGGATTACGCGGGTACGCTTGATCGGCGGTGCGATCTTCAGGCACAGCCGGCCGCTGCCGTCGACGCCGAGCATTTCGGCGTCCTCGAGCTCGGCGGCGCTACCCACGGTCAGGCGTGGGCCCACCGAGGCCTGCACGGCCTCGGCGGGGTTGGCGGCCGGTCGGGCCGCCAGGCGTTGGTGCAGCTCACTGAACGATTGGCAGCTGGCGAGTTCCGCGCGCTGCTCATCGCTCAGGGGAAGGTGGGCCAGGTATTCGCCAAGCGATTCTGGCCGTGCGCTTGAGTTACTCATCGGCAGGCAACTGATAGCTCCAGGTCTCGGTCATCACTTTTTCGGTGGTGGCCGGTGCCCCGTTGGTGGGTGCCGCATCGGCGGCAGGTTGTTCAGCCTTGGCGGCTTTCTCGGCCTTGGCGTGCTTGGCTGCGGCCTTGTCCTGCTTGCCTTCCTTGGCCGGTTTGGCCGGTTCCACCGGAACGTCACGCACCAGTGCGGCGCGCATCTCGGTGGACTTGCTCGGATCCTTGACCTTCAGTCGCAGGGTCAGGCGCCAGCCCTTGGTTTCAGGGTTATAGCGCAGGTTGTTCTCGACCACCTCGGCGTTGTCGCCGACGCTGACCTGGCTGCGCAGGGCGGTGTCTTCCGGCAGGGCGGCCAGGGTCGGCCCCTCGAAGTCGACCAGGAAAGCCACGCTGCCATCGGCTTCGCGGATCAAATTGGACTGTTTCACATCACCAGTGGAGCGCATGGTCTTCTTGACCCAGCCCAGCTCTGGCGAGTGCAGTTGGGACTCGTTGATGGTCCAGCGCAGGCGGTACTCGAACTCCATCGGCTTGCCAGGCTCAGGCAGCTTTTCTGGGCTCCAGAAGGCCACGATGTTGTCGTTGGTCTCGTCGGCGGTCGGGATCTCGACCAGGTCGACGGTGCCCTTGCCCCAGTCGCCACGCGGCTCGACCCAGGCGCTTGGACGCTTCTGGTAGTTGTCGTCGAGGTCTTCGTAGGCGCTGAACTCACGCTGGCGCTGCAGCAGGCCGAAACCACGGGGGTTCTCCACGCTGAAGCTGCTCACGGCCAAATGCTTGGGATTGTTAAGCGGGCGCCACAGCCATTCGCCGTTGCCCGCGTGGATCGACAGGCCCTCGGAGTCGTGCAGGGCCGGGCGGTAATTGAGGACCTTGGACGGCTGGTTGGCGCCGAACAGGAACATGCTGGTCAGCGGGGCAACGCCCAGGCGGCTGACATGGTCACGCAGGAAGACCTTGGACTTGACGTCCAGGAGGGTATCGCTGCCTGGACGCAGGGTCAGCTTGTAGGCGCCGGTGGAGCGTGGCGAATCCAGCAGGGCGTAGATCACCAGGTGCTTGTCGGTCGGCTTTGGCTTTTCGACCCAGAACTCGGTGAAGCGCGGGAATTCCTCGCCCGACGGCAGCGCGGTGTCGATGGCCAGGCCACGGGCGGACAGGCCATACACGTGGCCCTTGCCGACGACGCGGAAATAGCTGGCGCCAAGCAGGGTCATGATCTCGTCCTGCTTGTCGGCCTTGTTGATCGGATAGAGCACGCGGAAACCGGCATAGCCGAGGTTTTCGACGGTCTTGGGGTCGTGCGGGACGTCACCGAACTCGAAGCGGCTCGGGTCGTACTTGATTTCTTCGACCTTGGTGGCGGTGACCTGGTTGATCTTCACCGGCGTGTCGAAGTGCATGCCCTGATGGTAGAAGGACAGTTTGAACGGCGTCTTGTCCTTGGCCCACTCGGCCTTTTCCTGGATGAAACGAATTTTCTGGTAGTCCCCGAACTTCATGTCACGGAAGACCGCTGGCAGGTTGCTCTTCGGTGCTTCGTACTTCTGACCGGCGAGATCCTTTGCCTTGGCTGCAACATCGTCAAGATTGAATGCCCAAAGCTGGCCAGCGCTCATCAGGCCAACCAGCGCGACGCCTGCCGCCAGGGCCTTGCGAAGCCGATTTCCGGGGATTCTTTGTGCAATACAGGGACTAACAATCACGAGCAACCCTCGCCGAAAACAGATCATGAAACCAACGGCCAGCGACCAATGCCGGGTTGGCGAGCACTGTTCGGACCCCGTAAGGGCCTAATGATTCCCCAAACGGTTCCAGACAGTGCTCGAGTCAGAGTGAAACGAGCCTACGAACGTAGGCTCACGCAGCGCGCGATTATCCAGCAGGGCGCGTTACAACGCATCAGGCTGAAACAACTATTTATCGTACAAACCCACTTGTTTTCCTTCAAACAAGGGGTTTTTTTAACCTCATATTTGTAACATAAATGTTACGGGGCCATCATTGACCAAATGCACCTGCATGTCCGCCCCGAATCGGCCGCTGGCGACATCGCCATGGGCGGCGCGGGCCCGCTCAAGAAGATAGTCGAATATCTCGACGCCGAGCGCAGGCGGCGCAGCGGTGGAGAAGCTGGGACGCATGCCATTGCGAGTGTCGGCGGCCAGGGTGAACTGGGACACCAGCAGCAGGCCGCCGCCGATGTCCTTAAGGGACAGGTTCATCTTGCCCTGGGGGTCGCTGAATACCCGGTAGTTGAGCAGCTTGTGCAGAAGCTTGTCGGCGTGCTCACGGGTATCTCCCGGCTCGACGGCCACCAGCACCAGCAGGCCCTGATCGATCGAGCCGACGATCTGGCCCTCTACTTCGACGCGCGCACCGCGTACGCGCTGCAGCAGCCCTTTCATGCTTCTTCCAGAGGCAGGTCGAGCAGGCGCCGGGCCATCTGGTCGGCAGCGCGCACCAAGGCGTCGGTGATCCCCGGCTCGGAGGCGGCGTGGCCTGCGTCGCGGATCACCTTCAGCTCGCTGTTGGGCCAGGCTTGGTGCAACGCCCAGGCGTTATCCAGCGGGCAGATCACATCATAGCGACCATGGACGATCACTGCCGGCAAATGGGCGATCTTCGGCAAGTCGCGGATCAACTGGTCCGGCTCGAGGAAGGCGTTGTTCATGAAGTAGTGGCACTCGATACGCGCGATGGACAGCGCGCGCTGCGGCTCGGAGAAGCGATCGACCACCAGAGGGTTGGGACGCAGGGTCGCGGTCCGGCCTTCCCAGGTCGACCAGGCCTTGGCCGCGTGCATCTGGGCAATCTGGTCGTTGCCGGTCAGGCGCTTGTGGAAGGCCTTGACCAAGTCGCCCCGCTCCTCCGGCGGAATCGGCGCGATGTAGTCCTGCCAATAATCGGGGAACAGGCGGCTGGCGCCTTCCTGGTAGAACCATTGGATCTCCTGCGGGCGGCACAGGAAGATGCCGCGCAGGATCAGGCCATGGACCCGCTCGGGGTGGGTCTGGGCATAGGCCAGGGCCAGGGTGGAGCCCCAGGAGCCGCCGAACAGCACCCACTTGTCGATGCCCAGGTGCTCACGGATGCGCTCCAGGTCCTCGACCAGGTGCCAGGTGGTGTTGTTTTCCAGGCTCGCATGCGGAGTCGATCGGCCACAGCCGCGCTGGTCGAAGGTGATGATGCGGTAGAGGGTAGGGTCGAAGTAGCAACGGCTCTGGGCATCGCAGCCCGCGCCGGGGCCACCGTGGATGAATACCACCGGCAGACCTTCTGGCGATCCGCTTTCGTCTACATACAGCACATGCGGTGCTTCCACGGCCAGATCGTGCCGGGCGTAGGGTTTGATCTGCGGGTACAGGGTCTGCATTGCGCACTCCGTGTGAGGATTTAATCTGCCGCCTGGCATCATAAACCTGAATTGCGCTTTGAGCATGTGTCACGGTGAAACAGGTGGATGTGTGCGGGGCCGTTCGCGGGAATCCCCGCTTCCACGGCTCTGGCGATGAACCTGTGGAAGCGGGTAGACCGGCGAACAGGACAGCGGACTTACCGCCCGTAGCGCTCCCTGCCCCAGGCCAGGACGGCCTCGAGCAACTGCTTGAGCACCACTTGGGTCGGCTGGGCCAGGTCCTCGCGGTACTTGAACGGCTCGACCTCTTCCATATAGGTGCTCTGCGCCAGCTCCAGTTGCACCGCATGGATGTGGTTCGACGGTTCGCCGTAATGACGGGTGATGTGCCCACCCTTGAAGCGCCCGTTGAGCACGCAGGTATAGCCCTGGGCCTGCGCGCAGACACCCAGCAGACGCTCGGCCAGGACCGGGTCACAGCTGGCGCCGCTGAAGGTCCCCAGGTTGAAGTCCGGCAGCTTGCCGTCGAACAGGTGTGGGATGACCGAGCGGATCGAGTGGGCATCCCACAACAGGGCATAGCCGTGAATCTCGCGCAGGCGCGCGAGCTCCTGGCGGATCGTATCGTGGTAAGGACGCCAGATGTGCTCCAGGTAGCCTTTGCGCTCATCAGCTGAGGGTTCCTGGCCCGCCTTGAACAACGGCTCACCCTCGAACAGCGTCGCCGGGTACAGGCCTGTGGTGGCGCCGGCGTACAACGGTTTGTCGTCATCCGGGCGGTTCAGGTCGATGACGAACCGCGAATACTGGGCGGCCACCACGCTGGCACCCAGGTCCCTGGCGAAATCGTACAGACGTGGGATGTGCCAGTCGGTGTCTGGCAGGCTGCGCGCCTGCTCGACCAAGCCGTCACGCACGGCGTCGGTCAGGCCAAGGCCTGCGTGAGGCATGCTGATCAGCAGCGGCAGCTGGCCCTGGTGAAAACTCAATACCTTGTCCATGTGCCCTCACTCAGTTGGATATCTCATGACCCAGGCGCACCACCCGCTTGGGCAGGTCGCCGCCGAGCCAATAGCTCAGATCCGCCGGGCGCTCGATCTGCCAGGCGATGAAATCCGCGACCTTGCCCACCTCAAGCGAGCCATGGCTTTCGCCCAACCCCAAGGCCGTGGCCGCATGCACGGTCACGCCCGCCAGGGCTTCTTCAGGCGTCATACGGAAGCAGGTGCAACCCATGTTCAGCATCAAGCGCAACGACAGCCCGGGCGAGGTGCCCGGATTGAGGTCGCTGGCAAGGGCGATCTTCACGCCATGGCGGCGCAAGGCATCCATCGGCGGCAACTGGGTTTCGCGCAGGAAGTAGAACGCGCCCGGCAACAGCACGGCGACAGTGCCGGCCTCGGCCATGGCGATGGCGTCTTCCTCGGTCATGAACTCCAGGTGGTCGGCCGACAGCGCCTGGTAGCGTGCCGCCAGGCTCGAGCCGTGCAGCGACGACAACTGCTCGGCATGCAGCTTGACCGGCAGGCCCAGTTCACGTGACTTGATGAAGACTTTTTCGACCTGGGCCGGCGAGAACGCCAGGTGTTCGCAGAAGGCATCGACGGCGTCCACCAGGCCCTCTTCGGCCAGGGCCGGGAGCATTTCGTCGCAGATATGCGCAACGTAGTCATCCGCCCTGCCAGCATATTCTGGCGGCAGGGCGTGGGCGGCAAGGCAGGTGCTGCGCACGGTCAATGGCAGCTCCTCACCCAGACGCCGAGCGACCCTGAGCATCTTGCGCTCGTTGGCCAGGTCCAGGCCGTAGCCGGATTTTATCTCCAAGGTGGTCACGCCATCGCGCATCAACGCCTTGACCCGCTGACGAGCACTGGCCAGCAGCTCGTCTTCGCTGGCCGCGCGGGTCGCCCGTACGGTGCTGGCGATACCGCCGCCGTTGGCCGCGATCTCGGCATAGCTGACGCCCTGCAGGCGCTGCTCGAACTCACCGCTGCGATTGCCGCCGAACACCGCATGGGTATGGCAGTCGATCAGGCCCGGGGTGACCCAGGCGCCGCCCAGGTCCACCGTGCGCTCGGCATCGACCACGGGCACCTCGCCACGCGGGCCGATCCACTCGATCAACCCGGCGTTGGTGACGATCGCGGCGTCCTCGATGATCGAGTAAAGGCCCTGGGCCATTGTCGCCACGTGGCAGTGCTGCCAGAGGGTTCTCATAAGCGTTCTCCTTGACTAGCGGTGCAGCTCGGCCGGCTCGCGAACCCGTTGGCCCTGCCCTGCCCGTGGCTTGCACCACAGCAGGTAGGAGGCCACCAGGAATACCACCCAGATCACGCCGACGATCAACGCGGCCTGAGTGTCCGGGAAGTAACCGAGCACACCAAAGATGAACAACATGAAGGCAATGGCCATTGCCGGCCCATAAGGCCAGAACGGTACCGGGAATTTCAGCTCGGCGATCTGCTCGCGTGTCATGCTGCGGCGCATGGCCACCTGACTCATCAGGATCATCAGCCATACCCACACGGTGGCGAAGGTGGCGATCGAGGCGATCAGCAGGAACACGTTCTCTGGGATCACGTAGTTGAGCACCACGCCGATCAGCAACGCAGCGCCCATCACCAGCACGGTCATCCACGGCACGCCGTGCTTGGACAGCTTGCCGAAGCTGCGAGGCGCATGGCCTTGCTGGGCCAGGCCATACATCATGCGGCCAGCGCCGAAGATGTCACTGTTGATGGCCGAGACGGCCGCCGAAATCACCACGATGTTCAGCACCGCGGCCGCCGAGCCGATGCCCAGGTTGCTGAAGATCTGCACGAACGGGCTGCCTTGGCTGCCGATCTGCGGCCACGGGTAAAGGCACATCAGTACGAACAGGGTCAGCACGTAGAAGAGTAGGATACGCAGCGGTACAGCGTTGATCGCCTTGGGAATGACGCGTTGAGGATCTTTCGCCTCACCGGCGGTGACGCCAATGATCTCGATGCCGCCAAAGGCGAACATCACCACCGCGAAACAGGCGATCAGACCGCTGATGCCGTTGGGCATGAAGCCGCCGTGGCTGAACAGGTTGCTCACACCGACAGTGGCACCAGTGCTGGCCTGGCCCATGCCGAAGATCATGATGCCGAAACCTGCCAGGATCATCGCCACGATGGCGCCGACCTTGAGCAGCGATAGCCAGAACTCCATCTCACCGAAAACCTTGACGTTGCACAGGTTAAGGCCGCCGATGATGAAGACGATGCCCAGCACCCAGATCCAGCGGGCTACTTCCGGGAACCAGAAGCCCATGTAGATCCCGAACGCGGTGACATCGGCGATGGCGACGATGACCATCTCGAAGGCGTAGGTCCAGCCGAGGATGAAGCCCGCCATGGGGCCGAGGTAGGTACTGGCGTAGTGACCGAAGGAGCCGGCCACCGGATTGTGCACGGCCATCTCGCCGAGGGCCCGCATGACCATGAAGACCGCCGCGCCACCGATCAAGTAGGCCAGCAGCACTGCCGGGCCGGCCATCTGGATGGCCGATGCCGAACCGTAGAACAGCCCGGTACCGATCGCGGAACCGAGCGCCATGAAACGAATGTGCCGAGCCGTTAGCCCGCGCTTGAGACCTTCTTGCATTTCGCACCCTTATTATTGTTCTGCCGGTGATGGCTACAAGGGCCGCTTCGCCTCCCATCGCAGGCTTCGCCAGCGCCTCCAGGCAGTTGCGATCCTGCGGGCGCTGGCGAAGCCTGCGATGGGCCGCGAGCGGCCCCGAGGGTATTACAGGCTGGGCAGTACGCCAGCTGGCAGCAGGCCGGTCAGGCAACCCTTGGCCAGCAGCTCGGCAGCGGCTTCGATGTCCGGCGCGAAGAAGCGGTCACGGTCGTAGTGCGGGACTTCACGGCGCAGGGCCAGACGGGCCTGCTCCAGCTTGGCGGAGGTCTTCAGGCCTTCACGCAGGTCCAGGCCCTGGCAGGCGCCCAGCCACTCGATGGCGAGGACGCCACGGGTGTTTTCGGCCATTTCCCACAGACGCTTGCCGGCGGCCGGCGCCATGGACACATGGTCTTCCTGGTTGGCGGAGGTCGGCAGGCTGTCGACGCTGTGCGGGTGCGACAGGGCCTTGTTCTCGCTGGCCAGGGCGGCCGCGGTGACCTGAGCGATCATGAAGCCGGAGTTGACGCCGCCGTTTTCCACCAGGAACGGCGGCAGCTGGGACATGTGCTTGTCCATCATCAGCGAGATGCGGCGTTCACTCAGCGCGCCGATCTCCGCAATGGCCAGGGCGATGTTGTCGGCGGCCATGGCCACAGGTTCTGCGTGGAAGTTGCCACCGGAAATGACGTCACCCTGGGCAGCGAAGACCAGCGGGTTGTCCGACACAGCGTTGGACTCGATCGCCAGCACTTCGGCGGCCTGGCGCAGTTGGGTCAGGCAGGCGCCCATGACTTGCGGCTGGCAACGCAGGGAGTACGGATCCTGGACCTTGCCGCAGTTTTCGTGGGAGCGGGACACTTCGCTGGAGTCGCCCAGCAGGTCACGGAAGCAGGCCGCGGTGTCGATCTGGCCGCGCTGGCCACGGACTTCGTGAATACGTGCGTCGAACGGCGAACGCGAGCCCAGGGCCGCTTCGACGGTCAGGCTGCCACAGGCGATGGCTGCGGCGTACAGGTCTTCGGCATGGAACAAGCCGCGCAGGGCGTAGGCGGTGGACGCCTGAGTGCCGTTGAGCAGGGCCAGGCCCTCTTTGGCAGCCAGGGTCAGCGGCTCCAGGCCGGCGACGGCCAGAGCCTCGGTGGCAGGCAACCACTGACCTTTGTAACGTGCCTTGCCCTCACCCAGCAGGACCAGCGACATGTGCGCCAGCGGTGCCAGGTCGCCAGAGGCGCCGACCGAGCCCTTGAGCGGGATGTGTGGATAGACTTCGGCGTTGACCAAGGCGATCAGCGCGTTGATGACCTTGCGACGGATGCCGGAGAAGCCGCGGCTGAGGCTGTTGATCTTCAGGACCATGATCAGACGCACCAGGTCGTCGTCCAACGGCGCGCCGATACCGGCGGCGTGGGACAGCACCAGCGAGCGCTGCAGGTTTTCCAGGTCATGGCTGGCGATGCGGGTCGAAGCCAGCAGGCCGAAACCGGTGTTGATGCCGTAGGCGGTGCGGTCTTCGGCAATGATCTGCTCGACGCAGGCAACGCTTGCGTCGATGGCCTGGTCGGCGCTGGCATCCAGTTGCAGGCGCACGGGCGCTGCATGGATGGCCCGTAGTTGGGCCAGGGTCAGGGTGCCGGGCTTGAGAGTCAGTTCGGTCACTTCGCTACTCCAATTCGCATGGGGCCCGCAGGCCCCTTCTTGTTTTCAGTATCAACGTTGTTCGGCAATTACCAAAGGAACGTCGATCAGCCCGTGATCATGGGCAGGTCCAGGCCCTGCTCCTTGGCGCAGTCGATGGCGATCTGGTAGCCGGCATCGGCGTGACGCATCACACCAGTCCCTGGGTCGTTGGTCAGCACGCGAGCGATACGCGCGGCCGCTTCGTCGGTACCGTCACAGACGATGACCATGCCCGAGTGCTGGGAGAAGCCCATGCCCACGCCACCGCCGTGGTGCAGCGAAACCCAGGTGGCGCCGCCTGCGGTGTTGAGCAAGGCGTTGAGCAGTGGCCAGTCGGAGACGGCGTCGGAGCCGTCACGCATGGCTTCGGTTTCGCGGTTCGGGCTGGAGACCGAGCCGGAGTCCAGGTGGTCGCGGCCGATGACGATCGGTGCCGACAGCTCGCCGCTGCGGACCATTTCGTTGAACGCCAGGCCCAGCTTGGCGCGCAGGCCCAGGCCAACCCAGCAGATACGTGCCGGCAGACCCTGGAAGCTGATGCGCTCGCGGGCCATGTCCAGCCAGCGGTGCAGGTGGGCGTCGTCCGGGATCAGTTCCTTGACCTTGGCGTCGGTCTTGTAGATGTCCTCGGCGTCGCCGGACAGCGCCGCCCAGCGGAACGGGCCGACACCGCGGCAGAACAGCGGACGGATGTAAGCCGGCACGAACCCTGGGAAGTCGAAGGCATTGGCCACGCCTTCTTCCTTGGCCATCTGGCGGATGTTGTTGCCGTAGTCGAAGGTCGGCACGCCCATT
>NZ_VSJH01000030.1:0-147436 GCF_008124495.1 Pseudomonas sp. CK-NBRI-02 | reverse complement strand
GTGGGCGGCATCCAGGGCTTTGTCGATGTCTTCGGCAGTGGAGCGTGGGAATTCGGCGATCGGCTGGCCGTTCACCGGGGAGGTGTTGGTGAAGTATTCACCCTTGACCGGAGGAACGAACTCACCGCCGATGTAGTTGCCGTAGCGGCTCTTGAAGGAAATTTTCGCGCCTTCGGTACCCGGATGTGCGTAACGCATGGTGTGTCTCCTGGCTATTGTGTTTGTTGCGGAGTTGAAAAGCGTAGAGCAAAGGTCGGGCCAGTGCCGTGCGCCCCTTGTAGATCAAGGGCTTTGCCTGATGCGGTGAGAAAGTGGGGGGCGCGGCTGTGGCAACAGTGGCACGCCTGTCGTGACATTTTGTACCGCTCCCGGTACAGCATATGACTCAGTGGTCAGCGTGTCGTTGCAATGCGCTGACAGGTGGAGGATGCTGGCGCAACGCTCTATCTGCGGAGAAGAACAACAATGCAGAGCAACTCGTTCAGCCGCCATGCCCACCAGGTGCTCACGGTCGCCAGTGGCCAGGCCAGTGGGCCAGGCAGCGACCCTTCGATCGCGCGCTCCTGGCTGCGTTGCCTGGAGGACTATCATCTCGACCCGGCCCAGGCCCAGGCGCCTGTGGTGCTGGAGCATGGTCGCCTGCTGGAAAGCCGCGAACGCCTGCAGCAGGTGCTGCAGATCGCCGACACTGAGATGAACAGCCTGCACCAGCAGCTTTCCGGCGCTGGCCATGCCGTGCTGCTGACCGATGCTCGCGGCGTGATCCTCAACTGCGTGACCGCCCCCACCGAGCGGCGCATCTTCGAGCGTGCCGGGCTGTGGCTGGGCGCCGACTGGAGCGAGGCTCGCGAAGGCACCAATGGCATCGGCACCTGCCTGGTCGAGCGCCAGGCCTTGACCATTCATCAAGGCGAGCACTTCCGCGGCCGGCATACCGGCCTGACCTGCTCGGCGAGCCCGGTGTTCGATCCACACGGAGAACTGCTGGCGGTACTCGATGTGTCTTCGGCCCGCCCGGAGGTCTCGCGACAGAGCCAGTTCCACACCATGGCGCTGGTCAACCTGTCGGCAAAAATGATCGAGAGCTGCTACTTCCTGCGTCATTTCGAGCATCAGTGGCTGCTACGCTTCCACCTGCAGGCCGAGTCGGTCGGGCTGTTCAGTGAAGGGCTGGTGGCATTCGACGGTGACGGCCGGATCTGCGCGGTCAACCAGAGCGCGCTGAACCTGCTGGGCACCATCCGCGGCGGTATGCTCGGCAAGCCGGTGGGAATGTTCTTCGCCTGTAGTCATGACGAACTGTTCAGTCGTGCCACACCCCAAGGCAGTACGGCCTGGCCGCTGCATACCCGCGATGGCCGCCAAGTGTTCGCCACCCTGCGTGGCCAGGCGCGGGCATCCGCCTGGTCGGTGCCGGCGAGCCTGCCCGAGATCCGGCGTGACATCCCTACGGGTATTTGCGTGGTCGACCCTGCACTGGAGCAGGACTTGCGCCGTGCCGTGCGAGTGTTCGAACGTGACGTGCCGCTGCTGCTGTGCGGCGAGACCGGCTGCGGCAAGGAGGCGTTCGCCCAGGCCGTGCACCAGGCCAGTCAGCGTCGCGACAAGCCATTCGTGGCCATCAATTGCGCGTCGATCCCCGAGAGCCTGATCGAGAGTGAGCTGTTCGGCTATCGCGGTGGCAGTTTCACCGGGGCACGTAAGGAGGGCATGCGCGGCAAGCTGCTGCAGGCCGATGGTGGCACCTTGCTGCTCGACGAGATCGGCGACATGCCGCTGGCCCTGCAGACTCGCCTGCTGCGGGTGCTGGAGGAGCGCCAGGTGGTGCCGATTGGGGGGGAGCCCCAGGCGGTGGATGTACGGATCATCAGCGCCACCCACCGTGACCTGTTGGAACGGGTGAGCGAGGGCAGCTTCCGCGAGGACTTGTATTACCGGCTCAACGGCCTGGAAGTGGCGCTGCCGGCGTTGCGCGAGCGTAGCGACAAGGCGCAGTTGCTCGACTTCCTGTTGCGCCAGGAGGCCTCTGGCGAGGCCATCGACCTCGCACCGTCCGCTCGCCAGGCGTTGCTGAAGTTTGCTTGGCCGGGCAACGTGCGGCAGATGCGTAATGTGCTGCGCACGCTGGTCGCTCTGTGTGAAGACAATCGCATCGAGTTTTCCGACTTGCCAGCCATCGTGAAAGCGGGCGCCGACTCGATGGGAGCGGGTTTGGCCCACGAACGTGTCAAGGATGTCGACCCTGCTGGCGCCACTGCGGGGCAGGCCCGATCCCACAGAGATCCCGCCACGCTCGAGCATGCCGAGCGGGACGCGCTGCTGACCGTGCTAGAGGCAAAACACTGGCACGTGACACATGTCGCCGAGCATCTGGGCATCAGTCGCAACACCTTGTATCGAAAACTGCGCAAACACGGCATCGCCAGGGCGGGTTGAGCGAAACAGCGAGTGCGATTTCCCTCGCCCTGGGCTAACCTGCCCCGAAGTTTTGCGAGGTCGACCATGCACATTCACATTCTCGGTATTTGCGGCACTTTCATGGGTTCGCTGGCGGTGCTGGCCAAGGAGCTGGGCCATCGGGTCACCGGCTCCGACGCCAACGTCTACCCTCCCATGAGCACTCAGTTGGAGGCCCAGGGCATCCAGTTGACCCAAGGGTACGATCCGGCCCAGCTGGAGCCAGCGCCTGACCTGGTGGTGATCGGCAACGCCATGTCCCGGGGCAACCCGGCCGTGGAGTACGTGCTGAACAAGGGGCTGCCCTATGTCTCCGGCCCTCAGTGGTTGGCCGATCACGTGCTGCAGGGCCGTTGGGTGCTGGCAGTGGCCGGGACCCACGGCAAGACCACCACCAGCAGCATGCTGGCCTGGGTGCTGGAACATGCAGGCATGAGCCCGGGCTTCTTGATCGGCGGCGTGCCGCAGAACTTCTCGGTATCGGCACGCCTGGGCGGCACGCCGTTCTTCGTCGTCGAAGCCGACGAGTACGACAGCGCCTTCTTCGACAAGCGTTCGAAGTTCGTCCATTACCACCCCCGTACGGCGATCCTCAATAATCTTGAGTTCGATCATGCGGATATCTTCCCAGATCTGGCGTCCATAGAGCGGCAGTTCCACCATTTGGTGCGAACCATCCCTAGCGAAGGCCTGGTCATCCACCCGACCACAGAACAGGCCTTGGAGCGCGTCATCGGCATGGGTTGCTGGACGCCGGTGCAAACCACAGGCGAGGGCGGCCAATGGCAGGCGCGCCTGCTGAGCGCCGATGGCTCGCACTTCGAGGTGTTGTTCGAAGGCGTGGTCCAAGGAGCAGTCCAGTGGGAGTTGACCGGCCAGCACAACGTCGCCAACGCCCTGGCCACCTTGGCAGCAGCTCGCCATGTGGGGGTGGCGCCGGACATGGCCATTGAAGGCCTGAGCGCCTTCAAGAGCGTCAAGCGGCGGATGGAAAAGGTCGCCGAGGTTCAAGGCGTGACCATCTATGACGACTTCGCCCATCACCCGACCGCCATCGCCACCACCCTCGACGGGCTGCGCAAGCGCGTCGGCGAGGCGCCGGTGATCGCGGTGATCGAGCCGCGTTCCAACTCCATGAAATTGGGTGCCCACCGTGACGGCCTGCCGGACAGCGTCGAGCACGCCGACCAAGTGATCTGGTACGCCCCCCCCAACCTGGGCTGGGACCTGGCGGCCACCGCAGCGCAGTGCAAGGTACCCTCGGTAGTGGCCGACAGCCTCGAGGCGATCATTGAGCGGGTCAAAGGCCAGGCGCGCCCAGGCACCCACGTGGTCATCATGAGCAACGGCGGCTTTGGCGGGCTGCACGGCAAACTGGCCGAGGCCCTCAAGTGAGCGGTCCGGAGCGCATCACCCTGGCCATGACCGGCGCCTCCGGCGCGCAATATGGCCTACGCCTGCTCGATTGCCTGGTGCGCGAGGACCGGGAGGTGCACTTTCTGATCTCCAAGGCCGCGCAATTGGTGATGTCCACTGAGACCGACGTGGTACTGCCGGCCAAACCTCAAGCGATGCAGACCTTCCTCACCGAGTACACAGGCGCTGCCGACGGGCAGATCCGCGTGTACGGCAAGGAAGACTGGATGGCGCCGGTGGCCTCCGGCTCCGGCGCGCCGGCGGCGATGGTGGTGGTGCCGTGCTCCACCGGAACGTTGTCGGCCATCGCCACGGGAGCCTGCAACAACCTGATCGAGCGTGCCGCGGACGTCACCCTCAAGGAGCGCCGCCAGTTGATCCTCGTGCCCCGCGAGGCGCCGTTCTCGACCATCCATCTGGAGAACATGCTCAAGCTGTCGCAGATGGGCGCGGTGATCTTGCCGGCGGCCCCAGGCTTCTATCACCAGCCCCAGACCATCGACGATCTTGTCGACTTCGTCGTGGCGCGCATCCTCAATCTGCTGAACATCCCCCAGGACATGCTGCCGCGCTGGGGTGAGCATCATTTCGGGGCTGACGATTGAGCCGACTGCTGGTGGGAATGCTGGCGGTGGTGCTGCTCAGCGGCTGCGCGACCGTGCGCACCTTGGATGCCAACAAACCCGGGGCACCGGTCGTGTATGCAGGAACGCGGCTGGACCTGTATGTGATGAACGGCGGCTGCTGCCCCGAGGATCGCTTTGGCGCCCAGGCGCCGGCTTACCCGGGGCTGGACCTGCCGGGTAGCGCATTGCTGGACACATTGTTATTGCCACTGTCGTTGCTGACCGCGGCAGGGGTGGGGTTCAACGCCACGGGCGGTCTGTGAGGGCGTTTATCGGGTGAACCTGCTCCCAACGGGCCTTGCGCAGGTCAGGTGGGAGCGGGTTTGCCAGCGCTAGGCTATTTCTTGCCCAGCTTGCGCAACTCGTCGGACTCGACGATCCGAATTCCGTCCTCTTCCTCCAAAGCCAGGCGCCACAGTGCTCGGGCCAGGGTGCAGGCTTCAATGCCCCGGTACTTGCCAGGGATCAGGCGGGCGAAGGGGGCGGCAATGCGTTCGCTTGCCCGGGGTTCGACACGGTCTCCCAGCAGCAGCGAAGGTCGGACGATGGTCAATTGTGGCCAGTCCTGGGCCTTGAGTGCTTCTTCCATCTCGCCCTTGACCCGGTTGTAGAAGATCGACGATTTGGGGTCGGCGCCCAGGGCGCTGACCACCAGCAGGTGACGGGCGCCCATTTCCCGGGCTCGTTTGCTGAAGGCGACGACCATGTCCAGGTCTACGGCGCGGAAGGCGGTTTCCGAGCCTGCCTGCTTGAGCGTGGTGCCCAGGCAGCAGAAAGCGATATCGACGCGACCGGCCAGTTGCGGGAGAAACACGGCCGGATCACCCACGGGGTTTTCCAAGTGTGGATGTTCGGCCAGCGGGCGGCGGGTCGGCGCCAGCACCCGGCTGATGGTGGGCTCGTTGAGCAGGCGGTCGAGCAGGTGTTCACCCGTAAGACCCGTGGCTCCGGCAAGCAGGACATGCTGAGGCGTCAAGTACATGATGTCTCTCCCTTTGTTACTACCAAGCTTAGTGGGCCTCAGGTGTTTTTGCCTGGTCCCCACGCACTGGTTGGGCTTCATTGCGCAAGGCTTCCTCGGCCTGTTGCCGGCGCAGGCTCTGCCAGTGTGCAAGCACTGCAGGCGGCGCCCAGAGCTGCGGCTCGGAGGCTTCGAAACCTTCCCTTCTTTCACGTTCGGCAACACTGGCGCGCGCCAGTTCGAAGGCCTGCTTGAGATCGTCGGTCTGATTCAGCGCTTCGGCGAACAGGGCGTCGCCGAAATAGGTGAAATCAGCCTCTTCCGAACAGCCGAAGGACACCCGGTCGGGGCGCGCCGCAGTCATGATCAGCGTGCGGTCGTCCTTGAGCGGGGCGATATAGCCACCTGAATAGCAGGCCGAGATCACAATGACCTTGTCGCGCTCCTTGAGCGGAGCCAAGGCGCTGGCTAATTCGTCGGCGGACAGGTCCGCCAGTTGCAGGCGGGGCTGGTCGAATACCAGTTGGTGGTCAGGGCTGCCATGGCTGGTGAGGTAGATGAAAATCAGGTCTTCAGGGCCGCTGCGCTCGGCCAGGGTGCGCGCGGCACGGGTAAGGTTCTCGCGAGTGGCCATGGGACGGTCGGCCATATGGTCGCGGTGGTTGACCAAGGTGATCTGGCCATGGGCGCCGAAGCGGATCTTGAGCATATTGCTCACGTAGTCGGCCTCACGCAGAAACACGCTCTGCTGGCCGTCGCCAGCCACAACCAGGCTATACAGCTGGATCGGCGGTTGGGAAGGCGGCACGCTGGCCAGCGACCGCTCGAGCAGTTGGCCTTGGTTGAGCAGGGCCAGATCCAGCGGGTCGGGGAGCAGTTTGTTCTTCTCGTCGCGTACCCGTACGCCCTTGACCCAATACCCGCCTTCGACCTTGCCGTTGGCCTGGATCAGCCGGCCATGGCCCTGGTAGGTGTCGTTCTCGAAACTGCCCACATACTGGCTACCGTCGGCGAGTTGCAGGTGGCCTTTGCCGCTGAACTGCCAGTCGCGAAAGCCGCCCTTGTAGCGGCTGCCATCGCTGCCGAGCATCTCGCCCTGGCCGTCGAGGGTGCCGTCTTTGAAGTCACCGATCCATACATCGCCCTCGGCGTTCTCGTAACGTCCGCGGCCTTCGAGGCGGTTGTCCTTGAACTCGCCGATGTATTGCTCGCCTTCGACGCTGTCGTAGGTGCCGGCTCCCTGGAGCAAGCCGTCGACGAAGTGGCCACTGAACTGATTGCCGCTGGCATCGCTGCGGACGCCGGCGCCGTTGGGTTTGCCTTTGGCGAACAAGCCCTGGTAGCGGCTGCCGTCGGCCAGCTCCAGTTCGCCGGCGCCTTCGTACTGGTCGTTGGCGAACTGGCCGCGGTAGGTCTGGTCGTTTTGCTTGAGGGTGCCTTCGCCGTCGCGCCGGCCATGCTTGAAGGTGCCCGCGTAGTGGCTACCGGGTGTGGTCAGATCGCCCAAGCCATGGAACAGGCCTTCGGCGAACTGACCTCGGTAGATCTCGCCATTACTGCCGTGCCACTCGCCCTGGCCATGCCATTGGCCGTTGAGGAAAGTGCCGGCGTACCAACTCCCATTGGGGTAGTCGATGCGCCCTTCGCCCTGCAGCAGGCCGTCGACCACCTGCCCTCGGTAGCGGCCCCCATCGGGCAGGCGAGCATCCGGTGGCGACAAGGGTTCGCCTTCGCCACATGCGGCGAGCAGCAGGATCAAGGTGAAGGGCAGCAGTGCGCGCATGGCGGATTCCGGGCAAACGATGCGTCGAGTATGCCGCAGAATGCGCCGGCGAAGGTACTGGGCGCCGCACGCCTATGGCCTGTGCGGCCCCTTCGCGGGTAAAGCCGCTCCCACAGGTTTTGCGGTGCTTTTGATGGAAGCGCCGCGCCTGTGGGAGCGGTTCACTCGTGAAGGGCTGGCGGGTGGTCCCGAGTCAGACGAAGCACAACGAGAGTGGCTCGGCAATATAGGCCGGTTTTTCCTCGCCTTCGATTTCCAGGGTGGCGGTGATCTTGAGCAGCCATTGCCCGGGCTTTTTCTCGGTGGCGTCGGCCAGCTCGACTCTCAGGCGCACCCGGCTGTCCACCTTTACCGGCTGGATGAATCGCACGCTGTCCAGCCCGTAGTTGAGCGCCATCTTCAGACCTTCGGGCAGGACGAGAATGTCCTCCATCAACTTGGGAATCAGCGAGAGGGTCAAGAAACCGTGGGCGATGGTGCCGCCGAATGGCGTCTTGGCGGCCTTGTTCGGGTCGACATGGATGAACTGGAAGTCCCCCGTGGCCTCGGCAAACAGGTTGATGCGCTGCTGATCGATCTTCAACCACTCGGAACGTCCCAGTTCCTTGCCGACATACTGCGATAACGCGCTAACAGGTACATAGGGCATCGCGACTCTCCAGGTTGTCTTGCTGCTCGATTTGGTACGGCAGTGCAAGATCATCACGGCCGTCCGTTACAGTCAAGTTGTCATCTTTTCGCCGCAAATCGGCTTACTAGGGCTGCCGGGCGCATGCTTATAATGGCCGCACTGCCTGGAGGAGATCCTTATGCTGTTGCGTGGTTTGACCTGGCTGGTGTTGTTTCAATTGCTGGGGACGGCGATCAATCATCTGTTCGTACCCATCTTGCCGGGACCGATCATTGGCCTGCTGCTGTTGCTGGTATCGCTGATGGTGCGAGGGGAAGTGGGCAAGCCTTTGAGTGAGGCGTCCGGTAGCCTGCTGCGCTACCTTCCGTTGCTGCTGGTGCCGCCGGCGGTGGGTGTGATGGTCTATGCCAAGGACATCGCCGCGGACTTCTGGGCCATCGCCGGCGCCTTGGTGATTTCCTGCCTGGTGACCCTAGTGTTCGTCGGTGTGCTGATGCAAAAGCTCATTAACCGCCAAAGCAAGCACAAGGAGCAGCCATGATGTTCGACTGGCAAGGCGCGCTCGACGCGGTCATCCACCATCCTCTGTTCGGTATTGGCATCACCCTGGGGGCCTACCAGGTGGTGTTGGCAGCCTACGAGAAAACCCGCTGGATCTTCCTGCAACCGGTATTGATGTCGATGGTGCTGGTCATCGGCGTACTGCTGGCGTGTGGCATCGATTACACCGAGTATCGCAAGAGTACCGAGATCCTCTACATCCTCCTGGGCCCGGCCACCGTGGCCTTGGCTGTGCCGCTCTACCTGAACCTGCGGCGGATCCGCCAGCTGTTCTGGCCGACATTTACTACGCTGGTAATCGGAGGCCTGTTCGCCACCGTGGCGTGCCTGGCGCTGGGGTGGTGGTTTGGGGCCGAGCACATGATCCTGATGACCATGGCGCCAAAGTCGGTGACATCACCCATTGCCATGCTGGTGGCCGAGCAGATTGGTGGCGTTGCGGCTCTGGCAGCGGTGTTCGTGCTGATCACCGGGGTGATCGGGGCAATCTTCGGCCCGGCTTTGCTGACCCGCTTTGGCGTGCTCAGCCCCGAGGCGCGCGGCATGTCTCTGGGCATCACCGCTCATGCGGTAGGCACCTCGGTTGCCTTGCAGGAAAGTGACGAATGCGGCGCCTTCGCCGCGCTGGCGATGAGCCTGATGGGCGTGGCCACGGCGGTGTTCCTGCCGTTGGCGGTCAGCCTGCTGGTGTGAGGAATGAAGATGACGCTACCGCTGTTTCCCCTCGATACCGTGCTGTTTCCCGGCTGCCTGCTCGATCTGCAGATTTTCGAGGCGCGCTACCTGGACATGATCAGCCGTTGCATGAAGCAGGGCGGTGGGTTCGGCGTGGTGTGCATCCTCGAGGGCGAGCAGGTCGGCAAGGCGCCGCCGGTGGTGGCCTCGGTCGGCTGCGAGGCGCTGATCCGCGACTTCGTGCAGCAGGAAAACGGCTTGCTGGGCATCCGTGTGGAAGGCGTGCGGCGTTTCCGCCTGGAGCAGACCGAGGTGCAGAAAGATCAGTTGATGGTTGGCGATGTGCACTGGCTGCCGGAGCTTGCGGACAGCGCGTTGTCCGAGCGGGATGACGATCTGCTGGCGCTGCTGCAAGCGCTGGGTGAACACCCGATGGTGGCGGCGCTGGATATGCCGCGGGCCGTGGATGGATGCCAGTCCCTGGCCAACCAGCTGGGCTACCTGTTGCCGTTCATGGAAGAAGACAAGCTCGACCTGTTGGCCATCGACTCGCCGCAGTTGCGGCTCGAGGCCATCCAGAACCTGCTGGACCGCATCCAGGGCGAGCTGTTTGCTTGAATTGCCCGGTGCAGCGCAGTAGATGCAACGGTCCGTTGCATTGCTTGTCTGGGCCCTTTCGCGGGTAAACCCGCTCCCGCAGAAATAACGCACAAGCGGGTTTACCTGTGAATGCGGCGGCGAGTACACCGAACCGGTCGCGTCTCAATATTGGTAGCGCAACAGCGCCTGGGGCAGGGCGTGCAGGGCGAAGAACGCCAACAGGGCAACGCAGGCCGGTAGTACCAGCCACCACACGCGCAGCGGCAAGGCCTGAAGGGGTTGGCGATGCTGCACCAGGGTCAGGCTCAGCGCGCAGACGCAACACGCCAACAGCGCTCCGGCAAGGATATCGGTCGGCCAATGGGCCCCCAGGTATACCCGCGACAAGGCGATCGCCAGTGCCGGCAGGCAGCCCAGCATCACCCAGGTCAGGCGCATGCGCGGTGGCTGGCCGCGTCCGGCCAGCACTGCCAGCACCAGGAAGAACGCAAACGACGCCGAGCTGTGGCCGCTGGGCATGCTGTAGCTGGTCAGTGGGTCGGTCAGTACTTCGGGGCGTGCGCGAGCGAATAGCCATTTCAACGTGCCGTTGGCGATCGCCGTACCCATCAGCGCGCCACCGGCGAACAGGGCATGACGCCACTGCCGTGCCAGCAACAGAAGCCCGGTGAGCAAGCCACCCAGGAACAGCTGTGTACGAAAATCTCCCAAGCGGGTGATCAGCACCACGGCGCCATCGACTGCCTGGCTACGGTGCTCCTGCACCAGGGTCATGATTCCTTGGTCGAATTCGTGCAGAAATGGCCAGCCCGAGAAGATGCCTGCCAGGGCGAGGAGGCTCAGGCCGGCGATCAGGCGTGTGCCGTAGCGCTGGTCACGCAGGCTGCTGTTGAGGCTAAAGCCGATCAGCACCGCCAACGTGCCGGCGATGACGCCTGCATCCAGCCAGAACCCTTCCGGCAGAGGTAGACGCATAGCCGCCCCGGTGGCCCAGCCCGGCAACAGGTAAGCCACCGACCAGCCGGCGCCGGCCAGCAGGCTGACGGCGATGAAGCGCGGCAGCGGCATGTCGAACATGCCTGCGACCATGGGCAGCATCGGTCGCAGCGGGCCGATGAAGCGTCCTACCAGCAAGCTGGCGATTCCATAACGCTGGAAGTAGGCCTCGGCGCTGCCGATCCATTCCGGATGATGGCGCAATAGCGGCAGGCGGCGGATGTTCTGATGGAACCGCTTGCCCAGTGAGTACGACACCGCGTCCCCCAGCAGCCCGCCGAGAAAGCCCAGCAGCAATGTCTCGCCGAGGCTGAAGGCGCCGCTGCCGGCCAGCACGGCCACGGCGAATAGCAGAACGGTCCCCGGCACGATGATGCCGGCGATGGCCAGGCATTCCACGCAGGCCACCAGGAAAATCGCCAGGCCAAGCCACTGGGGGTTGGCGCTGAGCCAGCCGGTCAGGCTGTCGAGCCATTGGCCCATGGGGTCAGCTTCCTTGTTTCAGGATGGAAAAATCACGCCCTTCGACTTGGCCCCGGCGCAGCGGGTTCCGTGTACAAAAGCGCGCGTATTCGGCATCGACGAAGCGGTAGGGGAGATGTTCGTCGCGGCCATTGGGGATGCCCAGGCGAGTGGTCTGGATCACCTGCGCTACCACTGCACCGCAGTCCTCGACATACAGGCGCTCAGGGTCGAAACGCTTGGCGTCCCAGTCCGGCACTTTCAGGCCCAGGGCTCGACATAGCAGGGTCTGCCCCGCGCACAGGCGCTCGGCCGGACGCAGGTTGCCGCTGGCATCGGGATTGTTCAGTTGCATCTGCGCCAGGCTGTTGGCATCTGAAATCGCGTCCACCCAGGGGTAGGCGGATTTTATCAGCACGGCATTGCCCGGGCCGTGGGCGCTGAAGTTCAGCGAGTCGCCGCCGCGGGCGTAGTACATGTAGATGTGCCCACCATCGAGGAACAGCGCCTTGCGCTTTTCGGTGTAGCCGAGCGAGGCGTGGCTGCCTTTGTCGGTGAGGTAATAGGCCTCGGTCTCGATGATGCGTGCCGCGAGCCAGAGATTGCCCTGGCGGTGGCGGATCACCTTGCCCAAAAGGTCCCGGGCCAAGGTCTGGGCGTCTCGGTCGAAGAAGCTGTCGGGCAGGGCGCGGGCCGGGCAGGGGGCTGTGTCTGGCATGCGGTCGGCTCGTGGTGGTCGGGGCGCAGATGATAGCAATTAATGGCTTAATCGAGGCTGAACCGAGGGGTAGCAGTGCCCCTTTCGCGGATAAAGCCGTTTTCGCATGCGCTGTGTTGTTTTCTGGGGGCAGCAGGTTGCCCCATGATCGGTTTGGCAAAATTTCGATATGGGTAGTTACATCTTTCCTACAGATCCTGTCGCTCATTTTCGACCATCCGCCACCCGCCGCTGGGCGTACCCGAGCGTGCCAGTTATAATCAGCCGATTTCCCCTTCGCCAAGACACCGAGCCCATGACTGAGTCCGTTCTTGACTACATGACCCGCCTGGGTCGCGCCGCCCGTGAGGCCTCGCGCGTGATCGGCCGTGCCAGCACCGCGCAGAAGAACCGCGCCCTGCAGGCCGCCGCAGACGCCCTGGATGCCGCCCGTGCCGAGCTGACAGCAGCCAATGAACAGGACCTGGCCAATGGCCGCGCCAATGGCCTGGAGCCGGCATTGCTGGATCGCCTGGCCCTGACCCCGGCGCGCATCGACGGCATGATCACCGGCCTGCGCCAGGTGGCCAGCCTGCCGGATCCGGTCGGTGCCATCCGAGACATGAGCTACCGCCCGTCGGGCATCCAGGTCGGCAAGATGCGCGTGCCGCTGGGCGTTATTGGGATCATCTACGAGTCGCGCCCGAACGTGACGATCGACGCCGCCAGCCTGTGCCTGAAGTCCGGCAACGCCACCATCTTGCGTGGCGGCTCCGAAGCCATTCATTCCAACCGCGCAATCGCCGCCTGCATCCAGCGGGGCCTGGCCGAGGCCGGCTTGCCGGCGGCCGTGGTCCAAGTGGTCGAGACTACCGACCGCGCGGCCGTGGGCGCGCTGATCAGCATGCCTGAGTTCGTCGATGTGATCGTGCCGCGTGGCGGTCGTGGCCTGATCGAACGCATCAGTCGCGATGCCCGGGTACCGGTGATCAAGCACCTGGACGGCATCTGCCACGTCTATATCGACCAACATGCTGACCTGGACAAGGCCTGGCGCGTCGCGTTCAACGCCAAGACCTATCGCTACGGCATCTGCGGCGCCATGGAAACCCTGCTGGTGGATGCCACTGTCGCCGAGGCGTTCCTCCCGGAGATGGCCCGCCGCTTCCAGGAGAAGGGCGTCGAACTGCGCGGCTGCGAACGCACCCGAGCGATCATCGCCGCCAATCCGGCCAGCGAAGACGACTGGCACACCGAATACCTCGACGCGATCTTGTCGATCCGTGTCGTCGAAGGCCTGGACGCGGCGATCGAGCACATCAACCACTATGGCTCGCACCACACCGATTCGATCATCACCGAGCATCAGGGCCAGGCCCGGCGTTTCATGGCCGAGGTCGACTCGGCCTCGGTGATGCTCAACGCCCCGACCTGCTTCGCCGATGGTTTCGAGTATGGCCTGGGCGCGGAGATCGGCATCTCCACCGACAAGCTGCATGCCCGCGGACCGGTCGGCCTGGAAGGGCTGACCTGCGAGAAGTACGTGGTGATCGGTGACGGCCAGCTGCGCGGTCAGGAGTCCTGCTGAGTTGAGCAAGGCCCAGGCAGTCCGGCGCATCGGCATTCTCGGCGGCACTTTCGACCCCGTGCACATCGGTCACCTGCGCAGCGCGCTGGAAGTGGCCGAGTTCATGGCGTTGGATGAGCTGCGCCTGCTGCCCAACGCCCGGCCACCGCACCGCGACACCCCGCAGGTGGCACCCCAGGACCGCCTGGCCATGGTGCGTTGCGCCGTGGCCGGGGTCGAGCGGCTGAGTGTGGATGCGCGGGAGCTTTCGCGGGACAAACCGTCTTACACCATCGATACATTGGAGTCGATCCGCGCCGAACTCGGCGCTGACGACCAGCTGTTCCTGGTGCTGGGTTGGGACGCATTCTGCGGACTGCCCAGCTGGCATCGCTGGGAAGAGTTGCTGCAACACTGTCACATCCTGGTGCTGCAACGCCCGGATGCCGATGTCGAACCCCCTGACGAGCTGCGCAACCTGCTGGCTGCGCGCTCGGAGAGCGATCCCACCGCCATGTCCGGCCCGGCGGGGCACATTTCGTTCGTCTGGCAGACGCCGCTCGCGGTGTCCGCCACGCAGATCCGACAGCTGCTGGCCAGCGGCAAGTCGGTACGGTTCCTGGTGCCGGACGCAGTACTGGCCTATATCGAGGCGCACGACCTTTACCGTGCGTCGCACTGACGGCGCCACCAGGCGCCTCATTCATGAATTGAACGAGTTTCTTATGAGCAAGCAGAAAATCAACGGCGAAGAGCTGGTCAACCTGGCCAAATCGGCTTTGGAAGACGTCAAAGCCCAGGACATCCAGGTCATCGACGTGCGTGAAAAGCACAGCCTGACCGACTACATGATCATCGCCACCGGTACTTCCAACCGGCAGATCAACGCGATGGCCGAAAAGGTCCGCGAAATCGTCAAGCTCCAGGGTGTGCAACCGCTGGGCGAAGAAGGCAAGGGCGACAGCGACTGGGTCCTGTTGGACCTCAACGACGTCATCGTGCACATGATGACTGCCGCTGCGCGTCAGTTCTACGACCTCGAGCGCCTGTGGCTGGGTGCCGAGCAGAGCCGCTCCGCCGATGGCAAGCACCACAGCCCGGAAAACGCTCACAGCTATTCCGAAAACCTCAAGGACCGGGGCTGAGGAAACGCTGTGCGCCTGCGCCTGATCGCGGTCGGCTCGCGCATGCCCCGCTGGGTCGAGGA
This sequence comes from Pseudomonas sp. CK-NBRI-02, assembly GCF_008124495.1. Classification (NCBI taxonomy): domain Bacteria; kingdom Pseudomonadati; phylum Pseudomonadota; class Gammaproteobacteria; order Pseudomonadales; family Pseudomonadaceae; genus Pseudomonas; species Pseudomonas sp. CK-NBRI-02. The sequence goes on along the minus strand of NZ_VSJH01000030.1, from coordinate 132,797 downwards.
AGGCTGGCATGAATATGCCAAGCGCCTGCCCCCGGAGCTGTCGCTGGAGCTGGTGGAGATTCCGCTGAATACCCGTGGCAAGAATGCCGACGTCGCCCGCCTGATTCGCCAGGAGGGGGAGGCCATGCTGGCCAAGGTTCAGCCCGGGGAACGCATCGTCACCCTCGAGGTCCATGGCAAGCCCTGGAGTACCGAGCAACTGGCGGGCGAGCTGGATCGTTGGCGCCTGGATGCGCGTACGGTCAATCTCATGGTGGGAGGCCCGGAAGGCCTGGCGCCGGAGGTCTGCGCACGCGCCGAACAGCGTTGGTCGCTGTCGCCACTGACCCTGCCGCACCCGTTGGTAAGGATACTGATCGGCGAGCAGATCTATCGCGCCTGGACCGTACTGTCCGGGCACCCCTACCACAAATGAGCCTGTAAGCCCGTCCGATGTCGCAGCCGATTCGTCTGAAGGACCATGAGAAAGACGCCCGCCTGGTGCGCAGCCGCGTCGTGGTCGGCGCGGTGGCGGTCGTGCTGCTGGTGTGCGTCCTGATCGCCCGGCTCTACTACCTGCAGGTCATCCAGTACGACTACCACTCCACGCTTTCGGAAAACAACCGGGTGCACGTGCAGCCGATCCCGCCGACCCGCGGGCTGATTTTCGACCGCAACGGGGTGATCGTCGCTGACAACCGTCCCAGCTTCAGTCTCACCATGACCCGTGAGCGCTCAGGTGACTGGCGCCAGGTGCTCGACACCATCGTCGAGGTGCTGGAGCTGACGCCCGATGACCGGGCCCTGTTCGAAAAGCGCATGAAGCAGGGGCGCAGGCCATTCGAGCCGGTGCCTATCCTGTTCGAGCTCAACGAAGAGCAGATCGCCCGCATTGCGGTGAACCAGTTCCGTCTGCCGGGTGTGGACGTGGCGGCGCAGCTGGTGCGCCATTACCCACAGGGCGCGCATTTCGCCCATTCGGTGGGCTATGTCGGGCGCATCAACGAGAAGGAGCTCAAGAGCCTCGACCCGGTCAACTACAGCGGCACCCACCATATCGGCAAGACCGGCATCGAGCGTTTCTACGAGGCCGAGCTGCACGGCCAGGTGGGCTACGAGGAGGTCGAGACCAACGCCCGAGGCCGGGTTCTGCGGGTGCTCAAGCGCACCGACCCGGAGCCTGGCAAGGACATCGTACTGAGCCTTGACATCAAGCTGCAGGAGGCTGCCGAGGCTGCCTTGGGCGGACGTCGCGGCGCGCTGGTGGCCTTGGATCCGCGCACCGGCGAGGTGCTGGCGATGGTCAGCCAGCCGAGTTTCGATCCCAACTTGTTCGTCACCGGCATCAGCTTCAAGGCCTATGCCGAGCTGCGTGACTCGATCGATCGGCCGCTGTTCAACCGTGTCTTGCGCGGGCTCTATCCGCCCGGCTCGACCATCAAGCCGGCAGTGGCCATCGCCGGGCTGGACAGCGGTGTGGTGACCGCGAGCAGCCGGGTGTTCGACCCCGGCTACTACCAATTGCCCAACTACGACCACAAGTACCGCAACTGGAACCGGACCGGTGACGGCTGGGTCGATCTGGACACCGCAATCATGCGCTCCAACGACACTTACTTCTACGATCTTGCCCACAAGATGGGTATCGATCGCCTGTCCAGCTACATGAACAAGTTCGGCATCGGCCAGAAGGTTTCCCTCGACATGTTCGAGGAGTCTCCCGGGCTGATGCCATCGCGCGAATGGAAGCGCGCCACCCGTCGCCAGGCCTGGTTCCCTGGCGAGACTCTGATCCTCGGTATCGGCCAGGGCTACATGCAGGCTACGCCCTTGCAGCTGGCCCAGGCCACCGCATTGATCGCTAACAAGGGCAAGTGGAACCGTCCCCACCTGGCCAAGACCATCGAAGGCAAGCCGCCGGTGGACGAGAACCCGATGGAGGACATTGTCCTGCGTGACAAGTCCGACTGGGCCAAGGTCACCCATGGCATGGAGCAGGTGATGCATGGCGCCCGGGGTACCGCCCGCAAGGCCGCGCTCGGCTCCCAGTACCGCATCGCCGGCAAGAGCGGCACCGCTCAGGTGGTGGCGATCAAGCAAGGCGAGAAATACGACCGCAACAAACTCCAGGAGCGCCACCGTGACCACGCCTTGTTCGTTGCCTTTGCCCCTGCCGAAGATCCGAAGATCGTGGTCTCGGTGATGGTCGAGAACGGCGAATCCGGCTCCGGCGTCGCAGCGCCTGTCGTGCGCCAGGTGATGGACGCCTGGCTGCTCGACGAGAACGGCCGGCTCAAACCTGAATTCGCGCCTGCCACCGTTGTCCAGGAATCGGCCCAGTGAAGAACAATTTCGATCGCATGCTCTCCAGCGAGGACGTGATGCGTCGGCGTGCGAGCTTTCTGCAGCGCATCCATGTCGATGGCCCTTTGCTGGTCATCCTGCTGACCCTGGCGGCCGGCAGCCTGTTCGTCCTTTATTCGGCCAGTGGCAAGAACTGGGACTTGCTGCTCAAGCAGGCCACCTCGTTCGGCATCGGCCTGGTGTCGATGTTCGTCATCGCCCAGCTCGAGCCGCGCTTCATGGCGCGCTGGGTGCCCTTGGCCTATGTGGTCGGGGTGCTGCTGCTGGTAGTAGTGGACGTCATGGGGCACAACGCCATGGGGGCCACGCGCTGGATCAACATCCCGGGGGTGATCCGCTTCCAGCCCTCGGAATTCATGAAGATCATCATGCCGGCGACCATTGCCTGGTACCTGTCCAAGCGCACTTTGCCGCCGCACCTCAAGCATGTGGCGATCAGCCTGGTGCTGATCGGCGTGCCGTTCATTCTCATCGTGCGCCAGCCGGACCTCGGGACTGCGCTGCTGATCCTGGCCTCGGGCGCCTTCGTGCTGTTCATGGGGGGGCTTCGCTGGCGCTGGATCATCAGCGTGATCGCTGCAGCGGTGCCGGTGGCGGTGGCGATGTGGTTCTTCGTCATGCACGACTACCAGAAGCAGCGAGTCCTGACTTTCCTCGACCCCGAGAGCGATCCATTGGGCACGGGCTGGAACATCATCCAGTCCAAGGCGGCGATCGGCTCGGGCGGTGTGTTCGGCAAAGGCTGGCTGCTGGGCACCCAGTCGCACCTGGATTTCCTCCCGGAAAGCCACACCGACTTCATCATCGCCGTGCTCGGCGAGGAGTTCGGCCTGGTCGGCATCTGCCTGTTGCTGTTGATTTACCTGTTGCTGATCGGTCGTGGGCTGGTGATCACCGCCCAGGCCCAGACATTGTTCGGCAAGTTGCTCGCAGGCAGCTTGACCATGACGTTCTTTGTATATGTATTCGTCAATATCGGTATGGTCAGTGGCCTTCTGCCCGTGGTTGGCGTGCCGCTGCCCTTCATTAGCTATGGCGGAACTTCGTTGGTGACGCTGCTGTCAGCGTTTGGCGTTCTGATGTCGATCCATACGCACCGCAAATGGATTGCACAGGTTTGAATAAGGTGAAGAATTTCATGCAAGTAGTGCGTGGCTGGGCTGCCCGTTGTGCGCCGTGGATTGGCGCGATGGGTTTGTTCGGCGCAGTCCAGCAGGCCAATGCCGGTGATTATGATGGCTCGCCCCAGGTGGCAGAGTTCGTCGGCGAAATGACCCGCGACTACGGCTTCGCCGGTGAGCAATTGATGGGCGTGTTCCGTGAGGTGCAGCGCAAGCAGTCGATTCTCGATGCGATCTCGCGTCCGGCCGAGCGGGTCAAGCCGTGGAAGGAGTATCGCCCGATGTTCATCACCGACGCGCGCATTGCCCGTGGCGTGGACTTCTGGCGCCAGCACGAGGAGGCGTTGGCCCGCGCCGAGCAAGAATACGGTGTGCCGGCTCAGGTGATCGTCGCGATCATTGGCGTCGAAACCTTTTTCGGTCGCAATACCGGCAACTACCGGGTGATCGATGCCTTGTCGACCTTGGGCTTCGATTACCCGCCCCGGTCTGAGTTCTTCCGCAAGGAACTGCGAGAGTTCTTCCTGCTGGCCCGTGAAGAGCAACTCGACCCGCTGACCCTGAAGGGTTCCTACGCCGGGGCCATGGGCCTGCCGCAGTTCATGCCCAGCAGCTTCCGCAGCTATGCCGTGGATTTCGACGGCGACGGCCACATCAATATCTGGAACAACCCCACCGATGCCATCGGCAGCGTCGCCAGTTACTTCAAGCGTCACGGTTGGGTGGCCGGTAAGCCGGTGGTCAGTCGCGCCCTGGTACTCGGCGAGCGCGCCGACGAGGGGCTGACCACGGGTATCGAGCCGGTCAAGACCGTCGGGGAGTTGCGAGCGCTGGGTTGGTCGAGTCATGATGCGCTGCGCGATGATCTGCCTGTGACCGCCTTCCGCCTGGAGGGCGACAATGGCCCTGAATACTGGATGGGCCTGAAGAATTTCTACGCGATCACGCGTTACAACCGCAGCGTGATGTACGCCATGGCGGTGCATCAGCTTTCGGAACAGCTGGTTCAAGCACGGGGCGTCAAGTAATGCGCGCAAAGATCTCTGCCAACACTCTCAAACTGCTGACCTGCATGACTGTCGCCGTGCTGCTGGTCAGCTGTTCGTCCAACCGACCGACTCAGCAGAGCGGCAATGTCGTTCGCTCCAAGCCAGGGTTGGACATCAATCGTGCCCACAAGGATGGTGCGCCCTGGTGGGACGTGGACGTCAACAAGATTCCCGATGCCACGCCGACCGTACATACCGGTCCTTACAAAGCCAACCCCTACACCGTGCTGGGCAAGACCTACTACCCGATGCAGGACTCGCGCAACTACCGCGCCGAGGGGACGGCGTCGTGGTATGGCACCAAGTTCCATGGCCAGAACACCGCCAATGGCGAGCTCTACGACCTCTATGGCATGAGCGCGGCGCACAAGACCTTGCCGCTGCCTGCCTACGTGCGGGTGACCAACCTGGCCAACGGTCGCAGCGTGATCCTGCGCGTCAACGACCGTGGCCCGTTCTATTCCGACCGTATCATCGACCTTTCCTACGCCGCGGCGAAGAAGCTCGGCTACGCCGAGATCGGCACGGCGCACGTGCGCGTCGAAGGCATCGACCCGCAGCAGTGGTGGGCCCAGCGGGGCCAGCAGCCACCGATGGTGCTCAAGGAGCCCCAGGTCGCCCAGACCCAGGCGATTCCGGCCAACACCGGCCGGGTCGAGCAATGGACTCCGCCGCCGCAGCAACACGCGGCACCCGTCGTGCCGGTCCAGGTGGGCGGCAACAATGTGCCTGCCGGCAACGGTGGCAGCTTCCTGCAGGTGGGCGCCTTCGCCAACCCCGATGCCGCCGAGTTGCTGCGCGCCAAGCTGAGCACCATGGTCAGTGCGCCGGTGTTCATCAGCTCCATCGTGCGCAACCAGCAGACTCTGCACCGTGTGCGCCTTGGACCAATCAACAGCCAGGGCGAGATCCAGCAGGCCCAGGACAGCATTCGCCTGGCCAACCTGGGGCAGGCCAAGCTGGTCACTGCCGACTGAGCTATCCGAGCGGCTAGCGACCAGCGGCAAGCGCCAAGCTGAGAGGGGCTTGCCACTCAAGCTGTCGGTTTTGTCATGAATTGCCGGGCGCTCCCATGTACAATGTTGGCTTTTGCCCGCCGCGACACAAAGCCGCATTTCGCGGGCCAGGCCCATGGCCGCAAAACCAGCCTGACTGGCGCTGGGCACATGACGTGTCCCAGGGAACATCAGACCATTAGCGATTTTCGAGAGACGGATGAACATCACCAACCTTGCCAAACGACTTTGCCTGCCCGTTCTGCTGATGATCATGCCTGCTGCCTTCGCAGCAGAGCAGATGATGCCAGCGCCACCGCAACTGGCCGCCAAGTCCTATGTACTGATGGATGCGTCCAGCGGCAACGTGCTGGTCGAGAACAACGGTGACGAACGCCTGCCGCCGGCCAGCCTGACCAAGCTGATGACCGCCTACATCGCCACCCTGGATATCCGTCGTGGCCAGATCGGCGAGAACGACCCGGTCACCGTCAGCGAGAATGCCTGGCGCACCGGCGGCTCGCGCATGTTCATCAAGGTCGGCAGCCAGGTCAGCGTCAGCGACCTGCTGCACGGCATCATCATCCAGTCGGGCAACGACGCCTCCGTCGCCCTGGCCGAGCACATCGCCGGCAGCGAAGATGCCTTCGCCGACATGATGAACAAGACCGCCGCCGACCTGGGCATGAGCAACAGCCACTTCATGAACCCCACCGGCCTGCCGAACCCGGAGCACTATTCCTCGGCCCACGACATGGCCCTGCTGGCGCGCGCGATCATCGACGAAGATCCGGCCCACTATGCGATCTACTCGCAGAAGGAGTTCTACTGGAACAACATCAAGCAGCCGAACCGCAACCTGTTGCTGTGGCGTGACAAAACCGTCGACGGCCTGAAGACCGGCCACACCGACGAAGCCGGCTACTGCATGGTGGCTTCGGCCGTCCGCGACGGCCAGCGTCTGATCGCCGTGGTGTTCGGCACCAACAGCGAACAGTCCCGCGCCGCCGAGACCCAGAAGCTGCTGACCTACGGCTTCCGCTTCTTCGAAACCCAGACCTTCTACCAGAAGGGCACCGAGCTGACCCAGTCCCCGGTCTGGAAAGGCGCCACCAGCCAGGTGAAGGCCGGCCTCGCCAACGACCTGACCCTGACTATGCCTAAAGGCCAATTGAAGCGCCTGCAGGCTTCGATGACCATGAACCCGCAACTGACCGCCCCGATCGCCAAAGGTGACGTGATCGGTAAAGTTGAAGTCAAACTGGACGAGAAAGTGGTTCACAGCGCCGACCTCATCGCCCTCGACGGCGTCGAGGAAGGTGGTTTCTTCCGCCGTATGTGGGATAGCATCCGTCTGTTCTTCTACGGGTTGTTCAACTGATACGTGACCTGCACGCCCCTGCGTATCCTGCAGGGGCGTTGTTGTTGCCACGGCTTACGAGGCCGTTTCCGCCATGAGCGAACCTGACGTCAAGTCGCACAAGATCGAATTCCCCTGCGACGATTACCCGATCAAGGTAATCGGCGATACCGTGGTCGGTTTCAAGGACACCGTGATCGAGATCCTGAGCAAGTATGCCAAGGTCGATCTGTCCACCCTGGCCGAGCGCCAGAGCAAGGAAGGCAAGTACACCACGGTGCAGTTGCACATCGTTGCCGAAAGCGAGAACCAGTTGCACGATATCAACAGCGCCCTGCGCGCGACCGGCATCGTTAAAATGGTGCTCTGATGTCTTCCTGCCTCGGTTTTCGCGATCTTGGCCTGCAGCCCTATGAACCGGTGCTGGAGGCCATGCGGCGCTTTACCGAGCAGCGCAGCCCGGACAGCCAGGACGAAATCTGGCTGGTCGAGCACCCCTCGGTCTTTACCCAGGGCCAGGCTGGCAAGGCCGAGCACCTGTTGGTCCCCGGCGACATCCCGGTGGTGCAGACCGACCGTGGCGGCCAGGTGACCTATCATGGCCCCGGCCAACTGGTGGCCTACCTGTTGCTGGATGTTCGTCGCCTGGGGTTTGGTGTACGCGAGCTGGTCACCCGGATCGAGCACAGCCTGATCGACCTGCTGGCCAGTTATGACGTCCAGGCCGTGGCCAAGCCCGATGCGCCTGGCGTCTATGTCGACGGGGCGAAGATCGCCTCCCTCGGCCTTCGAATCCTCAATGGCCGTTCGTTCCACGGCCTTGCCCTGAACGTGGACATGGACCTTGCGCCATTCCGCCGAATCAACCCCTGTGGGTATGCGGGGCTGGCGATGACCCAGTTGCGTGACCTGGCAGGTCCGATCGAACTCTCCGAGGTCAGGACAAGGCTGCGCGGACAGCTGGTCAAGCACCTCGACTATGCTGAGCAGACGACCCTCACGGGCGGAATCGACTGAATATGACAACAACTGTGCAAGAAGCCGTGCCGAACCCGGTACCCACCCAGGACGCCGCCGCGCGTCCCGCGCCAAAGAAAGTCGAAGCAGGCGTGAAGCTGCGCGGTGCTGAAAAGGTCGCGCGTATCCCGGTCAAGATCATCCCTACCGAAGAGCTGCCGAAGAAGCCGGACTGGATTCGCGTGCGCATTCCGGTTTCCCCGGAGGTCGACCGCATCAAGCAACTGCTGCGCAAGCACAAGCTGCACAGCGTGTGCGAAGAAGCCTCCTGCCCGAACCTGGGCGAGTGCTTCTCCGGCGGCACCGCGACCTTCATGATCATGGGTGACATCTGCACCCGTCGCTGCCCATTCTGTGACGTCGGCCACGGCCGGCCGAAGCCGTTGGACCTCGACGAGCCTAAGAACCTGGCCGTGGCCATCGCCGACCTGCGCCTGAAGTACGTGGTCATCACCTCGGTGGACCGCGATGACCTGCGTGACGGCGGTGCCCAGCACTTCGCCGACTGCATCCGCGAAATCCGCGCCCTGTCGCCTGGCATCCAGCTGGAGACCCTGGTGCCGGACTACCGTGGGCGCATGGACGTTGCCCTGGAAATCACCGCCCAGGAGCCGCCGGATGTGTTCAACCACAACCTTGAGACCGTACCGCGCCTGTACAAGGCTGCGCGTCCGGGTTCGGACTACGACTGGTCGTTGGACCTGCTGCAGAAGTTCAAGCAGATGGTCCCGCATGTACCGACCAAGTCTGGCCTGATGCTCGGCCTTGGCGAGACCGACGAAGAAGTCATCGAAGTAATGCACCGCATGCGTGAGCATGACATCGACATGCTGACCCTGGGCCAGTACCTGCAGCCTTCGCGCAGCCACTTGCCGGTGCAACGTTTCGTGCACCCGGATACCTTCGCCTGGTTCGCCGAGGAAGGGTACAAGATGGGCTTCAAGAACGTTGCCTCCGGCCCGCTGGTGCGCTCTTCCTACCATGCCGACCAACAGGCCCACGAAGCCAAGATCAAGCTCTGAGCCTGGTTGATTGATCGATGCCGATGCACGCCGGAAGGCGGCATCGGCATTTTTGTTTCCGAGAGCTGCCCCTGTACGTGCAAGGAGTTGTTCGATGAACTGCGTTGAAATCCTGGATGCATCTCTGCCTGCAGCGCTGCCCGGCAATGCCTGTTTTGCCATCGTCGCCCCGGCCGGCCCGGCCCGGCTGGACGGGCGCAAGGCAAGCCAGTGGTTTGCCGACCGAGGCTACCAGTGCCGCCTGTTTCCGGGCGTCGGTCAGGCCGAAGGCTATTTGGCCGGATCAGACCAGCAGCGTCTGGATGACTTGCATGGGGCGTTTGCCGATCCTGCAATCGACGCCATCCTGTGCATGCGCGGTGGCTATGGCAGCATGCGGCTGTTGGATCGGCTCGATTTCGACCTGATCCGCCAACACCCCAAGCCGCTGGTCGGCTATAGCGATATCACTGCCCTGCACACGGCGCTCCAGCGCCACGCTGGGCTCATCACTTTCCATGGCGGCATGCTCAATGCCGATCTGCTCGGCGCGAAGCAGGAGCCGACCGTCAGTTCGTTGTTCGATCAACTGCACGGCAAGGTCCACCAGGGCGATGTACTGGCCCATCCCGATGCCTATCCACTGACCTGCGTGGCCCCTGGCATGGCCAGCGGGCGTTTGCTGGGCGGCAATCTATCGGTGCTGTGTGCGACCTTGGGGACGGTGGGCGAGATCGACAGCCAGGGCTGTATCCTGTTCATCGAGGATGTCAACGAGCCGCTGTACCGCGTAGACCGGCTACTCACCCAATTGCGTCTTGCCGGCAAACTGGACGGGATTCGCGGTGTGCTGGTGGGCGATTTTGCCGGAATCACCGTGCCGGCGATGACGCCGCTGCTGAAGGATATCTTCGGGCCGTTGGGTATCCCGGTATTGGCGGGGTGGCGCAGTGGGCATTGTGATCCCAACCTGTGTCTGCCGCTGGGGGCCAGGGTAAGGCTGGACAGTCAGGCCATGCGGCTGTCATTGGAGCAGTCGTTGTTTGAGCGCTAAGGCCTGGGCGCTGGCCTTGAGGCTTGCATAAGCCTGTGGGAGCGGGTCTACCCGCGCTCCCACAGGGCTGCGCTCGTTGCCAGGTTAGCGACGACGCAGGCTGTCGAGCAGCTTGTGGGTCGGGTACCCATCTGCCGGCCAACCCAGCGCCTGCTGGGCATTGCGGATGGCCTTGCGGGTATTGGCGCCGATGATGCCGTCGGCATTGCCGGCCTCGTGGCCGCTGGCGTTGAGCAGATCCTGTAGTTCGATGCGCTCGCTACGGCTCAGCGGCAGATCGTCCTTGGGCCAGCTACCGGCGATGAAGCCCCAGCCATAGAAGCGATCACCCAGCAGACTGACCGCCAGGGCGTAGGACGAGGAATTGTTGTACTTCAGGATCGCCCGGAAGTTGTCCAGCACCAGGAACGCCGGGCCACGAGCCCCTGCCGGCAGCAGCAGGGCGGCGGACAGCTGGCTGCTGCCTGCAGGCAGCTGGGTGCCGGCTGGCAGTTTCACGCCCAGTTGCAGCCATTCACTGACGCTCTTGCGCTGCACGCCATCGGCCAGCCAATAGTCGAAGCCTGCGGGCACTTGGACTTCGAAGCCCCACGGCTGCCCACGTTTCCAGCCCGAGCTTTGCAGGTAGTGGGCGGTGGATGCCAGGGCATCGGCTGTGCTGTTCCAGATATCGCGACGGCCATCGCCGTCGAAGTCCACCGCGTGGGTGTTATAGGTGGTCGGAATGAACTGGGTCTGGCCCATGGCGCCGGCCCAGGAGCCGCGCATGGCCTCGGGCTGGATGTCGCCGTTCTGCAGGATCTGCAGGGCGGCGATCAGTTGGTCCTGGGCGAAGGTCGGACGACGGCCTTCGTAGGCCAGGGTGGCCAGGGAGCGGATCACTGATTTGTTGCCCTGGAACTGGCCGAAGTTGCTTTCCATGCCCCAGACCGATACCAGCACCTGGCGGTCGACGCCATAGCGCTGCTCGATGCGCGACAACAACTCGGCATGTTGCTCGAGCAGCTTCTTGCCGTTGCGCACACGCAGCGGCGACAGGGCGCCGTCGAGGTATTCCCACACCGGGCGGGCGAATTCGGGTTGGCTGCGGTCGGCCTTGATCACGTCCATGTCGGGTGTGACGCCTAGGAAGGCGCGATCGAAGGTGTTGGCACTGATGCCGGCTTGCAAGGCCTGCTGGCGGAAGCCTGCCTGCCATTGGGCGAAGGTTTGCAGGGGCTGGATGTCGTTGCTGGTGTCAGGCGTGGTGCCCGGCAGGGACACGTTCGGCGCAGGCTGCGCGGGGGCCAGCGGCAAGGCGTCGGCGGCGGTGGGCTTTTCCGCACAGGCGACGAGCAGGATGAAGCTGGAGGCTGCGATCAGCTGGCGAGACGGCCAGCGCAGGGACAGACGAAAGGGCATGCACAGATCCAGAATTGCGGTTCAGGTGCCGACCATATCATGACTGGGGGTTTCCTGCCTTCATGCGGCCAAAAAGCAAGAAGCCTCCCAATCTCTCGATTGGAAGGCTTCGCGGCGGTAGCTGCCTTTGCCCTTGTTCGGTCGTTCCTGGCGGCAGCGGAACAGTGGCTGGGCGATGATGGACTTGGCCTTGTTCGGCCCGTGCTTCTTCGGCTTCTTGCTCATGGCGATACCCCGGTTGGGTGGATGTTGGGGCGCACTGTAAGACCAGGGTAGGGCAGGAGCCAATTGATTGTATTTATGGGCAGATAGGGGCTGTCTTGCAGACTTTTTCAGCCCATTGCTGGCTTCGCCAGCCCCTACAGGAATAGTGCAGATAGCTTACTCGCCAGGCAAAGCCAGGCGTTGCCCGGCCATCAGCAGCGCCAGTCGCGCCAGCCCCGTCCAGGGGGAACCTTCGGCCTGACCCTTGATCTGGGCGTCGATGCGCTGAGCATCCTGCAGCAACTGCGCCCAACGCTGCGCGGACAGGCGCTGGAGAGCTTTGCTGACCAGTGGTCGGCGTTTATCCCACACAGGTGGTCGTGCCTGGCTGAAGGCCTTGTCCAGCGGCACGCCTTGGCTGAATTGCTGGGCAAGCCCAGCCAGCAGGCGCAACTCGCGCGCCAGGGCCCAAAGGATGACTGGTGGCTCGACCCCTTCGCCGCGCAAGCCTTCCAGCATGCGCAGGGCGTGGGCCGCCTCGCCGTTGAGGATGGCATCGACCAGCCCGAACACGTCGAAGCGAGCGCTGTCGGCTACGGCAGCCTGCACGGTTTCCACCGTGATCTGGTTGCCTTCGGCTAACAACTTGAGTTTTTCGATCTCTTGGGCGGCTGCCAGTAGGTTGCCTTCGACCCGCGCGGCGATCAGGTCGACCGCGTCACGTTGGGCGGACAGTCCGGCCTGGGACAGGCGCTGATTGATCCACTGTGGCAGTTGCTGCGCGTCGACTGGCCAGATCTGGATGAATTGGCAGTGCTGGCCTTCGATCAGCGCCTTGCCCCATTTGGTCTTCTGCGCGCTGCCGTCGAGTTTGGGCAGGCTGACCAGCAGTAATGTGTCTTCGGCCGGGTTGGCGCAGTACTCCATTAACGCGGCAGCGCCCTTGTCGCCGGGCTTGCCCGATGGCAGGCGCAGCTCCAGCAGGCGCCTTTGGGCGAACAAGGAAAGGCTGGCGCCGGCCTGGAGCAGGGTGCCCCAGTCGAAATTGGCGTCGGCACTGAACACCTGGCGTTCGTCGAAGCCCTGCTGGCGAGCCGCGGTACGGATGGCGTCGGCGGCTTCCTGACAAAGCAGCGGATCGTCGCCGCTGACCACGTAGACCGGGGCCAGGGCACCTTGCAGGTGTTTGTTGAGTTGGGCGGGGGAGAGCTTCATGGTGGATGCGGGGGCACCCGAAGGTGCCCCGTTCGGCCTCGGTCAGTTGGCCGGAACTTCCATTGGGGATTGCTGCGGCGTTTCGTCCTGCTGGCGGCGGGCCGCCTCCTGGGCCTGGGCTTCGGCCTTGGCGCGTTCTTCTGCTTCGCGCTGCAGCTCGTCCAGGTGGCCCGGGGTCAGCATTTGCAGGCGAACGAGCATGGCCTGGACCAGATCGCGGCGCATTTCTTCGCGGGCTTGGGTGGCTTCCTGGTCGGAGCCTGTGATGTTGTCGCCGTCATGCACGTAGATCTTGCGCACTTCGATCTTGTCGCTCAGCAGCGGGATGTCGTTCAGGCCCAGCATGCTGTAATTGAGCACGGTGGTGAGTTCGTATTCGACCGACCGGTTGCCGCCGCTATAGGTGGCGGCGCGCTGGGTTTGCTGCTCGTCGGTCAGCACCAGGCGGTAGGGGGCGCCTGAGTGGACATTGACGCCGTTGCGCTTGAGGGATTCGCGCAGCTCGGTCACGGTCTCGCCATAAGCATTGCGCGCGCGCAGGTCCATTTCCTTGATGCTCAGCTCGGTGGTGCCGGTGCCGCGCAGCTGGAAACCGCAGGCGCTGAGCACGACGGCCAGGCCCATTACCAGCAGATTGCGTTTGATCATGTTGTAGCTCCCTTGTGGGCCAATTCCGCCCGCCCGCAACATGCGCGGGCGGGCGTTGCCATCAGTTGGCGACGATGTTGACCAGCTTGCCCGGCACCACGATGACCTTGCGGATGGTCAGGCCATCGATGAAGCGCAGGACGTTCTCGTTGCTGCGGGCGGCGGCTTCGATCTCTTCACGGCTGGCGCTGGCGGGCATTTCGACCTGGCCACGCAGCTTGCCGTTAACCTGGACCACCAGAGTGATGCTGTCCTGGACCAAGGCGCTTTCGTCTACGCTTGGCCAAGTGGCATCGATCACGGCCTGGTCGTGACCCAGGTGCTTCCACAGCTCATGGCTGATGTGCGGCGTGATCGGGGCCAGCAGCAAGGTCACGGCTTCCAAGCCTTCGTGCAGCAGGGCGCGGTCCTGCTCGGTGGCTTGCGGGGCTTTTTCCAGCACGTTCATCACGGTCATCACCTGGGCGATGGCGGTGTTGAATTTGTGGAACTGGCCCACGTCGGTGCTGGCCTGCTTGATGGCGGCATGGATGGCGCGGCGGATGGTTTTCTGCGCATCGTCCAGTACGGCGACGTCCAGCTTGCCCGGCAGGCCCTGGCTCACGTGGGCCTGGGCCAGGCGCCATACGCGGCGCAGGAAGCGGCTGGCACCCTCGACGCCGGAGTCGGACCACTCCAGGCTCATGTCGGGCGGCGAGGCGAACATCATGAACAGACGGCAGGTGTCGGCGCCGTAGGCGTCGATCATGGCCTGTGGATCCACGCCGTTGTTCTTGGACTTGGACATCTTCTCGGTACCGCCGATTTCCACCGGCAGGCCATCGGTCTTCAGGCGGGCACCGATGATCTTGGCCTTGGCGTCACGCTCGACCTCGACGTCCGCCGGGTTGAACCAATCCTTGCCGCCGTTGCTGGCGGTACGGTAGTAGGTCTCGGCGACCACCATGCCCTGGGTCAGCAGGTTCTTGAACGGCTCGTTGGAAGTGACCAGGCCTTCGTCGCGCATCAGCTTGTGGAAGAAGCGCGCATACAGCAGGTGAAGGATGGCGTGCTCGATACCGCCAATGTACTGATCGACCGGCAGCCAGTGGTTGGCCGCTTTCGGGTCGACCATGCCGCCTTCGTAGTTTGGCGAGGCGTAGCGGGCGAAGTACCAGGACGACTCGACGAAAGTGTCCATGGTGTCGGTTTCGCGCTTGGCCGCGGCGCCGCATTTCGGGCAGCTGCATTCGTAGAATTCAGGCATGCGCGCCAGTGGCGAGCCAGCGCCGTCCGGCACCACGTTTTCGGGCAGGGTGACCGGCAATTGGTCTTCCGGTACCGGCACATCGCCGCAGGTCGGGCAGTGGATGATCGGGATCGGGCAGCCCCAGTAGCGCTGGCGGCTGATGCCCCAGTCGCGCAGGCGGAACTGGGTACGCGATTTGCCCAGCTGCTTGCGGATCAGGGCGGCTTCGATGGCGTCGAAGGCGCCTTCGAAATCCAGGCCGTCGAACTCGCCGGAGTTGATCAGCTGGCCGTGCTCGCCGTAGGCGGCCAGCCACTCGCTGCCCACGTCGTCGCCGGCGCTGGTGCGGACCACAGCCTTGAGCGGCAGGTTGTACTTGTGGGCGAACTCGAAGTCACGCTCATCGTGGGCCGGAACAGCCATCACGGCGCCATCGCCATAGTGCATCAGCACGTAGTTGGCGACCCAGACCGGGAGCTTCTCGCCGGTCAGCGGGTGCTGGACGAACAGGGAAGTGGGCATGCCCTTCTTCTCCTGAGTGGCCATGTCGGCCTCGGCGACGCTACCGCTCTTGCATTCATCGATGAACGCCTGCAGTGCCGGGTTGCCCTGGGCGGCCTGGGTGGCCAACGGGTGCTCGGCGGCGACTGCGACGTAGGTCGCGCCCATCAGGGTGTCCGGACGGGTGGTGAAGACCTTGAGGGTGCCTTCGTGGCCGACGCTCGCCTGGTCGTAGGGGAACTGCACCTCCATGCCGCGGGATTTGCCGATCCAGTTGCGCTGCATGGTCTTGACCTGCTCAGGCCAGCCCGGCAGCTCGTCGAGGCTTTCAAGCAGCTCGTCGGCGTAGTCGGTGATGCGGAAGTAGTACATCGGGATTTCGCGCTTCTCGATCAGCGCGCCCGAACGCCAGCCGCGGCCGTCGATGACTTGCTCGTTGGCCAGTACGGTCTGGTCGACCGGGTCCCAGTTGACGGTGCCGTTCTTACGGTAGATGACGCCTTTTTCGAACAGGCGGGTGAACAGCCACTGTTCCCAGCGGTAGTAGTCCGGCTTGCAGGTGGTGACTTCACGCGACCAGTCGATCGCCAGGCCCAGGCTCTTGAGCTGGGACTTCATGTAGTCGATGTTTTCGTACGTCCACTTGGCCGGGGCGACGTTGTTCTTCATCGCGGCGTTTTCGGCCGGCATGCCGAACGCATCCCAACCCATTGGCTGCAGGACGTTCTTGCCCTGCATGCGCTGGTAACGGGCGATCACGTCACCAATGGTGTAGTTGCGCACGTGGCCCATGTGTAGCTTGCCGCTCGGGTACGGGAACATCGACAGGCAATAGTAGGTGTCCTTGCCTGGCTGTTCGGTGACAGCGAACGATTGTTGCTCGTCCCAGAAGGTCTGGGCGGCGGCTTCTATATCACGGGGCGTGTATTGTTCGTGCATGGCTACTTTGTGCTGAGAGAGATAAGGACCCTGTTTCCAGGCAGCGCAACCTCGCTGCGTCCGGCACTGCGGTGTCGTTGGAGTGAACGCCGTAGCATACATGAGCGCCGCGCATCGTGGGAAACCTTGAATGCGGCTCCGGGGCCGTTGGTCGCGGCACCGGGCTGCTTTTCAGAGTGACGCTAAGCTCATCTTTGGGGGAGATATTCTTATCTTCAATGAGGTGAACGGATGGGAGAGTCACAGCTACCCGCAATCAAACCGGAGCTATACGAACGCTTGATCGACCGCCTGGGCTTGGCACTCGAAGTGGCCAGGACCTCCGTACGATTACGCGACGAGATGCCAGCTGAACTGGAACTGCGTGGCCTGAGCCACGCCGAGTTCGAAGTGATCAAGGCCTACCTGGAAACCCTCCCGGAAGGTCGTTTCGCCAGCGCCGGTGCTTACCAGCAACCGGAGCCGACGTCGGCGAAGATCGTCTGGCTCAAGGACAAGAAACGCCCCGCCACCACGGCGAGATCCCGGACGCTGTCCCGCTAGCCGTTCTGGATTCCAGGCGCAGACCGTCGTGCGCCGGTACTCAACTTAAACTGCTCATGATCGGCGCCGGACGCGCACTTGTTGCCCGGCGCCGATCCTCTTAGGCTGCACTCCTTTCCAGGAGGACCGTGCATGCCGCTTCGCTATTTCATCAAACAATGGTTGCTGCCTCCCGGCGTGCTGTTTTTGCTCTTGCTGGCAGCTTGGTGGCTGCGCACGCGACGCCCGCGCCTGGCGGCCTTGTGCTTTGCCCTTGGCCTGGGTGGTTTGTGGCTGATGAGCTTGCCGCTGGTGGTGGAACGGGCGGCCCGGCAGTTGGAGACCGAGGCGCCATTGCCGATGGCGCAATGGGCGACCCTGGCAGGGCGAGCCGACGCGATCGTGGTGCTGGGCGCCGGGCGTGAGCGTGGCGACCCGGCCTGGGGAGCAGAGGACCAGCCGACCGGCACCGCTCTTGAGCGCATGCGCTATGCCGCGCAGCTGGCCAAGGCCTCGGGGCTGCCGGTATTGACCACCGGTGGGCTTCACTACGGCACGCCGCCGAGCGAGGCCCAGTTGATGGCCGATCGCATGAAGGCGGACTTCGGCGTTGACGTGCGCTGGAAGGAAGAGGCCAGCCGCACTACTTGGGAGAACGCCCAGTTCAGCGCGCGGCTGGTGCAACCCCAAGGCGTGCGCCGCGTGGTGCTGGTGACCCAAGCCTGGCACATGCAGCGCTCGCGCTGGAGTTTCGAGCAGGCGGGGTTCGAGGTGGTGCCGGCACCGGTCGGATTCCTGGGCAAGGACCATGCGCAGCCGTTCGCCGGCTTGCTGCCCGATAGCCGGGCGGTGTGGCGCAGCGGACAGTTGCTCAACGAGGCGGTGGGGTTGGTGGGGTATCGGTTGTTTTACTGACCACCGCGGGGCCGCAATGCGGCCCCTGGGGGTCACACGGTCTTGGCGATCCGGCTCGCCAGGAGCGCCCATCCCAGCAGTAGCGCACAGAGAATCGCCAGCGGCCAGGAGCGCCATTGCAGGTAGGGCGTCAGTTGCTGCATTGGCACCACATCCCCGTAGAGGACGGCTTGCTGGAACTGCGGGATCTGCGCAGTGATCTTGCCGAAGGGGTCGATCAACGCGGTGACGCCATTGTTGGTGGCGCGGATCATCCAGCGCCCGGCCTCCAGGGCACGCATCTGGGCCATCTGCAAGTGTTGCAGGGGGCCGATGGAGGTGCCGAACCAGGTGTCGTTGCTGATGGTCAGCAGCAAGTCGCTGCGTGCGGCCAGGCCCGCTGCGAACTCGGGATAGACCACCTCGTAGCAGATGAACGGCGCAACCTGATAGCCCTTGGCCTGCAGCAAGGGCTGGTCCGCTGGGCCGCGGGCGAAGTCCGACATCGGCAGGTTGAAGAACTCGATCAGCCCACGGAGCATGTCCTGCAGCGGTACGTATTCGCCAAAGGGCACCAGCTTCTGCTTGAGGTAGGTGCCGTCGCCCTCTCCGGTCACGGTGATGCCGTTGTAGTAGCGGCGCTGGTGGTGCACCACTTCACGCACCGGCACCCCGGTGATCAGCGCCGAATGCCGATCGGCGGCAAAACGCCCCATTACGTCGATGTAGCCTTGGGCTTGGTCCTTGAGTACGGGGACGGCGGTTTCCGGCCAGACCAGCAAGTCCACTGGCTTGGAGCTGAAGCTCATGTCGCGGTAAAGCGCCAGTTGCGCATCGATGTGCGCCGGGTCCCATTTCAGGTCCTGCTCGACATTGCCCTGCAACGCTGCGACCTTCAGTGGATCACCGGAGGGTTGTGTCCAGGCATGCCCCTTGAGCGCCATGCCGATCACCCAGGGCGCCAACAGCACTATCACGCCCACGGCCAGAAACGAGGGACGCTCACGCAGGCGGTGCAGGTTGCACAGCAGCGCAGCGCTCAGTGCCAGGACAAAGGAAATCAGCCACACGCCACCCAGCGGTGCCAGACCGGCCAGGGGGCCATCGAGCTGGCTGTAGCCTGCGTACAACCACGGGAAACCGGTCAGGAACCAGCCGCGGAAGGCTTCCTGCAGCAGCCACAGAGCGGCGAAGCACAGGGCATCGGCCAGGGGAGCCTCATTGCGACGCAGCCAGCGCGCCCATAGCCAGGTGGGCAGGGCGAAGAACCAGGCCAGGGCGGCGAAGAACGCCACCAGCAGCGCGATCGCCAGCGCCGGGGAGGCGCCGCCGTAGGTGTTCATGCTGACGTAGATCCACCAGGTGCCGGCACCGTACAGGCCGAAACCGAACCACCAGCCACGCCACATCGCCTGGCGCGGGCTGAGCTCGCGCAGGCCAAGGTAGAGCAGGGCGATGGACAGCAGCGCCAGAGGCCAGATGTCGAACGGCGCCAGGGCCAGGAGGGTCGATGCGCCGGCCGCCAGGGCCAGCAGGTTACCGGGCCAGCCGGGGCGGGTGATCCAACGCATGTTTGTCCTTAACGGGTGATCGGAGTCAGGCGCAGCAAGTGTATCCGCCGGCTGTCGGCGTTGAGAATACGGAACTTGTAGGCCCCGATCTCGGTGGTCTCGTTGCGCTTGGGCAGGTGGCCGAAGGCACTCATCACCAGGCCGCCCACAGTATCGAACTCGTCGTCGGAGAACTCCGAGTCGAAGAACTCGTTGAAGTTCTCGATCGGGGTCAAGGCCTTGATCAGGAAGTCGCCACTGGGCAGTGGCTTGATGTAGCTGTCTTCCTCGACATCGTGCTCGTCCTCGATGTCGCCGACGATCTGCTCGAGCACGTCCTCGATGGTCACCAGGCCCGCCACGCCGCCATATTCATCGATGACGATGGCCATGTGGTTGTGGTTGGCGCGGAATTCGCGCAGCAGCACGTTCAGGCGCTTGGACTCCGGCACGAAGGTGGCCGGGCGCAGCAGGTCCTTGATGTTGAAGCTGTCGCCGTTCTCCTTGAGGATCAGCGGCAGCAGGTCCTTGGCCAGGAGGATCCCGAGCACATCGTCATGGCCTTCACCGATCACCGGGTAGCGCGAGTGCGCGGCATCGATCACCGCTGGCAGGAATTCGCGTGGAGACTGGCTGGCCTTGATGCTGATCATCTGCGAGCGCGGCACCATGATGTCACGCACCTGCAGGTCGGCGACCTGGATGGCGCCTTCGACGATGGTCAGCGCTTCGCTGTCGAGCAGCTTGTTCTGATGGGCTTCGCGCAGCAGCTCGAGAAGCTCCTGGCGGTTTTTCGGCTCATGGGCAAAAGCCTGGGTCAGTTTACCCAGCCAGGACTTCTGCCCATTGCTCGATCGGTCTTCGCTCATGGCGGTTACTCGTGATCCTTTTCAGTTGTCAGGTTGTGTGATTTCGTCGTCGGCGTAAGGGTCCGGGTGACCCAATTCCGCCAGCAAGGTTCGTTCCAGGGCTTCCATCTCCTCGGCTTCGTCGTCCTCGATATGATCGTAGCCAAGCAGGTGCAGGCAGCCATGGATGACCAGGTGCGCCCAGTGGGCTTCGAGCGACTTGCCTTGCTCGGTGGCTTCCCGCTCGACCACTGGCACGCAAATGACCAAGTCGCCCAGCAGGGGGATGTCGAGCAGGTCATCGGGAACGTCGGCGGGGAAGGACAGCACGTTGGTGGCGTAGTCCTTGTGCCGGTAGGTGTGGTTCAGCTCACGGCCTTCGGGTTCATCGACCAGGCGAATGGTCATTTCCGAGTCGGCGGTGCGCTGGCGCAGCGCCAGTTCGCACCAGCGACGGAAGGCAGCGTCATCCGGGGCGGCAGCATCCGTGGCCCGTTGCAGGTCGAGTTCAAGCATCTTTGCCGGGGACCTCGGGCTTTGCCTGGCGCGCGTCGAAGCGGTCGTAGGCTTCGACGATACGCTGCACCAACGGGTGGCGGACCACATCCTTGGGCTGGAAGTGGGTAAAGCTGATGCCCGGCACGTCCTTGAGCACTTCGATCACATGGGCCAAGCCCGACTTGGTGCCGCGCGGCAGGTCGACCTGGGTGATATCGCCGGTGATCACCGCCGTCGAGCCGAAGCCGATGCGGGTGAGGAACATCTTCATCTGCTCAAGGGTGGTGTTCTGGCTTTCGTCGAGGATGATGAAGCTGTTGTTCAGGGTACGACCGCGCATGTAGGCCAGCGGGGCAATTTCGATGACTTGGCGCTCGATCAGCTTGGCCACGTGTTCGAAGCCGAGCATCTCGTAGAGCGCGTCGTACAGCGGGCGCAGGTACGGGTCGATCTTCTGGGCCAGGTCGCCAGGCAGGAAGCCGAGCTTCTCGCCGGCTTCCACTGCCGGGCGCACCAGCAGGATGCGGCGCACCTGTTCGCGCTCCAAGGCATCCACGGCGCAGGCTACAGCCAGATAGGTCTTGCCTGTACCGGCCGGACCGATGCCGAAGTTGATATCGTTGGCCAGGATTTCCTTGACGTAGCGCTGCTGGTTGACCCCGCGCGGGCGGATGTTGCCCTTGCGCGTGCGTAGCGACACGCTGACCTCGTTGACCGCTGGGTTGTCTAGGTTCTCGACGGTCGATTCCTGCAGGTACAGGTGGACGGTTTCCGGCGACAGCTCGGAAGCCTTGGCTTCGCGATAGAGGCGACGCAGCAGTTGCTCGGCGGCAGAGGTGGTCTTGGGTTCGCCAATCAGTTCGAACTGGTTGCCGCGGTTGCGGATTTCGATGGCCAGGCGTTGTTCGATCAGGCGCAGGTGCTCGTCGAACTGGCCGCACAAGTTGGCGAAGCGGTGGGCCTCGAAGGGTTCGAGGATGAAACGATGAGGTTGTATGGGTGCGTTCAAGGTCGTTTTTAGCCGCTCGACGGCAATGGAGGTGAACTCAAGAATAACCCCTGAAGGGCAGTGGCGAAAGCACTGAAACGATCAAGGGACAGGTATCTGTGGTGGCGCATTGGCGGGTAGACCCGCTCCCACGAGGTTTACCGCCATTCGGTGGGAGCGGGTTCCCCGGCGAACAGACCACCACCATCATCATTCAATCAATGAGCCGACCAGCGAATGGGGCTTGGCCTCTTCGATGCGTACATCCACCAGTTGGCCGATCAGCGCTGGATTGTCGCAGTGGAAGTTGACGATTCGATTATTCTCGGTACGGCCTTGCAGCTTGCCTGGGTCACGCTTGGAGAAGTCGGTGACCAAGATGCGCTGGACACTGCCGACCATGCGTCGGCTGATTTCGAAACCCTGCTGGTCGATGCGGTGCTGCAGCAGTTGCAGACGCTGTTTCTTGACCTCTTCGGGCGTATCGTCCACAAGCTCCGCGGCCGGGGTGCCGGGACGTGCGCTGTAGACGAAGGAGAAGGAAAAGTCGAAACCGACCTCGGCCACCAGCTTCATGGTTTGCTCGAAGTCCTTCTCGGTCTCGCCGGGGAAGCCGACGATGAAGTCCGAGCTGATGCAGATGTCCGGCACCGCAGCCTTGAGCTTGCGCAGCTTGGACTTGTACTCGAGGATCGTGTGGTTGCGCTTCATGGCCGCCAGCACGCGGTCGGAGCCTGCCTGTACCGGCAGGTGCAGGTGCTTGACCAGCTGTGGCACCTCGGCGTGGGCCTGGATCAGGCTGTCGGAGAATTCCAGTGGGTGCGAGGTGGTGTAGCGGATCCGTTCGATTCCGTCGACTGCCGCCACCACACGGATCAGCTCGGCGAGGTCTGCCAGACGGCCATCGTGGGTCAGGCCGCGATAGCCGTTGACGTTCTGGCCCAGCAGGGTGATTTCGCGCACGCCATTCTCGGCCAGGTGGATGACCTCGGCCAGTACGTCGTCGAAGGGGCGGCTGACCTCGGTGCCACGGGTATAGGGCACCACGCAGAAGGTGCAGTACTTGCTGCAGCCCTCCATGACCGAGACGAATGCCGTCGGGCCGTCGATGCGGGGCTCGGGAAGGTGGTCGAACTTTTCGATTTCAGGGAACGACACATCGACTTGCGGTACCCGAGTGATGCGCGCGGCGTCGATCATTTCTGGCAGACGGTGCAGGGTCTGCGGACCGAACACCACATCGACGTAAGGCGCGCGCTTGCGCAGGGCCTCGCCTTCCTGGCTGGCCACGCAACCGCCGACGGCGATGACCATGTCTGGGTTGCGGTCCTTCAGGGCGCGCCAGCGGCCGAGCTTGGAGTACACCTGATCCTGTGCTTTTTCGCGGATCGAACAGGTGTTGAGCAGGATGACATCGGCGTCGTCGGGGCGCTCGGTGACTTCCAGGGCCTGGTGTTCGCCCAACAGGTCGATCATGCGCGAGCTGTCGTACTCGTTCATCTGGCAACCGTGGGTTTCAATGTAAAGCTTCTTGGCCATGGCAAATCATCTGCTGCGGGTGCTGAAAGGCCGCACATTATAGAGGTGGCACCGGGTGCTTAACAGGGCAAGCGGTCTGCTATGATGCCGGCCATTTTCCTAACACGGTGTCGTCTTCTTCGATCATGAGCAAACGCGAACCCGCCATCTATAAAGTGATCTTTCTCAACCAGGGCCAGGTCTTCGAGATGTATGCCAAGCAGATCTACCAGAGCGACCTGTGGGGCTTTCTTGAAATCGAGGAGTTCGTTTTCGGCGAGCGCACCCAGGTCGTAGTCGACCCCAGCGAAGAGAAGCTCAAGGCGCAGTTCGAAGGTGTGGTGCGCAGTTTCGTGCCGATGCATTCGATCGTGCGTATCGACGAGGTGGAGCGATTGGGGACGGCGAAGATCAGCGAGGCCAAGGGTGGCGGTAACGTGATGCCGTTCCCGATGCCAATGCCGGAGAAGTAGGTCGGCCCGTCAGGGCAGGGGGGAGAAGGGTGTGCGCCCTTCGGCGTTTTGCAGCTCCAGCAGGTATTTGCGGAAAATCTGGCCGAGCACCTGGGTGGCGTGTTCGAGTTCGTCGCGGGGCATCTGCTCGGTGACTTCGTCGGCCAGGTCCAGGGCGTCTTCGTCGCCATTGACCGCTGCCATTTTCAGCAGAATGTAAGCCTGAACGTTGTTGGCCGGAACGCCTTCGCCATGGAAGAACATCGAGCCGAGACGGTATTGCGCCTGGGCCTGGCCTTGCAATGAGGCCTTCTCGAACCAGTTGACGGCCTTTTTCAGGTCTTTGGGTGCCTGGTTGCCACTGTAGTAGAACTCACCCAGCTCGTATTGCGCCTGGGCATCGCCCGACTCCGCCGTCCGTTCGCAAGCCTTCAGGGCGTTCTGCAGGTCCTCTGGCTGTGTGTCGAAGGTGCAGCGTCCCGTCGCTGGAATCAGCAACGAGTTGCCACCCTCTGCCAAGGCCAGCAGGGGCTGAAGAAGCAGCAGGCAGCCCAGGGTAAGGGCGCGGCCGGTGCGGTTCATGGGGATCGACTTACCTCTGCAAAGCTGCGGCCAATGTCTCTGGTGGCACATTATGGGATAAGCAGCGCCTACCTTACAAAGTTTTACTCGAAATTCTGTATTGAGAGGCCTTTGTCGATTGCACAGCATTTATCGCCTGCCTCGGCTTCTTCGCGGCTGTACCCGCTCCTACAAGTCATGCGTTGAACCTGTGGAGCGGGTATGCGTGCGCAGAAGCCGATGCAAGGCGGGCAATCACTTCAGTGCAGCGAAGGCTTTTTCGGCGGCGTCCAAAGTGATCTGCAGCTCCTTGTCGCCGTGGGCAATGGAGGTGAAACCCGCCTCGAAGGCGCTTGGTGCCAGGTACACGCCGCCCTCGAGCATCAGGTGGAAGAAGCGCTTGAAGCGTTCCACGTCGCTGCCCATCACGTCATCGAAGGTGACGATGTCGTCGGCACCGCTGAAGTACAGGCCGAACATGGCACCGGCCTGGGTGGTGACGAACGGTACGCCAGCGGCATCGGCACGCTGTTGCAAACCATCCAGCATGCGGGAGGTGAAGGCGGTCAGTTCGTCGTGGAAGCCTGGGCGGCTGATCAGCTTGAGCGTGGTCAGGCCTGCCGCCATGGCCAACGGGTTACCCGACAGGGTACCGGCCTGGTAAACCGGGCCGAGCGGGGCGATGCATTCCATGATCTCGCGCTTGCCGCCGAAGCAGCCAACCGGCATGCCGCCGCCGACGATCTTGCCGAAGGTCGACAGGTCCGGCTTGATGCCGTAGTAGCCCTGGGCGCCGCCGAGGGAGACACGGAAACCGGTCATCACTTCGTCGAAGATCAGCACCACGCCGTGTTTGTCGCACTGCTCGCGCAGGCCTTCGAGGAAGCCCGGAGCCGGCGGTACGCAGTTCATGTTGCCAGCGACGGGTTCGACAATGATGCAGGCGACGGTCTGGCCGACTTCGCTCAGGGTCTTCTCGACGGCGGCGATGTCGTTGAACGGTAGGGTCAGGGTGTGCTTGGCGAAGTCCGCCGGCACACCGGCCGAGCTCGGCACGCCCTGGGTCAGCAGGCCGGAGCCGGCCTTGACCAGCAGGCTGTCGGAGTGGCCGTGGTAGCAGCCTTCGAACTTGATGATCGCATCGCGGCCGGTGTAGCCACGGGCCAGGCGGATGGCGCTCATGGTCGCCTCGGTACCTGAGCTGACCATGCGCACCATCTCCATGGACGGCACGATCGAGCAGACCAGGTCGGCCATCTCGGTTTCCATGGCGGTCGGGGCGCCGTAGGACAGGCCGTGTTCGAGTTGCTTGCGTACCGAGGCCAGGACGTCCGGATGGCCGTGACCCAGAATCATCGGGCCCCAGGAGCCTACGTAATCAACGTAGCGCTTGTCGTCTTCGTCGACGACATAGGCGCCTTCGGCATGTTTGAAGAACAGCGGGGTGCCGCCGACGCTGCGGAAGGCGCGGACCGGCGAGTTCACACCACCAGGGATGTGCTTCTGGGCTTGGGCGAACAGGGATTCGGAACGGGACATGGGATTTCTCTCGAATCAGGAAGCGAACAGGGCATTGAAGGCGCGGGCGCGGCGGGTGACTTCCTGCGCGCTGTCGACACCGAACAAGCCATGGATCACCGCCAACAGGTCGGCGCCATGGGCGACCAGGGGGGCGGCGTTGTCGAGGGTGATGCCGCCGATCACGGCGATCGGCAGTTGCACGCGGGCACGGGCCTGGGCGAGCAGGGCGATGTCGGCCGCTGGCGCGCCGGGCTTGGTGACCGAATTGAAGAAGCGACCGAAGGCCACATAGCTGGCGCCCTCGGTGGCGGCCTGCTCGGCCAGCTCGAGCTGAGCATGGCAGGTGGAGCCGATGATCGCATCGCGGCCGAGCAGGGTACGGGCCGGGGTCAGGGGGCCGTCGGTCTGGCCCAGGTGCACGCCGACGCCCAAGTGCGCGGCCAGTGGGGCGTCGTCGTTGATGATCAGTTGCGTGCCGTAGCGCTCGCAGAGCTTGAGCAGGCCTTCGGCTTCGTGCAGTCGGCGTGCTGCGTCGTCGCTCTTGTCACGATACTGCAGCAGGCAAACACCGCCTTCGAGGGCTGCCTCGACGTGGGAGAACAAGCGACCGGCGAGCAGTTGGCTGTCGGTGATCGCGTACAGACCGCGTAACTTCATCTGTCAGGCCTCATGGATCAGGAGCAGAAGTCCAGGGGCAGCCGGCGAGGGACGAACTGCCCCTTGCCCAGTTGCTCGGCGTCGCGCAGGGTGCGCCAGGTGTAGTCCAGGGCGCTGCGCACTGCACTTTGCAATTGCTCACCCAGCGCCAGTCGGCCCGCCAGGGCGCTGGCCAGGGTGCAACCGGAGCCATGGTAGCTCCCCGGCAGGCGTTCGCAGGTCCAGGTGTGCTGTTGACCGTCGCGGCTATAAAGGCGGTTATGGATTTGTGCCTCGTCACCGTGACCGCCGGTAATCAGAAGATGTCTACAGAACGGCAAAAGTTTCTCGGCGCATTCGTCCGCGGTGCCTTCGGGCAGTTCAGCCAGGATCCGGGCTTCGGGCAGGTTCGGCGTGGCGATGGTGGCCAGCGGCAGCAGGCGTTCGCGCAGCGCATAGCCGACTTCGTCCTTGCCCAGCCGGCCACCGCCACCGGCGCGCAGAACCGGATCGCAGACCAGTGGCAGGTGCGGATGGGCGGCCAGCAGTTCGGCGACGGTATCGACCATTTCGATCGAGCCGAGCATGCCGAGCTTGACCGCTGCTACGGTGGAGTCGGCCAGCACGGCGTTGGCCTGTGCCAGAACCCACTCGCGGTCCAGCACGCGGAAGTCGGAAACGTTGACGGTATCCTGCACGGTCAGGGCGGTCACGGCAGGTGCGGCGTGACAGCCTTGGGCGATCAGGGCTTCGATATCTGCCTGCAGGCCGGCGCCGCCACTGGGGTCGTGGCCGGAAAGACAGAGGACAACGGGGCGGGAGCTGTAGGTCATGTTCATGGTCGGCGAGCTTACCACCAAACCTGTGGGGGCGAATCGCCCTGCTGTTGGCTTTTGTTGATCAAGTGGTCAGATTTTTGTGTTTTGTATATCTGTAAGCATTGAGATAGAGCCTTTCCTTTAAAATTTGAAGTGGCTGATTGCCCTGTCCGAAGGCTATGCTAGAGTGCTCGGATAACTCGACAAATAGGCGCTGCCGGAATTCGTCGTCTCAAAGGGAAGGGAGGCCACCACGACGCGACTGGACAGGCCATGCTGGGGCTGTATGCGCTACTTGCTGATCATGCTTTTGGGCTGTGTGCCCCTGTTCGCCGGAGCGGTCGATTTCGACAGCGCCACCCGGTACCTTCCATTGGGTCAAGTCATGCAGGTCTTCGAAGACCGCGATGGCAGCGCCAGCATCACCCAGGTCAGTTCGCCGGCGTTCGCCAGCCGTTTCCGGCAGCATCGTGAGGATGTCCTGAACGCGGGCTATTCCACTTCGGTGTTCTGGCTGAAGATCGACCTGCGCAACATCAGCCCACCTACCGCACCTTCCCGTCAGTGGCTGCTGGAGTTGGCCTATCCACCGCTGGATCACCTGGATCTCTATCTGCCTGATGGCCATGGCAGTTATCGTCTGGTTCAGCGCACAGGCGATGCCTTACCCTATGCCAGCCGGCAGATCCGCCAGAACAACTATCTATTCGAGCTGCCTTTGAACCCAGGTCAGGCGACCACGGCCTACCTGCGTTTGCAAAGCCAGGGATCGATCCAGGCACCGGTGGCGTTATGGTCAACCGAGGCTTACATGGAAGAGCAGCCAACTCGCCTCTATGTACTGGGCATGATCTACGGCGTATTGCTGGTGATGCTGGTTTACAACCTCTTCATTTACCTCAGCGTCCGCGACGTCAGCTACCTGTATTACATCCTCTATATCGCCTCATTCGGGCTCTACCAAGTCTCGGTCAACGGCGCGGGTGTCGCTTATTTTTGGCCGGACAGCCCTTGGTGGGCCAATGCCGCCACGCCGTTGTTCATTGGTGCAGCGGGGCTGTTCGGCTGCCAGTTCGCCCGGCATTTCCTGCAATTAGGCAGCCTCAGCCGTGGCTTCGACCGGCTGTTGCTGGGATTGATGGCCGGTGGAGGGCTGGTCATGGTGCTGGCAGTCACCATGCCCTACGGCCTGGCTTTGCGCATGGCGACGCTGTTGGCGCTGCTGTTCACTGTAAGCATCTTCACCGCCGGGCTTTATGCCTGGTGGCATGGAGTACGGGTGGCGCGCTGGTTCATCATCGCCTGGACCGCGTTCCTCCTGGGCGGGCTGGTCAATACCTTGATGGTGCTCGGTTACCTGCCGAACGTATTCCTGACCATGTATGCCAGCCAACTGGGCTCGGCCTTGGAAGTGGCGTTGCTGTCCCTGGCTCTGGCCGATCGTATCAACAGCCTGCGCGAACAGCAGGCCCAGGCCTTGCGCGACACTGGCCGCACCCTGGAGCAGCTCAACCAGCAACTGGCCCGAAGCAACCGTCTGAAGGACGAGTTCCTGGCCACGGTCACCCATGAGCTGCGTACACCGATGAACGGCGTGATCGGCTCGCTGGAGCTGATGCACACCCTGCCGATGACGGCCGAGCACGCCCAGTATCACCGCACCGCCACAGGTTCCGCCCAGGACATGATGGCTATGGTCGACGACATCCTCGTGCTCACTGAGCTGCAGGCGGGGCGTCTGCGGCCCCATGCCGCGCCCTTCAGCCTGCGCCGGCAGTTGCAGGAGCTGCGGGCAGGCTTCGCCGGGCGTGCCCTGGGCAAAGGCCTGTACCTGAGCCTGGATATCCCAGCGGAGCTGCCCGACGAGCTGCTTGGCGATGCGCAGAAACTGCTGCGCTGCCTGGCCTGTCTGGTGGACAACGGCCTGAAATTCACTCACCAGGGCGGCGTGGTGATTCAGGTGCGGGGGCGCAGGCTCGGGCCAGACAACCTGGCGTTGACCTTCACCGTCAGCGACAGCGGCATTGGCTTCGACGACTTGGACCAGGCCATCCTCTACCAGCGCTTCTTCCAGGTCGATGGCTCGATGACCCGCCGTTATGGGGGGCTGGGCATCGGGTTGTCGATCTGCCGTCAGCTGGGCGAGCTGATCGGCGCCCGCTTGGCCCATGAGTCGACCCGCGGGCTGGGCAGCCGCTTCGAGCTGTCCTTGAACCTGTCCGTAGCCCAGGCGCAATGGCCGTCCGGCCGGTTGGCCTCGGGGGCAATGGGCGGTTAAGGACGGGCGAGTTAGTCGTTTTTGACACTTTGACTGACCTTCAAGGAGTGCTTCACTGGGGCTTTCAGGCATGACCGGATCCAGGGAGCCCCCGATGAACCTGCACCAGTTCGCTGAAACCCACGAAGTCACTAACCAGCCGCCGTCGCTCGACGGCGCCAACCTGTACCGCCTCGACCAGCCATTGCAGGAGTGGTCCCGGCGCTTCGGTGCCGGCTGGGCCGAGTCGCGGATCGACGCCTACGGTGCCTTGGCCGGCGGCCCACTGATGGCTGCGGGTTTTCTGGCCAATGCCCACAAACCGGAGTTCAGCAGTCATGACCGTTATGGTCACCGCATCGACCTGGTGACATTCCATCCGGCCTATCACGAGCTGATGCGCACGGCGGTCGAGCATGGATTGCCTTCTTTGCCCTGGGCCGAACCTCGTCCCGGCGCCCATGTCGCGCGCGCTTCGATGACCTACCTGCACAGCCAGGCAGAAGCAGGCACTGGCTGCCCCCTGACCATGACCTTCGCTGCGGTGCCGGCCTTGAGACTGCAGCCGGAGCTGGCCGAATACTGGTTGCCCAAAGTACTGGCGCGCGAGTACGACCCGCGAAACGTGGGCGACCGGCACAAAGCCGGGGTGACCCTCGGCATGGCCATGACCGAGAAGCAGGGCGGCACCGATGTGCGGGCCAACACCACCCGGGCCTATCCGGTCGGAGCCCCGGGCCCGGGCCAGGCGTACGAGCTGGTCGGCCACAAGTGGTTCTGCTCGGCACCAATGTGCGATGCCTTCCTGACGCTGGCCCAGACCGACAAGGGCTTGAGCTGCTTCCTGCTGCCACGCCACCGCCCCGACGACACGCACAATCAGTTCTATATCCAGCGTCTGAAGAACAAGCTCGGCAACTGCTCCAATGCTTCCAGCGAAGTGGAGTTTCGCGGCGCCCTGGCGTGGATGATCGGTGAAGAGGGGCGTGGAGTGCCGACCATCATCGAAATGGTGGCCATGACTCGTTTCGATTGCATGGTCGGCTCCAGCGCTTTGATGCGACAGGCGCTGACCCAGGCCGCGCACCATTGCGCCCATCGCAAGGTCGGTGGGCGCATGTTGAGCGAACAGCCATTGATGCAGAACGTGCTGGCCGACCTGGCATTGGAAAGCGAGGCGGCACTGGCGTTGAGCCTGCGCATGGGACAGGCGCTGGACCAACTGGACGATCCACAGCAGGCGCATTTTGCACGCCTGGTGACCGCCGTAGGTAAGTACTGGATCTGCAAACGTGCTCCGGGAATGATCAACGAAGCTGCCGAATGCCTGGGCGGTGCGGGCTACGTGGAGGACAGCATCCTGCCGCGCCTTTACCGCGAGGCACCGGTCAACTCCACGTGGGAGGGCTCGGGCAATGTGCAATGCCTGGATGTGCTGCGCGCTTTGTCCAAAGAGCCGGGCGTGCTCGACGCATTGTTCGCCGAACTTGGCGATGGCCACGGCGACCCGCGCCTGGCGGCGCATATCGGCAACCTGAAGGGCGCATTCGCCGATACCGGTGATATCCAGTACCGCGCCCGGCAACTGACTGAAGACATCGCCGTGGCCTTGCAGGCCAAGTTGTTGCTCGAAGCGGGCAATACGACGGTCAGTGACGCCTTCATCGCCAGCCGGTTGGGCGCGGGTGGGCGGGTCTATGGGGCATTGCCAAGGGGTGTCGATGCGCAGGCGTTGGTGGCGCGGGCGACGCCGGTCTGGTCGGCCTGAGGCGCCCTGTTCGCCGGCAGGCCCGCGCCCACAGGGACCCCGTGCGGACCAGGTAGGAGCAGGTGTGTCAGCGGTGAGGGCGAATACGATTGTCAAGGATGTAATTGCAACAGAAGGCAGGCAAGATGGAAGCCATGCATGTCAGAAGACAGGAAGACCAGCGTGAGCCAAGCGTTTGTAGTCGTTGATACACCTGAACAGGCCGTCGATCGTCTGGCGGCCTTGCATGAACAGGCCACCGGCGCCCTCAGCCAGGCCCTCAAGCGCTACCTCAAGGACCGCACCGAGCCGGACGACGACCAGCGGGCGCTGTTTCGTTATCCCGCCCTGCGCCTGACCTACTATAGCCATGGTGAAGTGGCCGCCACCACCCGGGCCTATGCCAAGGTGCAGGTGGCAGGTACCTACAGCGTCACCATCACTCAGCCGGCGGCGTTTCGCGGTTACCTGCTCGAGCAACTGCGACCGCTGATGCACGATTACACCGTGACCCTGGAAGTGGGCGTCAGCGAACAGAACATTCCTTACCCTTATGTGGTCGACCAAGGCGATGAGCTGGCCGGCAGTGGCATCACTGCCGCCGAGCTTGCGCGGGTCTTCCCAAGCACCGACCTGTCGGCGGCCACCGACAACATCGCCGACGGGTTGTGCGACTGGGGCAGCGCCGAAACCCTGCCACTGGCACTGTTCGATGCCGCCCGCGTGGACTTCTCCCTGCGACGCCTGGTGCATTACACCGGCAGCGACTGGCGGCATGTCCAACCGTGGATCCTGCTGACCAACTACCATCGCTACGTCGACCAATTCATCGGTCATGGCCTGGAGCAACTGCGTCAGGATTCGCGCTTCGTGCGTATGGTCCTGCCGGGCAATGTCATCATCGAAAAGGGCATGGACGACGACGAGACCCAGGCCTTGGTGGCCAGTGTGGTCTGGCACCGTTACCAGATGCCGGCTTATCACCTCATCGCTGCCGATGGCGATGGCATCACTTTGGTCAATATCGGCGTCGGCCCGTCCAATGCCAAGAACATCACCGATCACCTGGCCGTGCTACGCCCGCATTGCTGGCTGATGATCGGCCACTGCGGAGGCCTGCGCCAATCGCAGACCATCGGCGACTATGTGCTCGCCCACGCCTACATGCGTCGCGATGGCATTCTCGATCGGGTGGTGCCGCCGAATATCCCGATCCCGGCCCTGGCCGAAGTGCAGTTGGCACTGCAGGAGGCCGCGGCGCAGGTGACCGGCGAGCGTGGCGAGCAATTGAAAAAGCGCCTGCGCACCGGCACCGTGCTGACCTACGATGACCGCAACTGGGAGCTGCGCTGGGCCCAGGAGCGACCGCTGATCAACCTGTCCCGCGCCGTGGCGGTGGACATGGAGAGCGGCACGATCGCTGCCCAGGGGTATCGCCTGCGGGTGCCTTACGGCACCTTGCTGTGCGTTTCGGACAAACCGCTGCACAGCGAGATCAAGCTGCCGGGCTCGGCCAATGCCTTCTATAATCGTGCGGTCAGTCAACATCTTAAGATCGGCATCGCGGCCCTGGATTTGCTGCGTACCGAGCTCAATTCGCTGCACTCGCGTAAACTGCGCAGCTTCGATGAGCCGCCGTTCCGCTGAGGATCCATGTCCCTGCCACCCCGTTCCAAGCCGCGCCGTCCCCAGGCGCGGCCCACAGGTCCGCGCCGCCAGCCCAAGGCGCCGCCGGCCGAACCCCGCCTTATCCTGTTCAACAAACCCTTCGACGTGCTGACCCAGTTCAGCGATGGCGAGGGGCGCGCGACGCTCAAGGACTACATCGACATTCCTGGCATCTATCCGGCCGGGCGCCTGGACCGTGACAGCGAAGGCCTGCTGTTGTTGACCAATGACGGTCGGCTGCAAGCGCGCATCGCCGATCCCAAGCACAAGTTGCCCAAGACCTATTGGGTGCAGGTGGAAGGTGAGCCGAGCGAGGCGCAACTGCAGCAGTTGCGCGAGGGGGTCGAGCTCAACGATGGGCCGACACTGCCCGCCGAGGCCCGGTTGCTTGAGGAGCCAGTGCTTTGGCCGCGCAATCCACCGGTGCGGTTTCGCAAGAGCGTACCGACTCATTGGCTTGAGCTGGTGATTCGGGAAGGGCGCAACCGCCAGGTGCGACGCATGACGGCGGCAGTGGGGCTGCCCACGCTACGGTTGGTGCGGGTGAGGATCGGCGATTGGGCGCTGGATGGGCTGGAGCAAGGGTGCTGGCGGGAGGTTGCGCCGAAGCTACTTCGTTAGGCGGCTACTGCGCAGCCCATCACAGTCTCTGGCCAGCGCTCCTCCCCGTGCGGCTAGACCCCTTCGAGGAACCCTACCACCACGCTCTTGATGATGAAGGCCAGCACACCCAAGCCCAGGACGAAAAACAGAATCAAGGTGCCGAAGCGGCCTGCCTTGGACTTCTTTGCCAGGTCCCAGACGATGAATCCCATGAAACCGATCAGCACGGTCACCAGAACGATCATCATCCATTCTTCGAATACGGCGGGATCCATCAGTGTTCTCCAGGCAGGCTGAGCGCCGATTATAAGCGGGGCGGCAGGGGACGGTCAGCGCAGATGCGTCAACGGCAGTTCAGTGCTGGCCAGCACTTGGTTGAGCACGAAGCTCGAGCGCACGCTGGTGACGCCTTCGATGCGAGTCAGGCTGCCGAGCAGCAGTTTCTGGTAATGGTCCATATCCGGGACCACGACTTTCAGTTGATAGTCGGCATCCATCCCGGTGACCAGGCTGCATTCGAGCACCTGGGGCAAGTTGCGAATGGCGGCCTCGAAAGTCTCGAAGCGCTCGGGGGTGTGGCGGTCCATGCCGATCAGCACATAGGCGGTCAGGCTAAGGCCGAGCTTCTTGCGGTCCAGCAAGGCTACTTGGCGGGAGATGTAGCCGTCGTCTTCCAGTTGCTTGACCCGCCGTGAGCAAGGGGAGGGGGACAAGCCGATACGTTCGGCCAACTCCTGATTGGAGATGCGGGCGTCGCGCTGTAATTCGGCAAGGATGCTCAGGTCATAGCGGTCGAGCTTGCTCATGGAAATGGCCTTTTCTGTTCGGATTGCTGCGAATTATCAATCCAGGGTTAAAAATTGCGCAAGTGCTATTTATCTGAGCAATATTCGCAATCCTCTGCTCCGCCGCCTCCCGTATCGTTACCAACAGAATCACTGCCCGGACAACAGTCCACGGCGACCGGCCTCAGGAAGGCCGTCGCGGCCAGCCATCCAACAGGATCCGCCAGGCCCCCGGGCTACGCACCGTCCAGAAGACGATGTGAGGTGAGCCGACGCCACAAGCGCCGAGCACGGACGACAATTCCCAAAGGGAGGCCATGGCCTCCCTTTTTTCATGCCCGGAATCATCTGCATCTGCCCTCGCCGCGATAGACTGCATGCAGTTCCAATGCAGTTCTTACCATCGAGAGGGCAACATGAGGTCGCGCATCCGGCAATGGGCAGGTGTTGGTTTGCTGGGCCTGGGCATCAGCCTGGGCGCATGGGCCCAAGGGGCAGGCGAGGGGCAGGGCGCGCAGGACCCTAACGGCGCGACCATGGGCCGCTCGCCACTCAATTCGCGTGACGAGGTGCGCCAGACCCAGCCGCCGCGCCAGGGGTATTACCAGGACATCCCCCGGCGCAATGGCGGCTATCACTGGGAAGCGGGTGGGCCTGGGCAGCGTCCAGGTGGAGACTGGCCCGGGCGTCCCGACGGCCATGGCGATGGCTGGGGGCCTGGCCCGCAGTACCATCCCGGACACAGGATCGACCACTTCCCGGACCGTTATTGGAAGGTGCCCCATCAGGGGCAGGACTACTACTATTCCAGCGGCTACTGGTATCGCCCGCAAGGCGGCGCGTATGTGCTGGTAAGGCCACCCTATGGCGTGCGGGTCGGCTACCTGCCGGTCTACGCCCAGGAGGTCTGGTTCGATGGCACGTTGTTCTTCCAGGTCTCGAACACCTATTACCAATATCTGAGCGACAGCCAGGAATATGTGGTGGTCAATCCCCCCAACATCCTGCCCGCGCCGGGGCCGCAGTTGAGTACTGGATATGACGTGATCGCCCATCCGTTGTCCGGGCAAACGCCTCGGCAGCAGAACCAGGACCGTTATGAGTGTCATCGCCAGGCCGTGCAGCAGTCCGGTTTCGATCCGGCCGCGGCGGCCGTCGCGCCACCGGCCCATGTGGCCGATGCCTACCATCGGGTACTGGCCGATTGCCTCAGTGCCCGGGACTACAGCGTGAATTGAAGGCTGCGGACCTGATCGACGGGTTACACCGGATCGGCATGCACCATCACGTCCGCTCGCGGGTAACGCTGGCGGATGGCAGCTGATGCCTGCATGCACAATTCGTGGGCGTCATGCAGTTTCAGCTCGCCGGGAAGCTCCAAGTGAAGTTGGACGAACCAGCGGTTGCCCGATACTCGGGTGCGCAGGTCGTGGGCGCCTTTGACGCCGGGGATGGCGCAGACCAGTTCGAGCATGCGCTCGCCGATATCGGCCGGCAGTTCCTGGTCCATCAGGATCGCCGTGCTCTCGCGGGCGATCTGCACGGCGCTCCAGAGGATATACAGGGCGATCCCCAGACCGAACAAGGCATCCAGTTGTGGCCAGCCAAAGCGCGCCAGCATCAGAGCGAGCAGGATGCTGCCATTGAGCAGCAGATCGGAGCGGTAGTGCAGCGAGTCGGCGCGCACCGCGGTGGAGCCGGTGGCGCGGATGACCTTGCGCTGGAACGTGAGCAAGGCCAGGGTCAGGACAAGCGACAGCAGCATCACTGCGATGCCGGCAGCGGTATCGCCCAGCGGTTGCGGCGATTGCAGGCGATCGACTGCCTGCACGCCGATCAGCACCGCACTGACGCCTATGAACAGCGCCTGGGCCATGCCGGCCAGCGCCTCGGCCTTGCCATGGCCGAAGCGGTGATCGTCGTCGGCCGGGCGCAGGGCGTAGTGCACGGCCAGTAAGTTGAGGAAGGAGGCGACGGCGTCGAGGGCCGAGTCGGTCAGGCCGGCCAGCAGACTGACTGAATCACTCAGCCACCAGGCGACCGCCTTGCTCACGACGAGGATCGTGGCCACGGCCAGGGACGCGCGCGTGGCCAGGCGTAGCAGGCGTTGGTGTTCGGCGCTCGAAGTCATGCCGCAGGTGCGTTCCCTGGATCAGGCGGCCGGTACCAGGCCATAGGCGGCCAACTGCTCGACGCTGCCCCGGTGCTGGATCAGCCGAGGGTCGTTCAGCGGCAGGCGTTGGCCCAGTTCGCTTTCGAGGATAGCTTGCAGCTTGGCCTTGTCGACCTGGCCATCGGCATTGATGGCTGGTTTGAGCTTGACCGGGTCGATGTGGGCGGTGACGCCGGGCGGGTAATAGATGGCCCCGCTGGCGAAGTCGACGCCGAAGGCGATCAGGCCGGGGATGACATAGAACAGAAGACCCACAGCGTCGAGCGCGGCGATCACGGGGTCGATCTTACCTTCGATCTGGCCGCGCCGGTCGGGGTAGAACAGCGTGCCGCAAGCGGTCAGTTGGGTGAGCAGGGTGACGATGAGCGCGCCACCGATGACGCGGGTAGGGATGCGCATTGGGATCTCCGCAAAGTGACCAACGAGGACCAGGCCGGTCGCCTGGTCCTGATGTTTAAGACCATGATAAGGCAGGCTCGGTTCGCCGTTATACTCGGACGACTGTTCGAGGACCACCATGATTTCATTACCAATCGATGCCGTACTGCCCGCTCTGCGTCAAGCCCTGAGCGAGCGCGATGAGGCCGTACTCGAAGCCCCGCCCGGCGCCGGCAAGACCACCCGGGTACCCTTGGCCCTGCTCGATGAGCCCTGGCTGGCCGGGCAGACCATCCTGATGCTCGAACCCCGCCGTCTGGCGGCCCGGGCGGCGGCCGAGCGCCTGGCCAGCGAGCTGGGCGAAAAGGTCGGGGAGACTGTCGGCTACCGCATCCGCCTGGACAGCAAGATCGGGCCCGATACCCGCATCGAGGTCGTCACTGAAGGCATTCTTACCCGTCGCCTGCAGGCCGACCCTGCGCTGGAAGGGGTGGGTCTGCTGATCTTCGACGAGTTCCACGAGCGCAGCCTGGACGCCGACCTGGCCTTGGCGTTGAGCCTCAATGGCCGGGAACTGCTGCGCGACGAGCCGCCGCTGAAGATTCTACTGATGTCCGCCACCCTGGAAGGCGAGCGGCTGTCGCGCTTGCTCGACGATGCCCCGGTAGTGAGCAGCGAGGGGCGCATGCACCCTGTGGATGTTCGTTGGAGCAGGCCGTATCAGCCAGGCGAGTTCGTCGAGCCGCGGGTGGTCGATTGCGTGCTCCAGGCGCTGGCCGAACAGCCCGGCAGCCTGCTGGTGTTTCTGCCGGGGCAGGCCGAGATTCGGCGGGTCCATCAGTCGCTGCAAGAGGCATTGGGCGAACGCTCGGATGTGCTGCTGTGCCCATTGCATGGCGAACTCGAGCTCAATGCTCAGCGCGCCGCCATCGAGCCTGCGCCCAAGGGCCTGCGCAAGGTGGTGCTGGCCACCAACATCGCCGAGACCAGTCTCACCATCGACGGTGTACGCGTGGTCATCGACGCCGGTTTGGCGCGTGTTCCTCGGTTCGACCCCGGCAGCGGCATGACGCGTCTGGAGACCCAGCGCATTTCTCGCGCCAGCGCTACCCAGCGCGCCGGTCGAGCAGGGCGTCTGGAGCCTGGGGTGTGCTACCGGCTGTGGTCCGAGGCTCAGCACGATCAGTTGCCGGCCCACGGTAGCGCCGAGATCCTCCAGGCCGATCTGGCCGGTCTGGCCCTGCAACTGGCGCGCTGGGGTGTCTGGCCCGATCAGTTGCGTTGGCTGGATCCACCTCCGAGCGCTGCCCACGCCCAGGCCTGCGACCTGCTCGCCCGGTTGGGGGCGTTCAAGCCGGGCAGTCGCGAGAGCCTGAGCGAACACGGCCAGGCCATGGCTGAACTACCTGCGCACCCGCGCATTGCCCATCTGTTATTGCGTGGCCAGGCACTGGGCCTGGCCGACATGGCCTGCGATGTGGCCGCGCTGCTCGGTGAGCGCGACATCCTGCGCGGAGCAGGCGCCGACCTGCACAGCCGGTTGGCCCTGCTCAGCGGCGAGACTAAAGCGACCCGTGGTGGTCAGGGGGGCGTGCAGCGCGCCCGGCAATTGGCGCGCCAGTACCGGGGCCTGCTGCGCGGCATGCGGGGCGCTGCTGTCGTCGATGTCGATCACCCCCGCTGGTTGGGGGCATTGCTGGCGCTGGCCTATCCCGACCGGGTGGCCCAGCAGCGGCGCGAGGGTAGCGCCGAGTACCGATTGGCCAATGGACGCGCGGCGCTGTTCGCCGAGGTGGATGCGCTGATGAAGTGTCCCTGGCTGGTCATCGCGGACCTGGGCAGCCGTCAAGGGCAGCGCGAGGAGCGCATCTACCTGGCAGCTGAGTTCGATCCGGGCCTGTTCGAGGGGATGCTGGCCGAGCAGGTGGAGACACTCGATGTCCTGGACTGGGACGAACGCGAGCAGGTGCTGCGCGCCGAGCGCCAACGCAAGGTCGGCGAGCTTGTGCTCAGTCGCGAACCCTTGCCAGGGTTGGATGACGAGGCCCGCGCCAA
Organism: Pseudomonas sp. CK-NBRI-02; assembly: GCF_008124495.1. Lineage (NCBI taxonomy): Bacteria > Pseudomonadati > Pseudomonadota > Gammaproteobacteria > Pseudomonadales > Pseudomonadaceae > Pseudomonas > Pseudomonas sp. CK-NBRI-02. Next base: position 94,249 of record NZ_VSJH01000030.1, on the reverse strand, counting down.
GGCATTGCTGGGCCTGGTGCGACGCAAGGGTTTGAACCTGCTGAGCTGGACACCTGAACTGCGTCAATGGCAGGCGCGGGTCGCGCTGTTGCGTCAGTTGGACATCAACAAGGACGGCCACAGCGAGTGGCCCGATTTGAGTGACGAAGCCCTGCTTGCCAGCCTGGAAAGCTGGCTGCAGCCGTATTTGGGCAAGGTGTCTCGCCTCAGCCACTTCGCCCAGCTGGACCTGCCGTCGATCCTGCGCAACCTTTTGCCCTGGCCGCTTCCGCAGCGCCTGGAGGAGCTGGCCCCTGCGCACCTGACCGTGCCATCCGGCTCGAGCATTCGCCTGGACTACAGCGAGAACCCGCCGATTCTGGCCGTGCGCCTGCAGGAGTTGTTCGGCCTGGCCGATACGCCGCGCATCGCCCAAGGCCGTCAGCAGGTCAAACTGCACCTGCTGTCCCCGGCGCGCCGCCCGGTCCAGGTGACCCAGGATTTGGCCAACTTCTGGCGTACCACCTATGCCGAGGTGAAGAAGGACCTCAAAGGTCGCTATCCCAAGCATTATTGGCCCGACGACCCGCTCGTCGCCGAAGCCACGGCGAGGGCCAAGCCCAGAGGGACCTGATGCTTTCTTCGGTGGCCAGATGAGCCATTCATCCGGCTGTCACTGTTGCCGGGTGATGAGGAAAGTAGTGTCGTCTCCGTTCTGCGCGTTCAGGTAGATTTGATCACTGTGTACGAGTTTCACGGTGTGTCCCAGGTGATCACGGATTCGGCAACGTAGTGTGTCCGGAGTCCATTTCAGCGGCTCAAGTTTCAAAAGGTCCACCTTTGCATCGCCTCGGTAAAGGCCGAGATAGCCATTGCGGCTGATCTCAACTTGTCTGTTGCTGGTGCTGCCACTGCCCTTTATGCGTACGTAGAGGCGATTGGGAGTTTGAGAGTCGAATATGATCTTGAACGTTGTGGGCGTCCCCCCTCCACCAGCGATGAGCCAGCCTTCGCCGAGACTGGAACCTTCGCTCAGGTGTACGGGAGAGTATGGAGGACGATCTTGGATATCCGGTAGACCCTCAAAAGGGAATACCTTTTTCCAACGTTTGCTCCAACTGTCCCAGAATTTCGGAATCACATAACAGTGTATATGGGCATTGAAAGATCCAGCTGTTGCGATCCAGTTTGTGAGGTTGTCGGTCATGGAAAACTCCGCAGTTCTGTTGAGTAAGGGGCTTATGGCTCACGAACAGAACACTAACCAGGCGTCGAGCCTGGGCGAAGTTGGAGGCTTTTCCGTGCTTTAACGCTCAGAAGCCTGAGGCAACCCAGGATGGTTTACTGATCGACAGGCGGCACTTTCAGGATGGCCATGAGCGGCAGATGGTTTGAGATCTGCAGCGTGTCCTGTCGCAGTACCTGGGCCTGGATGCGCTGAAGGCGAGGGCTGTGAAGTACATAGTCGAGGGTGCGGTCAGGACCGTTGACTGCCGGGTCGTTGGGGTAGTGGGTGAGCCAGGCGGCGCGCTCGGCACCGCTGGCTTCGGCGTTGCTGGGAATCATCGGGTACTTGTCCCACAACAGGTGCAGGTCGCTGTCGGCCGGGTAGTTGCCGCGCTGTGCCGGCGGCAGGCGACGGTACTGCCCCAGGGGCAGTAGGTTGAGGTCGCCGCCGATCAGCCAGGGCGTGCCTTGGCTTTCCAGGCGATCAAGCACCTTGGCCAGATGCTCTACCTGTCGGCGTTGCAAGTCGCTGCCGGGCTGGTAGGGCGAGAGCCGGGTGTTGAGCACCGCCAGGCGTCCCCCGTCAGCCAGCGGCAGGTAGCTGACCAGCAGTGCCGGCTGGGGGCGTTGCAGGCGGGTCAGGGCATTGCTCGCCGCGTTGGGCAACTGCAGGCGCTCGGCCTTTTCGATCGGGTAACGGCTGAGGGTGGCCAGGGTGCGGCCAACACTGCCGAAGATATGCCGGTCAGGCACGAAATCGGCTTTCCACTCGTAGGTCTGGACGGTGCAGGGGTAGAGGTCGGCCAAGCGTTCACGCAGCAGCGCCAACTGGTCCTGGTAGCCGGTGGCCTTGGCGTTGTTGTCCAGCTCCTGCAACAGGATGACATCCGGCGTTTCGGCACGGATCACGCGGGTGACTTCGTCGAGATTGAAGGCGAGGTCTTCTGCGCTGGGGCGGGTGTCGCTGCCCTGCCCTTGGTCGTACCAGAACACGTAGCGCTTGCCGGCCAGGTATTGCACGTTCCAGGTCATGACCTTCAGGGGCTGGCCAGGTTGCAGCGACCGGGGGCTGCCTTGGCAGGCGATCGGCAGCGGTTCGCGGGGGGAAGGTTGCCAGCCCAGGTAGTCGGCGAGCAGCCAGAGCAGGGGCAACAGCAAGAGCAGGGAGAGCAAGACGTTGCGCAGTAGTCGGATCATCGGCTCGGCTTGTCGGTGCAGGTCGCGCCAGCATAACCGAGCCGTTCGTCGGTCGGCCAGCTTACGACGTTCGTACGACCAAGAACTCGAGGATGTTCCCTTTGTTGACCGTCAGGTGGTGAGGCGAGCTTGCCAGCACTTTCACTTGCTGGCCCTGATGGTCACGAATGCGACAGTGAAGGGTGTTTTCGCTCCAGGCCAGAGGTTCGACCTTCCAGAAGTCGTCGATGTTCGAATACGTGTAGAGGCCCAGGTAACCGTTGCGGCTGATACCCAGTTTTCGGTTCCGGTCGCTGTCGAGCGAAAGCATGAAATTCAACCGGTTCAGGGTCTGGGAGTGATAGTGGAAACGCAGCGTCATGGCTGTCTGCGCGGGGTTCAACCTGAGCCAGCCGTCGTCTGTCGTCCCCTGTTGAAGGGCGCCGGTGCTGCCTAGCGGGGCATAGAACCGGGAGAGATGGCTGACGGGGATCTTCTGGGCGCCATTGAGCGCGAAGAGATGGGCCGAGAAGGAGCGTTCGTCCGCCCAGCTCGGTATAGCAGTGTTGTCGCTCATGCGTTCATCCTCTGAGTGTGGATTGCCAACCCCTGTCCATCGACAGGGGCTGGGTCACTCTAGAGGTCCGCTGATTGAGCAGCAGATCGAAGTCGTTCCCTGAGAGGACTCACTCGTTGAGGCCTCAGGCGAGCGCGTCATTCTCCAGCAGCATGAACAGGCGGTACAGCACCACGCTGCTGAACAGTTGCAGGAAACCGCTGAGGCTATCCAGTGCCAGTTGCACGCCCGGCTGCGGCTCGGGGAAGGCCATCAGCAGCAAGCCGTCGAGCAGCCACAGCGGTGCCAGAACTGCAACGACACAGACCAAGATGTGCATGAAATGCCCGGTGGTCATCCTGGCGCTTTCGCGCATGGCCTGAACCACTGGCAGGCCACGCAAGACCAGCAGGTACTCGGCGAACACCAGATTGATCATGATCCACACGCCCGGGAAGATGAACAGCGCAAGGCCCGCCATGATCAGCAGCGAGCTGATCAGGATCAGCAGCGCCAGCGATGGCCACAGCTGCACGGCGCGGGCGAACAGGTTGCGCTTGGCGATGTCCTGGCCGTTGCTGCGGGTATCCATGTAGAGGATCAATGCGGCGCTGTACAGCGGGTAGAACAGCAGGCTGACCAGCATGCCGTAGCCCGCCGAGGCCTGGTCGCCCAACTGGCGATACAGCAGTTGGGTACACAAGGCCTCGAGGATCACCAGCGGCAGGCACAGTTGAAGAATGCTCACCAGGTGGCGGCGGAAGAAATACAAGGAGTCGCGCAGAACGCTCAGCGGATTCATCGGGTCAACATCGCATGGCAGAAAAAGCAGGGCGTAACTTTAGCCCAGTCCACCCCTGGCTGAAAAAAGTTTCACTGTTTTGTCGATTGAATCCCCGGCCGGCGAGCCCCATCTTTGACGCTATCCGATGTATTGCCCAGCGCACGAGGTAGCTCCATGAACACTGAAGAACAAACCCTGATCGACGGCCTGTTCAGTCGCATCAAGCAAGCCGAGGACGCAGGCCAGGCCCGTGATCCCCAGGCCCAGGCGCGTATCGAGGAGCACCTGCGACAGCAGCCGGCAGCGGCCTATTACATGGCCCAGGCGATCCTGGTCCAGGAGGCGGCGATCAAGCGCCTGGATGAGCAGAACAAACAGCTCGAGGCCGAACTCAAGCAAGCCAAGGCGCAAGCCGAGGCCAGCCGAAGCGGCAGTACGGGCGGCGGCTTTCTCTCGAGCTTGTTTGGCTCCGGCTCCCGTGAACCTGTACCCGCGCCGCAGCCACAGCGTCAGGCCGCACCGGCGGCTCCTGCCGGCGGTTGGCGTGAACCCTCGGCCCAGGGCTTCGCCCAGCCACAAGCGCAGCCGGGTTTCAATGCCGCACCAGCCCGCAGTGGGGCCAGCAGTTTCCTTGGCGGCGCCATGCAGACCGCCGCGGGCGTGGCCGGTGGCGTGTTGCTGGCGCAAGGTATCAGCAGCCTGTTCAACCATCATTCCCAGCCTGAGGAGGTGGTCGAGGTGATCAAGGAGGAGCCAGCCCCGGCCAGCGACAGCAGCGGCTGGAACGACCAGCATAGCCAGCAGCAGGTGGCCGACAATGGCTACGATCAGGGCGGCTTCATGGACAGCGACTACGGTAGCGATGGCGGTGGCTTCTTCTCCGACGACGACACCTTCATCTGAGGCCTCTGGCATACTGGCTGCACTTGGGGGCGCACACGGCGCCCCTTTCGCGAAACGAGGCCGATCCCATGGGCAGTCTTCGTTACCCGCGCAACTGCCAGAGAGGTCATGGTGAAGAAGATCGCGCTGTTCGCCGATGTGCAGAACCTCTACTACACCGTGCGCCAGGTGCATGGCTGTCATTTCAACTACGCCGCGCTGTGGGCTGATGTCAGCAGCCAGGGGCAAATCGTCGAGGCGGTGGCCTATGCCATAGACCGCGGCGACAGCAAGCAGCAACAGTTCCAGCAGATCCTGCGCAATCTCGGCTTCGAGGTACGCCTCAAGCCCTTCATCCAGCGCAGCGACGGTTCGGCAAAGGGCGACTGGGACGTGGGCATCACACTCGATGTGATCGATGCCGCCAGCCGTGTCGACCAGGTGGTGCTGGCCTCCGGCGATGGCGACTTCGATCTGCTGATGGAACGGGCCAGCCAACGTCATGGTGTCGAGACGGTGGTCTATGGGGTGCCTGGGCTTACCGCGTTGTCGCTGATCCGGGCGGCCAGCCGATATGTACCGATCGAGGGGCGCCTGCTGTTGCGCCATTGAGGCAGACAGGCTGGAACGCCTCAGGGCTTCCTGCCGTTGCCCTCCAGATGGTCGAGCGGCACTCGCCGCTCGACTGCACTGGACAGGATGATCGATGTCTTGGTGAACCCCAGCTGCGATACCTGGTTGATTAGCGCCTCCAGCTCGTTCATCGACGCTACCGCCGCTTGCATGATCACGCAGGGGTCACCGGTGACGCGATGGCATTCGGTGAGCTGCGGGATGCGGGTCAGCGCATCGTATGCCTGTTGGGTGCCGTGGCTGGCCAAGCGCAGTTCGATCACGCATTGGATCGGCAGGCCGATTTTCTCCAGATCCACCTTGGCGGCATAGCCGGTGATCACCCCACTGGCTTCCAGCTTGGCGACTCGCTCGGCTACGGCGGGTGCTGAAAGGTTCACTTGGCGCGCCAGTTGCGCGTAGGTGGCCCGGCCGTTTTCCAGCAAGGCAGCAAGGAGCATGCGGTCGTACTTGTCCATGAATGATTCCAGTGTGCTTTGCAATCGATGGTAAATCCCCTGCATAACCATGCATTGCAAAGTGTTTCGGTCATTTAAAGCCGTTTTGTAACTTAAATTTGCGGTGGCGCCTTCCTAAACTAAGTCACCCGTAAACGGATTTCGAGTATTTTCCCATGCCTGCCTCCCGTCGCTTCCCGTTGTTGCTCATTGGTGCCTTTTTGGCCTTGTACTTGGTCTGGGGCTCGACCTACCTGTTCATCCGTATCGGTGTGGAGTCCTGGCCGCCGATGCTCATGGCTGGGGTACGTTTCGTCATTGCGGGCAGCCTGCTGTACGGGTTCTTGCGTTGGCGGGGTGTGCCGGCGCCGACCTGGCCACAATGGCGGGCGGCCGGGGCGATCGGTTTTTTGCTGCTCAGTTGCGGCAATGGTGGCGTGACGTTGGCCGAGCATGCCGGTGTGGCATCGGGCGTCGCCGCCCTGGCGGTGGCCACTGTGCCGCTGTTCACCCTGGTGTTTGGCCTGTTGTTCGGTCATCGCAATTCGCGGCTTGAATGGGCGGGCATTGCCCTGGGCCTGGTGGGCATCGGCATGCTCAACATGGGCTCGAACCTGCAGGCCAGCCCCATGGGCGCGGCGCTGATTCTGTTCGCGGCCGCGGCCTGGGCCTTTGGTTCGGTGTGGAGCAAGACCCTGCCCTTGCCCCAGGGTGCGATGGCCAGTGCCGCTGAGATGCTCGTTGGCGGTGCCGCCTTGTTGATCGGCAGCGCGCTCAGTGGCGAGCGCCTGACCCAGATGCCGACCGCAGCCGGTTGGGGCGCGCTGGCGTACCTGGTGTTCTTTGGCTCGATCCTGGCCTTCAGTTCCTACATGTACCTGCTCAAGCACGTGCGCCCGGCCGCAGCCACCAGCTATGCCTACGTCAACCCGGCGGTGGCGGTGCTGCTGGGGATCATCTTTGCAGGCGAGCGCATCGGCGCCGAGGAGTGCGTGGCCATGGCGGTGATCATCGGCGCGGTGGTGCTGATTGGCTTGCCGCAATGGCGCAAGGCGCCCGAGCCGCCGGCGCCGCTCAAAGAGCAGGTGTGCAAGTAACCTCGCGGTATCGTGAGCGCGGCAATGCGACCACAGGGGCAGCGTTGGTTGCGGTAAACTGCCGCCTTCGCTGACCCCCCTGACGGTATTGCCATGAATTTCGCCAAACTCGGCCTGATCGAACCCTTGCTGCGCACTTTGCAGCACCTGGACTACACCACCCCAACCCCCGTCCAGGCCCAGGCCATCCCTGCCGTGCTGGCCGGCCGCGACCTGATGGCCGCCGCCCAGACCGGCACCGGCAAGACGGCCGGCTTTGCCTTGCCGGTGCTGCAACGCCTGGCCCTGGAAGGCGCCAAGGTCGCCAGCAACTCGATCCGTGCCTTGGTGCTGGTGCCGACGCGTGAGCTGGCCGAGCAGGTCCATGCCAATATCCGTGAATACGCCGAAAACCTGCCGGTGAGCACCTATGCGGTGTACGGCGGCGTCAGTCTCAATCCGCAGATGATGCGCCTGCGCCGTGGCGTCGACCTACTGGTGGCCACTCCGGGGCGCTTGCTCGATCTGTTCCGCCAGAACGCTGTCAAGTTCGGCCAGGTGCAGACCCTGGTGCTCGACGAGGCTGATCGCATGCTGGACCTGGGCTTTGCCGAGGAACTGCAAGCTGTCTATGCCGCCTTGCCACGCAAACGCCAGACGTTGCTGTTCTCCGCTACCTTCTCCGACCAGATCCGCATGCTGGCCGGGCTTGCCTTGAATGATCCGCTGAGCATCGAAGTCAGCCCGCGCAATACCACGGCCAGTACCGTGAAGCAGTGGTTGGTGCCGGTGGACAAGAAGCGCAAGGCCGACCTGTTCTGTCACCTGCTGCGCAAGCAGCGCTGGAAGCAGGTGCTGGTGTTTGCCAAGACGCGCAATGGTGTCGACCAGTTGGTGGAGCGGTTGCTCGCCGAGGGCGTCAATGCCGACGGTATCCATGGTGACCGTCCGCAGGCCACCCGCCAGCGGGCACTGGACACCTTCAAGGCCCGTGAGATCCAAGTGCTGGTGGCAACCGATGTCGCTGCCCGTGGCCTGGATATCGACGACTTGCCGTTGGTGGTCAATCTCGATCTGCCGATCGTGGCCGAAGACTATGTGCACCGCATCGGGCGCACCGGACGTGCAGGAAACAAGGGCGAGGCGATTTCGCTGGTGTGCGCCGATGAAGTGCAATTGCTGGCGGCCATCGAGGTGTTGATTCGCCAGACCTTGCCGCGACACGAAGAACCGGACTTCATCCCCGATCACCGCGTGCCGATGACCGACGCCAATGGCCAGGTCGTGAAGAAGCCGAAAAAGCCCAAGAAACCGAAGGAGAACAGCGCCAAGCGTGGCTTGGGGCGCTGGATGGACAGTGCCGAGTCGAGTTTCTCGGAGCCTTCGGTCAAACCGGTGCGCAAGGTGCCGAGTTTCAACAGCGGGCCGCGCAAGCGCAAGCCTTGAGGCCTGGGGGGCCGTAAAGCGGCCCCCTCAACGTTTCAACGACACCGAGCCAGCCAATCCACCACCGCCTTGCCTGCCCGCAATCCGCTGGCAAAACAGGCCGTCAGCAGATATCCGCCGGTAGGCGCCTCCCAATCGAGCATCTCCCCTGCGCAGAAAACCCCCGGCAGTTGCTTGAGCATCAAACTGCTGTCCAGCGCTTCGAAGCGCACGCCACCGGCGCTGCTGATCGCCTCATCCAATGGCCTTGGCCGCACCAATTCGATCGGCAAGGCCTTGATCGCCCGCGCCAGCGCTCGGGGATCAGCGAAGGTCGCTTGATCGGTCAGCTCCCGCAGCAATGCTGCCTTGACCCCCTCGATGCCCAGTTGGCCTTGCAGGTGCTTGGCCATCGAGCGAGAGCCACGGGGTTTGGCCAGGGCCTGGACGATTTTATCCACAGGGCGGTCCGGCAGCAGGTCGAGCAGCAGCCTGCCCCGGCCATCTCGGTTGATGGCCTCGCGCACCGCCGCTGACCAGGCATATACCAGGCTGCCTTCGACGCCTTGGGCGGTGAGGATGAACTCGCCCTTGCGCGGGGCGCTGCCGGGTACGCTCAGGGCAATATTCTTCAGCGGTGCGCCGGCGAACTTGTCCTTGAGCAGTTGGCTCCAGCCCTGAACCTCGAAACCACAGTTGCTCGGTTGCAGCGGTGAGATATCCACACCCCGCTCAGCCAGCAACGATTGCCACGTACCGTCGGAGCCCAGGCGCGCCCAACTGCCGCCACCCAGGGCCAGCACCACGGCATCGGCTTGCACCTGCAGCTCGCCCTGTGGATAAGCGATCCGCAAGGTGCCGTCACTGTTCCAGCCTAACCAGCGGTGGCGGGTGTGGATAACCACGCCGCGCTCGCGCAGGCGCTTGAGCCAGGCGCGCAGCAGCGGTGCAGCTTTCATGTCCCGGGGGAACACCCGACCTGAGGTGCCGACAAAGGTGTCGATGCCCAAGCCGTGAATCCACTGGCGCAGGGCGTCGGCATCGAAGTCGTGTAGCAGCGCGTCGATTTTGTCCTGACGCTCGGCATAGCGGGAGATGAATGCGGGATAAGGCTCGGAGTGGGTGATGTTCATGCCGCCAACGCCGGCCAGCAGGAACTTGCGGCCCACCGATGGCATGGCATCGAAGACCTGCACCGCCAGGCCGGCATTGGCCAATGCCTCGGCCGCCATCAGGCCGGCGGGGCCGCCACCGATGACGGCGACGAGGGGAGGGGAGGCGTGATGTTGATCGGGCATGGTGGGCGGCAGGCTGTGGAAAAGAGCCGGCATTCTACCCCAGCGAGGCCTGTCCAAGCACTGATCAGAAAATGATCAGGTCCTTGTGGGTCAGACGGTTAAAGGCCTGCAGAGGCTTTCCCGCAGGTTATCCACAGGCGGTTCCACAGTCATTGTGCACAACCCAGCACCCGCGCCGCGCTGTGATGAAGAATGCCATGGCGCCTGGCTAGGGCTTCGCGGTCTTTGCTGTAGCCACCGCCGATCACGCCGACCACTGGAATGTCCCGGCCCAGGCAATGACGCATCACGCGTTCATCCCGGGCGGCCAGCCCTTCGTCGGTCAGTTGCAGGTATCCCAGGGCATCGTCCTTGTGAACATCCACACCGGCGTCATACAGCACCAGATCGGGCTGGTACAGCGGCAGCAAGTAGTTGAGCGCGTCATCCACGACCTTCAGGTACGCCGTGTCGCCCATCCCGCGGGGCAGGGGGATATCCCAGTCGCTCTGGGCTTTGCGCGCTGGGAAGTTCTGCTCGCAGTGCAGCGACACGGTGATCGCCTCTGGGGTGTCGTGGAGGATGCGTGCGGTGCCATCGCCCTGGTGCACGTCGCAGTCGAAGATCAGCACCCGATGCACCCGCCCGGCCTCGAGCAGGTAACGGCTGATCACCGCCAGGTCGTTGAAGATGCAAAACCCTGCCGGGTGGTCGTAGTGGGCATGATGGGTGCCACCCGCCAGGTGGCAGGCGATGCCATCGCGCAAGGCCATTTCGGCGGTCAGCAGCGAGCCGCCCACGGCCCGTACCGTACGCCGGGCCAGCGCCTCGCTCCAGGGCAGGCCCAGGCGTCGCTGGTCTTCTCGGGACAGCTCGCCCTGCATGTAGCGCTCGATGTAGCTGCGGTCATGGGCTAAGGCGAGGATGTCGTTGGGGCAGATGTCCGGGCGCAGCAATTGCTCGTCCGTGACCAGGCCGCTGTCGACCAGGTGATCGCGCAGCAGGCGGAACTTATCCATGGGGAAGCGATGCTCGGGTGGGAAGTCCGGGCTGTAGTCGTCGTGGTAGATCAGCGGCAACGGCATGGAAGGAATCGCGGTGAGGGCCAAGAATTGATCTTGCCAGCAGTCGCAGTGGGACGCCATCGCGGGCAGACGGTGCGTAGCCAGACACCGCCGGCTCAGTGTCCAGGCGATGTATCCAGTCGCTGGCGATCGTAAGGTCGCCGCGCACTACTTGCCGGCGCTGGCCAGCACCCGCTGCCAGTCGGGCTCGTTCATGCGTCCAAGGATCCGCGCCTTGCCGTTGCTGTCCACCGAGACGAACAGGGCGCTGGCATAGCCGCTTTCGCGTTCTCCCCCGAGTACATGCAATTGACGCTGGAAGTGATCGATGCAGCCGTTGTGGGTGACCAGCACCAAGTTATGACCAGGGCGCTTGCGGGCGAGGGCTTCGGCAGGAAACTGGCTGTCGCAGTTTTCCAGCCAGTCTTCACTGGGCACGGCCTGGCCGAGAATGAAGTGTGCGGTCTGGCGGGTTCGCAGCTTGGGGCTGCTGTACTGATCGGCGGTACCCAGGCCCAGTTGCTGCAGGCCTTGACCGACGCGCATCGCAGCCTGGCTACCGGCGACGGTGATCCCGGTCGGGTCGTCCAGGCACGGGCCGGGCGCGCTGTCGCAGCGCTCGGCGTGGCGAATCATCACGATCACCGTTCCCTGCGCCCAATCCTGCAGCAGCCCGCTGTCGCTCAGCTGTTGCTTGTTGCCAAGGTCCACGATGTGCGTCCTCGTCGAAAGCCAGGTGGTCAGGCCGGCCAGCGTCAACAGCAGGCCTGCGGCTGCGGCAATTGCCTTGCGTAAGTAACGGCGTCGTTTGGGGGGCGTGTGTACGGCGGGGTTTTGCAAGGTGTTGCTCGGGTGCATGCTTGACTCCAATGACAGGACGCAGCCGTGGGCCGCGGCGTATGGCGGCATTGTGCAAAGCGGGCTGTTGGAGGCCGGTGAAGTGCGTGTGAAAATTGCATTCACAGTGCCAACGGCGCGCTGGCGCCTACGCTTTACAATGCATGACCGCGAATTCGGAGCACCCTGATGACCCCTATCCTCGAACTGGAAAGCGCACGGCTTGTGTTGCGCCAATGGCAGGACGACGATCTGCGTGAGTTCGCCGCGCTGTGCGCCGACCCGCAGGTGATGCGCTATTTTCCGGCACCGATGACGCGCCTTGAGTCCGCGGCGCTGATCGGGCGGATACGTGGGCATTTCAATGAATACGGTTTTGGCCTATGGGCCTTGGAGCGTAAGGACAGCGGCGCCTTCATCGGCATGACGGGGCTGCTCAATGTCAATTTCGACGCCCCTTTCGGCCCTGCCGTGGAGATCGGCTGGCGCCTGGCGCGGCGTCATTGGGGCCTGGGCTTTGCCAGCGAGGCGGCGTGGACCTGCCTGCGTTGTGCTTTCGCCCAATTGCACCTGGATGAAGTGGTGTCGTTCACTGCCGAGGGCAACCTGCCGTCGCAGAAGGTCATGCAGGCCATCGGCATGGTCCAGGACCTTGCCGGCAGTTTCGAGCATCCCCGCCTGGCCGCCGGCCACCCCCTGCGCCCTCATGTGCTGTACCGCATCGATCGCGCGCGGTGGCAACAGACCTTGCGTGGCTGAATGGCACGCCATGCAGGGTGCGAATGACAAACCCTGTATCATTTGCCCGCATGAGAGCGCCGTAGAGCCGTGATGCCTTGCTAGGAGAATCCCCCATGAGCCATGTATTGGACGACTTGGTCGACCTGCTGAGCCTCGAGTCCATCGAAGAAAACCTGTTCCGAGGTCGCAGCCAGGACCTTGGCTTCCGTCAGTTGTACGGTGGACAGGTGCTTGGCCAGTCACTGTCGGCGGCCAGCCAGACCGTCGAAGAGGCGCGCCATGTGCATTCATTGCACGGCTACTTCCTGCGTCCGGGCGATGCCAGCATGCCGGTCGTGTATTCGGTCGATCGCGTGCGCGACGGCGGTAGCTTCAGCACCCGGCGGGTGACGGCGATCCAGAAAGGGCACCCGATCTTCACGTGCAGCGCTTCGTTCCAGTACGACGAAGGTGGTTTCGAGCACCAGGCGCCAATGCCCGATGTGGTCGGGCCGGAAAACCTGCCCAGCGAAGTCGAGCTGGCGAGCGCCATGGCCGAACATCTGCCCGAGCGCATTCGCGACAAGGTGCTGTGCGCCAAGCCCATCGAGATTCGCCCGGTCACCGAACGCGATCCGTTCAACCCCAAGCCGGGCGATCCGATCAAATACGCCTGGTTCCGTGCCGACGGCAAGCTGCCGGATATGCCGGCCCTGCACAAATATCTGTTGGCCTACGCCTCGGACTTTGGCCTGCTGACCACCTCGCTGCTGCCCCATGGCAAATCGGTGTGGCAGAAGGACATGCAGATTGCCAGCCTCGATCACTCGCTGTGGTTCCACGGCAACCTGCGCGCCGATGAGTGGCTGCTGTACGCCACTGATAGCCCCTGGGCGGGCAACGCCCGTGGCTTCAACCGCGGCAGCATCTTCAACCGCGCCGGCCAGTTGGTGGCGTCGTCGGCCCAAGAGGGCTTGATCCGCCATCGTGAGGACTGGGCATGAGCCTGGGCAGCATTCGCCACTGGGTGTTCGACATGGACGGCACGCTCACGGTGGCGGTGCACGATTTCGCGGCGATTCGCGAGGCGCTGGGCATACCGCCTGAGCACGACATCCTTACCCACCTGGCGGCCTTGCCGGCCGAGGAGGCCGCGGCCAAGCATGCCTGGCTGCTTGAGCACGAGCGCGACCTGGCGATTGCCTCCAAGCCGGCTGAAGGGGCGGTGGAGTTGGTGCGCGAACTGGCCGGACGGGGTTGCCAACTGGCCATCCTGACCCGCAATGCACGGGAGCTGGCGCACGTCACTCTGGAGGCCATCGGCCTGGCCGACTGCTTTGCTGTCGAACACATCCTCGGGCGTGACGAAGCCGCGCCCAAGCCTAGCCCCGACGGCTTGCTGAAGATCGCCCAAGCCTGGGACGTTTCTCCGGCTTCGCTGGTGATGGTTGGCGACTATCGTTTCGACCTGGATTGCGGCCGCGCCGCAGGGGCGCGCACGGTCCTGGTCAATCTGCCGGACAACCCCTGGCCGGAACTGGCGGACTGGCATGCCGCCGATTGCCGCGCCCTGAGGTCGTTGCTCGGCTGACCCTGCCTGTCCAGACCGGTCTAATCTGCAGTGTTGGTTTTTCGATCCCTCAAGGAGACTTTGTGATGAGCAACAAGGCCATCTATGTGCAACCCGGTGGCGGTTACGACAACGTCCAGGTAGGGACCAGCGAGGCGCGCGCGCCGCAGGCTGGCGAAATCACCGTGCGCCTGCACGCCAGCTCGCTCAATTACCATGATTTCGCCGTGGTCAGCGGCATGTGGGGGCCGAGCGAACGACGCATCCCAATGGCCGACGGCGCGGGCGAAGTGGTCGCGGTCGGGCCGGGTGTCAGCGAGTTCCAGGTGGGGGACTCGGTGGTGAGCACGTTCTTCCCCGACTGGCTCGATGGTCAGGCGAACGTGGAAGGCTTCGCCACGGTGCCCGGCGATGGTATCGATGGCTACGCCCGTGAGCAGGTGACGGCCCGCGCCACCGCCTTCACCTTGGCGCCCAAAGGCTACAGCCACGCCGAGGCGGCCACCCTGACCACCGCCGGTCTTACCGCCTGGCGCGCGCTGATGAGCGATGACCACCTCAAGCCGGGCGACACCGTACTGGTACAGGGCACCGGTGGTGTGTCGATCTTCGCTTTGCAGTTCGCCAAGCTGGCCGGAGCCACGGTGATCGCCACCTCCTCCAGCGATGCCAAGCTCGAGCGCCTAAAAGCCTTGGGCGCCGATCATCTGATCAACTACCGCAGTACCCCTGCATGGGGCCAGAAGGTACGTGAGCTCACGGATAACCGCGGTGTCGATCATGTGATCGAAGTCGGCGGGCCGGCCACCCTCGAACAGTCGATGATCGCTGCGCGTATCGGCGGACACGTTTCGTTGATCGGTATCCTCACCGGCGTTGCCGGTCAGTTGCCGCTGGTCCAGGCGCTGGTGCGCCAGATCCGCCTGCAAGGTGTGCTGGTGGGCAGTCGTGCCCAACAACAGGCGATGATCCGGGCGATCGACGGCAACGGCCTGCGTCCTGTGGTGGACAAGCACTTCGAGCTCGAGCAGATCGTCGAGGCCTTCCGCTACCAGGAAAGCAACCGCCATTTCGGCAAGATCTGCCTGACCTATTGAGCGGGTCGGGGGCCGCTGGTGCGGCCCTTCGCGGGTAGACCCGCTCCCACAGCTTCCGCGCCGTTTTCAAGACCTACGATGGCGCTACCCTGTTGCGCTGGAACGACCGTTCCAGAGCGATTCTGTGCAAACATAGGTGGCAATCTACTGGCCATGGCATGGATGGAAACACCATGTCGTGATCGAGCAGTTGCGGGGCGTTTTCGAGCATTTTTTGGTCGACCACCCCCGCTTAAAGTGGTCCCTGCATTTTGTGGGTGCATCGCCCTGGATACGTGAAAACCTCAACAACACACGTAAGCGATGCGCCGTGTCACTGTTCTTTCAAAGGAGAAGTTGTTCGCCTACCTCTGCCCGTCCTTTCCTTGTGTCAGCAAAAAGAGAACAAGATCAATGAACACCGTGGGATCTGATGGCAACCTTGCACAAGGTTTCAAGCCACGTCATGTAACGATGCTGTCCATCGCAGGCATCATCGGTGCCGGACTTTTCGTAGGCTCAGGGCATGCCATCGCGGCAGCCGGGCCGGCAACCATTCTTTCTTATTTCGTGGCCGGGACCTTGGTGGTTCTGGTCATGCGCATGCTCGGTGAAATGGCGGTCGCCCATCCTGACACCGGTTCCTTTTCCACTTACGCCGAACAGGCCATCGGCCGCTGGGCCGGCTACACCATCGGTTGGCTGTACTGGTGGTTCTGGGTCTTGGTGATCCCGATCGAAGCCCTGGCCGCCGGGCACGTGCTCAATGCCTGGTTCCCCCAAGTGGACAGCTGGATCTTCGCCTTGCTTTCGGTCGTGCTGTTGGCCGGCACCAACCTGTTCAGCGTGGCCAAGTACGGTGAGTTCGAGTTCTGGTTCGCGATTCTCAAAGTCACGGCCATTCTCGGTTTCATCGGTCTTGGATTCGCCGCTCTACTGGGCTGGTTGCCCAATCGCGAAGTCAGCGGCTTGAGCACGCTGATGGCCGAGCACGGTGGTTTCACGCCCAAGGGCTGGTCCGCCGTAGTCGGCGCCTTCATCACTGTGATGTTCAGCTTCATCGGCACCGAGGCGGTGACCATTGCCGCTGCCGAATCCAGCGACCCATCGCGCAACATCGCCAAGGCCACCCGCTCGGTGATCTGGCGGATCAGTACCTTCTACATCCTGTCGATCTTCGTGATCATCTCCGTCGTGCCGTGGAACGATCCGCAACTGGCCGTGGTGGGCTCCTATCAGCGTGCCCTGGAAATCATGAACATCCCCAATGCAGCCTTCATGGTCGACCTGGTGGTGTTGGTGGCTGTGACCAGCTGCATGAACTCCTCGATCTACATCGCCTCGCGGATGATGTACTCCCTGGCCAAGCGCGGTGATGCCCCGGCGATCCTGAACAAGACCAACAGCGTCGGCGTACCTCGTGCCGCAGTGTTCGGCAGTACCTTGATCGGTGCGGCCATTGCCATCCTCAACTATTTCGCGCCAAAGGGCGTGTTCGAGTTCCTGCTCGCCAGCTCCGGTGCCATCGCATTGCTGGTGTACATGGTCATCGCCATTTCCCAGCTGCGCATGCGCCGCCGTCTGGAACGCGAGAGCACCGAGCTCAAGTTCCGCATGTGGCTGTTCCCGTACCTGACCTGGGCAGTGATCATCTTCATCGCCTGTGCCTTGGGCGTGATGATGTTCACCGAAGAACACCGTGCCGAGGTGACGGCAACCCTTAGCCTGGCGTTGGTGATTTCCTTCCTGGGGATCGTCACAACCCGTGGACAGGCCCGCAAGGAAGTGGGCGTGCGCTCGATGGGTTGATCCAAAGTCCGAGCGGGAGCTTCGATGGCATCGCCGCCGCTGCTCCCGCTTTGGCAGCCGCAAGACACGCAGGATGCGATGTCCGACAACGACGAAGCGATCGTGGATGATCTGAAGGATCAGGCCGAAGGCTGACCGGTAGCCGTCGTGCAGGCATAAAAAAAGGCACCTGGGTGATCAGGTGCCTTTTGTGTGTCTGGTGGAGCCGGGGGGATTTGAACCCCCGTCCGCCAGTCCTCCGCTGTCGGTACTACATGCTTAGCCGTGTCTATTGAGTTAATCCGCAGCCGCCCGACGGGCAGGGTGCTTTGGACGAGTTGTGTAAGTTTTAGCCGCTTCGTCCACAACGTACTACGCGGCGATCCTGTTCTGTATGACAATCACTTCGGGTTTACAGGCATCCCCTGGTGATTGCTGGAGCCGAAGCTACCAGGAGAGCGGGCTCAGCTGCTTACGCAGCGAGAGCGTAGCCCTCGTAGTTTTCGTCATTGGCAACTATAGAAAGTTGCAACAGTGGATTTACGAGTTCTGTTACCAACTCGGCATGCACCTAGAGTTTCGATACCGGCGTCGAATCCTAATCGGCCCCACACTCAGCTCTAGCTGACGTGCCTTTCGACACGTGGGTGCAGTATACGCGTTTGCACGCCCGGCGTCGACAGCTGCGCCGATTGCGCGTCAGGAGCCGCTGCCGCTGCTGGAGCCACTGCCTTTCTCGGTTTTTTCCATGCGTTCGAGTACCTGGCTGGTGATGGCGATGCATTCCTTGGTGTCGCCGGAAGCCTGGGCGGCCTTGGCCTTGTCGACGCGCTCGGTGATGGCTTTGTCCAAGCCTTCGGAGGTCGTGCCGAGGGTGGCCATGTTGTCGTCGATTTTTTGCAGGTTGATGGCGCAGAGGTCTTCGTCGGCGAACACCGGCGAGGCCAGCAGGGTTGCGGCCGCGAACAGGGCGGAAAGCGCAGTACCTTTCATGGGGTGTCTCCTCGTGATGGCCTCTGGAAGGTGGGCCTGTAACGGTGGACTGCGCAGGTTTTGCCTGGGTTCCATTTGATGGGTAGTACTGTTGCTGCCGGGTGTTTTCGTCACGGGTAAACCCGCTCCCACAGGGGGGCGGGTTTACCCGTGAGAGGCAGTCAGGCCGCCCTGGCGGCCTTAAAGGCTGCGCGCTCGCGTGACGCGGTCCACTAGATAGACCAGCCCGTGATAGTCGATGCCGCTGTGGCTGGACAGACCGATCTCGCAGGTGCGGCTGGTGGAGATGCCTTCGCTGCAGTACTGCACGGCATCTTTCAGGCTGCGCAGCGAGTGGGCGTTCAGTTCCGGTGTGGTGAAGCCTTTGTCGCCGGCGAAACCGCAGCAATGGATGCCCTCGGGGATCACCACCTGCTTGCTGCACAGACGCACCAGGTCGATCAGCGCCTGGCTTTCGCCCAGATGTTGGGTGCTGCAGGTGACATGCACAGCGACGGGCTCGTCCTGCGCAGTGAACGTCAGGCGCTCGACCAGGTGAGTGCGAATGAAGCGCACCGGGTCGTACAGGTCCAGGCGGGTATCGGCCAAATCCTGGACCAGGCGCAGGGTACAGGGGCTGGTGTCGCAGTAGATCGGGTCGAGGCCGCCACGGCTGGCGTGCAATAGCGCGTTGATCAGTTCCTGGCGCTTGTGCTCGGCCTGTTCGGCATAGCCTTTAGAGGCGAAGGGCTGGCCGCAGCACAGGCTGTCGGCGTTCTCGGGGAACACCACCTGATAGCCGGCTTTTTCCAGCAGTGCGCGGGTTTTATCCAGCAGCGAGCTTTGCTCTCGATCCCCGGCTGACGGCCCCATCACCCGTGAAACGCACGCAGCGAGATAGACCACCCGTGGACGAGCATCATGGCTTGCCGGCGCAATATCGACGGCGCGAACCGCTTGGGGCATGGCGGGGGTCCATTGGGGCAGGCGCCCATTGCTGGCTTTGCGCAGGGAGGCGCTCAAGCGGCTCAGGCGTGGGGCGCCGAGCAGCTTGCGCGCACCGTTGGCGGCGGCCAGGGTCAGTCGAGCGCCGCGCAGAGCGGTAGTGAAGTGTTCTGCGAGCCAGTTGGCGGCCTGGCCATGTGCGGCAGCCTGGCCTCGCAGTTTCTTCACCAGTTCACCGGTATTGATGCCCACCGGGCAACGCTGGGCGCACAAGCCGGTGGCAGCACAGGTATCAACGCCCTGGTACTGATAGGTTTTCAGTAGCTCCCGAGTATCGAGGCCAGCACGGGTCCTGGCTTGGATATCACGCCACATGACAATGCGCTGGCGCGGGCTCAGGGTCAGCCCTTTGGAGGGGCACACCGGTTCGCAGAAGCCGCACTCGATGCATTTGTCGACGATCTCGTCGGCTGCAGGGAGGGGCTTTAGGTGCTTGAGATGGATATCTGGATCTTCGCTGAGCACCACGTCGGGGTTGAGGATGCCGTTGGGGTCCAGCAGGCGTTTGAGCTGCCACATCAACTGATAGGCGTCCTGGCCCCATTCGAGCTCCACGAAGGGCGCCATGTTGCGTCCGGTGCCGTGTTCGGCCTTGAGCGAGCCGCCGAACTCCACGGCCACCAGTTGTGCTACGTCATCCATGAAGGCCTGGTAGCGCGCCACTTCCTCAGGGCTGTTGAAGCCCTGGGTGAAGACGAAGTGCAGGTTGCCTTCCAGGGCGTGGCCGAAAATGATCGCCTCGTCGTAGCAGTGTTTGTCGAACAGCTGGATCAGGCGATTGACACCCTCGGCCAGTTGCTCGATGGGGAAGGTCACGTCCTCGATGATGACCGTCGTGCCGGTCTGGCGCACCGCGCCGACGGCGGGGAAGGTGTCCTTGCGGATCTTCCACAGCTGGTTGTACACCGCCGGGTCTTCGCTGAAATCCACGCGTTGCTCCAGGGGGAACTCGGCAATGGCCGCCATGATCTGGCTGAGCTGCTCGTGGAGCAGGCTCTGGCTGGCGGCGCGGGACTCGATCAGCAAGGCGCAGGCATTGGTCGACAGCCCCTTCACCCAGGCAGGCATGCCGGGCATGTCCTGCACCGAACGCAGGCTACGCCGGTCAAGCAGCTCCACGGCGGACACCGGCTGTGGCTTGAGCACGGTCACGGCGCGGCAGCAGC
Organism: Pseudomonas sp. CK-NBRI-02; assembly: GCF_008124495.1. Classification (NCBI taxonomy): domain Bacteria; kingdom Pseudomonadati; phylum Pseudomonadota; class Gammaproteobacteria; order Pseudomonadales; family Pseudomonadaceae; genus Pseudomonas; species Pseudomonas sp. CK-NBRI-02. Next base: position 74,599 of record NZ_VSJH01000030.1, on the reverse strand, counting down.
TTTCCACCGAGGGGAAGACCAGTAGGGCGCTGGCCTTGTGCGGGTGATCGGGCACGGTGTCGTAGGTGACCGCGCTGATGAAGCCCAGGGTGCCTTCGGAGCCGACCAGTAGGTGCTGGAGGATATCCAGCGGTTGGTCGTAGTCCACCAGAGCGTTGAGTGACAGCCCGGTGGTGTTCTTCAGCCGGTACTTGTGCCGGATGCGCTCGGCCAGCGCCGTGTTGGCCCGGGTCTCGCGGCCCAGGCGGGCGAGTTCGTCCAGCAACGGCGCGTGGCTTTGGCTGAAGGCAGCGACACTGGCCGGGTCCTCGCTGTCCAGACAGGTGCCGTCGGCCAGCACCATGCGCATACCGGCCAAGGTGTGGTAGGTGTTCTGAGCGGTGCCGCAGCACATGCCGCTGGCGTTGTTGGCGACGATGCCGCCGATTTTGCAGGCGTTGATCGAGGCCGGATCCGGGCCGATCTTACGTCCATAAGGCGCGAGCCAGGCGTTGGCCTGGGCACCGATGACGCCGGGTTGCAGCCGGATCTGCTCCCCCTGGCCACGGATCTGACGACCGTTCCAGTTATCGCCTAGAACGATCAGCACCGAATCGCTGATGGCCTGGCCGGACAGGCTGGTGCCTGCAGCCCGGAAAGTGACCGGCACACGGTCGCGCTGGGCCAGGTGCAGTAGGCCCACCACCTCGTCCTCGGATTCGACGCGCACCACCAGCTTTGGGATGAGCCGGTAGAAGCTGGCGTCGGTGCCGAACGCCAGGGTCGAGGTCGGGTCATCGAAGCGGCGCTCGGCGGGAATCAGGCGCTGGGCATCTCGCAGGAACGCGGCGGGCAAAGTCATGCAATCTCCTCTCGGGGCCACAGCGTCTGTCGCGCTGCGTGCCCCGGTCAATCAGGCAATTTCGTGCAGGCGTCAGGCGCCCAGTTCGCGGACCAGCGAATCGCGGGTGATTTCGCTGATGGATTTGGCACCGGTAAGCACCATGGCCACGCGCATTTCTTTCTCGAACAGATCGAGCAAATTCTTCACCCCGGCCTCGCCATGGGTGGCCAGCGCATAGAGGAAGGCGCGACCGATCAGCACAGTGTCAGCGCCCAGAGCGATCATGCGCACCACGTCCAGGCCATTGCGGATACCGGAGTCGGCGAGGATCTTGATGTCGCCTTTGACCGCGTCGGCAATCGCCGGCAGGGCGCGGGCACTGGACAGTACCCCGTCGAGTTGGCGGCCGCCGTGGTTGGAGACGACGATGCCGTCGGCACCGAACTTCACTGCGTCCTTGGCATCCTCGGGATCAAGGATGCCCTTGATGATCATCGGGCCATCCCAGAACTCTCGGATCCACTCCAGATCCTTCCAGGAAATGGACGGGTCAAAGTTGGCACCCAGCCAGCCGATGTAGTCCGCCAGGCCTGTGGGGTTGCCGCGGTACTTCGAAATATTGCCCAGATCGTGTGGGCGGCCCAGCAGGCCTACATCCAACGCCCACTGCGGGTGAGTCATCGCTTGCCAGATGCGACGCAGCGGCGCGTTCGGGCCGCTCATGCCGGAGTGGGCATCACGGTAGCGGGCGCCGGGCACCGGCATGTCGACGGTGAACACCAGCGTCTTGACCCCAGCGGCCTTGGCCCGCTCCAGGGCGTTGCGCATGAAGCCGCGATCCTTGAGGACATAAAGCTGGAACCACATGGGCCGGTCGATCGCCGGGGCAACTTCTTCGATGGGGCACACCGAGACCGTCGACATAGTAAAGGGAATGCCCTTGGCCGCCGCCGCCCGTGCGGCCTGGACCTCGCCACGGCGCGCGTACATACCGGTCAAACCAACCGGTGCCAGGGCCACGGGCATGCTCAGGGTTTCGTCGAACAGCCGGGTTTCCAGGCTCAACTCGGACATATTCTTCAATACGCGCTGGCGCAGGGCGATGCTGGCCAGATCCTCGACGTTGTGGCGCAAGGTGTATTCGGCGTAAGCACCGCCGTCGGCGTAGTGGAAGAGGAACGGAGGCAGCTTGCGTTGGGCCGCGGCGCGATAGTCGGTGGAGGCGGAAATGATCATGGATTCTCGCAGCGTGGGTGGGGATCGTTGCCGGGCGCGCCAAGGCGCCCGGCACCTTTCACTTTAGTGATGAACCAGCATGCCGGTGAGCCAGTAGGCCTGGACTAGGGTGATCAGGCCGACGATGGTGGCGAAGAACAGGCTGTGCTTGACGGTAAAGCGGAACAGGTCGGACTCCTTGCCCACCAACCCGGTGGCGGCGCAGGCCACGGCGATGGACTGCGGGGAGATCATCTTGCCGGTCACGCCGCCGCTGGTGTTGGCGGCCACCAGCAGGGTGTCGTTGACCCCAATCTGGTGCGCGGTGGTGGCCTGCAGTGAGCTGAACAGGGCGTTGGACGACGTGTCGGAGCCCGTCAGGAACACACCCAGCCAGCCCAGGAACGGCGAGAAGAACGGGAATGCAGCACCCGTACCGGCCAGCACCAGGGCCATGGTCGAGGACATGCCCGAGTAGTTGGTGACGAAGGCGAAGGCCAGGACCATGCCAATCGACAGGATCGGCCAGCGCAGCTCCCAGAACGTCTCCTTCAAAGTGGTCAGACCAGTTTTTACGTTGATCTTGAGGACCCACATCGAAGTCAGTGCCGAGAGGAAGATCGCTGTGCCGGTGGCGGAGATCGGGTCGAGCTTGAAGATCGCCGGCATGGCGGTCGGCGCGGTGACGATCGGCGCGGTCTTGATCACCAACTGGTCGAGGTGCGGGATGGCGAAGTTGAACACGAAGTTGTACATCGCGCCGCCCGGGGCGAAGGCTGCCTTGAACGGTTTGAGGGTCCAAATGGTGACCAGCACGGTCAGGATCAGGAACGGTGACCAGGCCTTGAAGATCTCGCCGAAGCTGTATGGCGAAGGTTGGCTACCGCCACTGCTGACCACGGCCGCGCCGACACTGCCTTTGGCTTCGGCGAAGGCGCGCTTGGGCTGCCAGACTTTCAGGAACAGGGTCAGGGCGATCAGGCTGGCCAGTGCCGAGGTGATGTCCGGCAGCTCAGGGCCGATGAAGTTCGAGGTGAAGTACTGGGTGATGGCGAAGCTCAGGCCGGCCACCAGGGCGGCTGGCCAGGTTTCCTTCACGCCGCGCAGGCCATCCATCATGAATACCAGCCAGAAGGGCACGAACAGCGACAGCAGTGGCAGCTGGCGGCCCGTCATGGCGCCGATGTGGAAGGCGTCGATTCCGGTGACCTGACCGGCGACGATGATTGGAATGCCCAGGGCGCCGAACGCCACCGGGGCGGTGTTGGCGATTAGGCACAGGCCGGCAGCATACAACGGGTTGAAGCCCAAGCCCACCAGCAGCGCGGCAGTGATGGCCACCGGGGCACCGAAGCCGGCCGCGCCTTCGAGGAAGGCGCCGAAGCAGAAGCCGATCAGCAACACCTGCAGGCGCTGGTCATCGGTGATCGACAGCACGGAGCTTCGGATCACTTCGAACTGGCCGCTCTTGACCGTGAGTTTGTAGAGGAACACCGCGGCAACGATGATCCAGGCAATCGGCCACAGGCCGTAGAGGAAGCCGTAGCCTGCAGCGGCCAGGGCCATGTCGACAGGCATCTGGAAGGCGAAGATCGCAACCAGAATCGACAGGGCCAGCGTGATGCTGCCGGCGACATGACCTTTGAGGCGGAACACCGCCAAGGCCAGGAAGAAGAACACGATGGGAATGACCGCCGCCAGCGCGGACAGGCCAAGACTACCAAGCGGGCTATAGAGTTGTTGCCAGGTTTGCATATGGGGTGGCCCCTAATTGTTGTTGGTCAGGCACTGGCATTGGATAATTGGTAATACCAATTTACAATGACTGGTCGCTAGGTTAAAAGCGCTATCGAGGCTGTGTCAATTTGTCCTGGGCAAAACTTTGGTCGGATGCCGATGAATGGCCGGCTGATGGGCAGGGGAAATCGTCAACTGATGGGTGTCGATACGCTGTGGATCGGCGAGAATGGACGCCCCCCTAAGTGCGTGGGGATTGTGGAGAGCATGTGATGGTTTTTGATCAGGTCCGCCAACGGCGCCTGTCCGACGACATCGTCGATCGGTTGGAAGGGATGATTCTCGAAGGTACGCTGACCTCAGGGCAGCGCCTGCCGGCCGAGCGCGTGTTGGCGGAGCAGTTTGGCGTATCCCGGCCTTCGTTGCGCGAGGCGATCCAGAAGCTGGTGGCTAAAGGGTTGTTGGTCAGTCGCCAGGGCGGTGGCAATTATGTGGCCGAGGCGCTGGGGTCAACGTTCAGCGATCCGTTGCTGCAGCTGCTCGAGCGCAACCCCGAGGCTCAGCGCGACCTGTTGGAGTTTCGCCATACGCTGGAGGCTTCCTGTGCCTACTATGCGGCCCAGCGGGCCACGGAGCCTGACCGTGAGCGGCTCAAGGCTGCCTTCGATGCGCTGCAGGACTGCTATGCCCGTGTCGACGAGGTCAGTCGGGCGGAGGAGGGGGCGGCCGATGCGCGTTTTCACCTAGCGATCGCCGAGGCCAGTCACAATGCAGTGCTGCTCCATACCATCCGCGGCTTGTTCGACCTGCTCAAGCGCAACGTGGTGACCAATATCGGCGGTATGTACCAACAGCGCAGCGAGACCCGCGACATGCTGATCAGTCAGCATCGCGAGTTGTATCGGGCAATCATCGAGGGTAGGGCAGACGATGCGCGGGAGGTCTCGAGCCGGCACATTCTGTACGTGCAGGAAGTGCTCGAAGAAGCGCAGCAGGAGGCCCAGCGTGTAGCACGCGCAGAGCGACGCAGCGGGCGTTGAGATGGGTTGCTTTGTGTAGGCGTTTAGCGGGTAAACCCGCTTCTACAGGGTCGCCGTCGCTGTCCCTGTAGGAACGGGTTTACCCGCGAATAGACCTGCACAGGCAGGGAGGGCTTACTCGCCCTTGCCCTTGTTGCGCATCGTGCGCTGGATCTCGCGATTGGAGTCGCGCTCGCGCAGGGTGTCGCGCTTGTCGAACTCCTTCTTGCCCTTGCCCAGTGCAATTTCGCACTTGATCAGGTGCTTGCTCCAGTACAGCGAGAGGGCTACGCAGGTGTAGCCCTTCTGTGCCACGGCAGCCTCCACGCGTTCGAGCTCGCGCTTGTTCAGCAGCAGCTTGCGGGTGCGGGTGGGGTCGGCGATGACGTGGGTGCTGGCGGTGGTCAGCGGGGTGATGTGGCTGCCGAACAGCCAGGCTTCGCCGTCCTTGAGCAGCACGTAGCTGTCGGTCAGGTGCGCCTTGCCGGCCCGCAGGCTCTTTACTTCCCAACCGGACAGGACCAGTCCGGCCTCGAACTTGTGTTCGATGAAGTAATCGTGTCGCGCTTTTTTGTTTTGCGCGATGGTCCCGGTCGGATGTTTCTTTTGCTTAGCCATAGGGGCCGCATTATAGGCAGTCGCTGCGTCGGCGGCTACGGGGTTTAGGTGTGCTTGAGCCTGTAGGATGAATCCCGGACAATGCAGGGCCTGTTCCCTCGAAGGGAATTGTTTTCGATGTGCTTAGAAAGCGCTGCCGCCCTGCCTTGGAAGTGACGCCTGGATGACTACCCATATTCAACGCTCTGCCCTGCTGCCGTACCCTGCCCAGGCGCTCTACGATCTGGTGAATGACGTGGCCAGCTACCCGAAATTCCTGCCGTGGTGCTCGGCCTCGACCGTGATCGAAGCCAGCGACACGCACATGCGGGCGAAGCTGGAAGTGGCCAAGGGCGGCATGAGCCAGCAGTTCGTCACACGTAATGTGCTGGTACCTGGGCAGTCGATCGAAATGAATCTGGAGGAAGGGCCGTTCACCCAGTTGCATGGCCTGTGGGTGTTCAAGGCATTGGGCGATAAGGCCTGCAAGATCAGCCTGGACCTGTCCTTCGATTATGCCGGCCCTCTGGTGCGCGCTACCCTCGGCCCTCTGTTCAACCAGGCGGCCAACACGCTGGTCGATGCATTCTGCCAGCGGGCCAAGCAACTCAATGGCTGAGGCAAACCTGAACATCGAGGTCGTATACGCCACTGCCGAGCGTCAGTGGCTGCTGACGTGCGTGGTGCCCGCAGGCACAACCGTACATCAGGCGTTGCTCCACTCTCGGCTCGCCGAGCAAGTGCCGGGCTTGGACGTCGAGGCTTGCCCGGTGGGGATCTTCGGCAAGGTGGTGAATGATCCGTTTGCGCATCAGGTCGAGGAGGGGGATCGTCTGGAGGTCTACCGGCCGTTGTTGGCTGATCCGAAGGAAGTGCGCAAGCTGCGTGCCGCCAAGGCGAGAGCTGCGCGGCAGGGATAGGCCTGATACTTATTGGGCACACAGTGGTCCTTAAGTCGATCAGGCAATAAAAAGCCCGGGCATTGCCCGGGCTTTTTTGTCTCGCCGCGCTTATTGCGGGGAGGTTTCCAGCGGTGCTGGTGTCGGGACCGGCGTGGTCTCGATAGTGTCGATTTCTTTCTGGATCGATTCTTCCAACGAGCCTGGCTTGGCCGGTTTTTCTTCCGGTTGGCTTGGCTGGGCCGGTTGAGTGGCTGGGCTGACGGTGGTGTCGCCGCTGCCGCCGAGGATTTCCTGGTCGCGGCTCACGCCTGGCATGAAGTCGCCGGACAGGCTGACCAATTGATCGCTGTCGTTGAAGAAAATGCTCATGCGCTCTTGCTGACGCTGGCCGCCGCCAGGCTGCAGGCTGTAGAGGTAATCCCAGCGATTGGTATTGAACGTGTCCTGGATCAGTGGGTTACCCATGATAAACCTTACTTGGCGGCGGGTCATTCCGGGGCGCAATTGGTCTATCATGTCCTGCGTAACGACATTGCCCTGCTGGATGTCGATTTTGTAAACCCCGGGAAACGAGCAACCGGCGAGTGCGAGCAGTCCCACTAGGGTGAGGCTGGTTAGCAAGAGCTTGGTGTTTTGCATCGGTGGGCGACTTCCACTATCTTGGCTGGACAACGTAAACCCCGATCATACCCGTATTAAGAGAAGCTGCGAAGCAGCATCGGCGAGAAAGCTGACCATGGTTGAAAATAGCGAATTGCGCAAAGCCGGTCTCAAGGTGACCCTGCCTCGAGTCAAGATTCTACAGATGCTCGACTCCACGGAGCAGCGCCACATGAGCGCCGAAGACGTCTATAAGGCACTGATGGAAGCCGGTGAAGACGTCGGTCTGGCAACCGTGTATCGCGTACTGACCCAGTTCGAAGCGGCGGGTCTGGTGGTTCGCCACAACTTCGACGGCGGTCATGCGGTCTTCGAGCTGGCTGACGGCGGCCACCACGACCATATGGTCAACGTGGACTCTGGTGAAGTCATCGAGTTCGTGGATACAGAGATCGAAAAGCGCCAGAAAGAGATCGTTGCCCAGCACGGCTACGAGCTGGTTGACCATAACCTGGTCCTCTATGTGCGCAAGAAAAAGTAACGATTTATATCGTTAACAAAACAAAGGCGGCCCTCGGGTCGCCTTTTGTTTTTAGGTTGCGGGGGATCTCGTTGTTATTCATACATAGGCCCGATCCCGTCAGCGCTGCGCCTTAATTGAAGCCGAACAACTCAGGCCTTACCTGTGACCACCATCTTGCGCGCATGGGCCAGCGATTCCTTGGTGAGGTCGATGCCGCCCAACATCCGCGCCACCTCCTCGACCCGCTCGCGCTTGCCCAGGTTGGCCACTGCTGTATGAGTGGTATCGCTGTTGCGTACCTTGTGCACGAACAGATGATGGTGCCCCTGGGCTGCGACCTGGGGCAGGTGGGTCACGGTCAGGACTTGGCCGCGCTCGCCCAGCCGACGTAACAGCTGGCCGACAATTTCTGCGGTAGGGCCGCCGATTCCAACGTCCACTTCATCGAACACCAAGGTGGGGATGCGCGAGGTTTGCGCAGTGATCACCTGGATCGCCAGACTGATCCGCGACAGCTCGCCGCCTGACGCCACTTTTGCCAAGCCCTTGAGTGGCTGGCCCGGGTTGGCGCTCACCAGCAGCTCGACCACCTCCAGACCATGGGGCGAAAGCTCGCTGCCTTCATAGGGCGTGAGTTCGATACAGAAACGCCCGCCGGGCATGCCCAGGCGCTGGATCTCCTGTTCAACGGCCGTGGCGAGCTGCTTGGCCGCCTGCTGGCGCAACGCACTGAGCTCGAGGGCTTTGGTCTGGTAATGCTGGGCATAGGCGGCCAGTTCCTCGCCCAGGCGCTCGATCGATTCGTCGCTGGCGTTGAGCCCTTCCAGCTCGTCCATCAAGCGCTGTTGCAGGTGAGGAAGCTCGGTCGGGTGCACGCGGTGCTTGCGTGCCAGGGTGTAGATAGTGTCGAGGCGTTCCTCCAGGGCTTGCAGGCGCATGGGGTCGGCATCGAAGTGATCGAGGAAGCGGTTGAGTTCGCCCACGGCTTCCTCGACCTGGATCTGTGCGCTGGCGATTAGATTGGCGGCCTCGCCCAGCGCTTTGGGCGCGTTGGCGACGGCGGTCAGGCGATTGAGGCTGGTGGTCAGTGCACTGAGCACATTGCCGGAATCGCTTTCGCTGCAATGGTCGATCACCTGGCGGCAGATACCGAACAGGGCCTCGGCGTTGGTCAGGCTTTTATGTTCCTGTTCCAGTTGCTCCAGTTCATTTTCGCCCAGGCCAAGGTTGTCCAGCTCTTCGAGTTGATAGCTGAGCAATTGGTGACGGGCGCGTTGCTCGTCGCCGGAGTTGGACAGGCGCTCCAGCTCCTGGCGGGTCTGGCGCCAGCGCTGGGCAGCCAGTTGTACCTGACGGGCCAGGTCGATGGCGCCCGCGTACTCGTCCACAAGGCGACGATGGGTGTCGGTTTTCAACAGAGACTGGTGTTCGTGCTGGCTATGAATATCGATGAGCAGTTCGCCCAGGGCCTTTAGATCGCCCAAGGGGGAAGGGGTGCCATTGATATAGCCGCGGCTGCGTCCTTCGGCAGTGATGACCCGGCGCAGGATGCAGGGACCGGTGTTGTCCAGGTCGCGCTCGGCCAGCCAGGCACGGGCTTCAGGAATCTCGTCCAGGTCGAATGTGGCGAGGATGTCTGCCTTGTCTGCCCCAGGGCGTACCACGCCGCTGTCGGCGCGATCGCCCAAGGCCAGGCCCAGGGCGTCGAGCATGATCGACTTGCCGGCGCCGGTTTCGCCGGTGATCACGCTCATGCCGCGGGCAAGTTCGAGGTCGAGGTGCTCGACGATGGCGTAGTTGTGAATGGACAGGTGCACCAGCATGAGGGCGGCTCCCGAAGGGTCATGTCTGTTTATTTATACAGTGCTTTTCGTCGGACTGACAATGCCCGCCGGGCGATCAATATCGTCATGGGAAAACAGCGTTGGCCCTTGAACCTTGTTTTTCCGGCCCCATATAGCCGGCAAGACAAGACGAGCCTGGGCTCGCATATCAGAAATTGCGGAGGAGAAACCTAATGGCTGACGAACAGCTGGATGAGAAGAACCTTAACGCCGAAGAGGCTGGTGCAGAGGATCTCGGTGCCCGCGTCCAGGTGCTCGAGGAGCAGCTGGCCGCCGCCAAGGATCAGTCCCTGCGCGCTGCCGCCGAACTGCAGAACATCCGCCGTCGCGCCGAGCAGGATGTCGAGAAGGCCCACAAGTTCGCCCTGGAGAAGTTCGCGGGCGACTTGCTTCCGGTGATCGACAGCCTGGAGCGTGGCCTGGAGCTGTCCAGCGCCGACGACGAGACCATCAAGCCGATGCGCGAAGGCATCGAGCTGACCCTGAAGATGTTCCACGACACCCTCAAGCGCTACAACCTCGAGGCTGTCGACCCGCACGGCGAGCCGTTCAACGCCGAGCACCACCAGGCCATGGCCATGCAGGAAAGCGCCGACGTCGAGCCGAACAGCGTGCTCAAGGTGTTCCAGAAGGGCTACCTGCTCAATGGCCGCCTGCTGCGTCCCGCCATGGTGGTGGTCAGCAAGGCGCCGGCAGCCCCCCAGCCGTCGATTGATGAAAAGGCTTGAAATCCTTCCGGGCATCCCCATCTAGGTGTCAAGCATTCAAGTATTACCGCAGTTGGCCAATGTAGCCGCTGCAACCTAATTCAAGTTTCGGGAGAGTAAACATGGGCAAAATCATCGGTATCGACCTGGGGACCACCAACTCGTGCGTCTCCATTCTGGAAAACGGTAACGTCAAAGTCATCGAGAACGCCGAAGGCGCGCGTACCACCCCTTCGATCGTGGCCTACGCCAACGATGGCGAGATCCTGGTTGGCCAGTCGGCCAAGCGTCAGGCCGTCACCAACCCGCACAACACCCTGTTCGCAGTGAAGCGCCTGATCGGCCGTCGCTTCGAAGAAGATGTCGTGCAGAAAGACATCAAGCTGGTTCCGTACAAGATCGTCAAGGCCAACAACGGTGACGCCTGGGTCGAAGCCAGCGGCAAGGAAATGGCTCCGCCGCAGATCAGCGCCGAAGTCCTGAAGAAAATGAAGAAGACCGCCGAAGACTACCTCGGCGAGCCAGTGACCGAAGCGGTCATCACCGTGCCGGCCTACTTCAACGACAGCCAGCGCCAGGCCACCAAGGACGCCGGTCGCATCGCCGGTCTGGACGTCAAGCGCATCATCAACGAGCCGACCGCCGCTGCACTGGCCTACGGCATGGACAAGGCCAAGGGTGACCACACTGTCATCGTGTATGACCTCGGTGGCGGTACCTTCGACGTTTCGGTCATCGAAATCGCTGAAGTCGACGGTGAGCACCAGTTCGAAGTACTGGCCACCAACGGCGACACCTTCCTGGGCGGCGAAGACTTCGACATGCGCCTGATCGACTACCTCGTCGATGAGTTCAAGAAAGAGTCCGGCATGGACCTGAAGAACGATCCGCTGGCCCTGCAGCGTCTGAAGGAAGCTGCTGAAAAGGCCAAGATCGAGCTGTCCTCCGCTCAGTCGACCGACGTCAACCTGCCGTACATCACTGCAGATGCGACCGGTCCTAAGCACCTGAACGTGAAGATCTCCCGCGCCAAGCTGGAGTCGCTGGTCGAGGACTTGGTCAACCGTACCATCGAGCCTTGCCGCATCGCTTTGAAGGACGCCGGTATCGATGCCAGCAAGATCGACGACGTGATCCTGGTCGGCGGCCAGACCCGTATGCCGCTGGTACAGAAGGCCGTTGCCGACTTCTTCGGCAAGGAAGCGCGCAAGGACGTCAACCCGGACGAAGCCGTCGCCATGGGTGCTGCCATTCAGGGCGCGGTCCTGGCCGGTGACGTCAAGGACGTTCTGCTGCTGGACGTCAGCCCGCTGACCTTGGGTATCGAAACCATGGGTGGCGTGATGACTGCGCTGATCGAGAAGAACACCACCATCCCGACCAAGAAGTCGCAGGTGTTCTCGACGGCTGATGACAACCAGAGCGCCGTGACCATTCACGTGCTGCAAGGTGAGCGCAAGCAGGCTGCGCAGAACAAGTCGCTGGGTAAATTCGACCTGGCCGACATTCCGCCAGCCCCGCGTGGTGTTCCGCAGATCGAAGTGACCTTCGACATCGATGCCAACGGCATCCTGCACGTGAGCGCGAAGGACAAGGCCACTGGCAAGTCCCAGTCGATCGTGATCAAGGCCAACTCGGGTCTGTCCGACGAGGAAATCGAACGCATGGTGCGTGACGCCGAGGCCAACGCCGAGGAAGACCGCAAGTTCGAAGAGCTGGCCGCTGCTCGTAACCAGGGTGATGCGCTGGTTCATTCGACCCGCAAGATGGTCACCGACGCTGGCGACAAGGCCACTGCCGAAGAGAAAGCGGCGATCGAAGCGGCTGTGGTTGCACTGGAAGCTGCCCTGAAGGGTGACGACAAGGCTGCCATCGATGCCAAGGTCGAGGAACTGTCCAAGGTCTCCGCGCCGGTTGCCCAGAAGATGTACGCCGAGCAGCAGGCCGAACAGCCTCAGGGCGGCGCACAGCAGGCCGAGCCGGAAGCCAAGCACGATGACGTGGTCGACGCCGAGTTCGAAGAAGTAAAAGACAACAACAAGCAGTAATCCCTGCATGTTGTCGGCCAGCTCATCGTCTGATGTCGGTGAGCTGGTAGGATGTCGCCGCGCGGGGGCTTGCTCCCGCGTTGGTGTGTCTGGAATTCGAGAATTTTTACAGCATCTGTCAGGGCGCAATCGTGTGGTGGCAGGTGCTGACGGCGTGGCGCAGCAAGCGCATGAACGCGCCGAATGCCCCCAAGAGTGCAATGACCTATGGCAAAGCGTGATTTTTATGAGGTCCTGGGTGTCGAGCGCGGCGCCAGCGAAGGTGACCTCAAGAAGGCCTATCGCCGCCTGGCGATGAAGTACCACCCGGACCGCAACCCGGGCGATAAAGAATCGGAAGACAAATTCAAGGAAGCCAACGAGGCTTACGAGGTTCTGTCCGATGCCAGCAAGCGCGCAGCCTACGACCAGTACGGACATGCCGGCGTCGATCCGAGCATGGGTGGTGGCGGTGCCGGCTTTGGTGGCGCTAACTTCTCGGACATCTTCGGTGATGTCTTCAGTGACTTCTTCGGTGGTGGGCGCGGCGGTTCCCGTGGCGGTGCGCAGCGCGGCAGCGACCTGCGCTACACCCTTGAGCTGAACCTCGAGGAGGCCGTGCGCGGCACTACGGTCAGCATCCGTGTGCCAACCCTGGTCAACTGCAAGCCTTGCGATGGTTCCGGTGCGAAGAAGGGGTCGACCCCGTCGGCCTGCCCAACCTGTGGCGGCATCGGTCAGGTGCGCATGCAGCAGGGCTTCTTCTCGGTGCAGCAAACCTGCCCGCGCTGCCATGGCCAAGGCAAGATCATCACCGATCCTTGCACCGCCTGTCATGGCGAGGGGCGTGTCGAGGAATACAAGACGCTGTCGGTCAAGGTGCCGGCGGGTGTCGATACCGGCGATCGCATTCGTCTTTCTGGCGAAGGCGAGGCGGGGACCCATGGTGGTCCGACCGGTGACCTCTATGTCGTCATCAGTGTGCGTGAGCACGCTATCTTCCAGCGCGACGGCAAGCACCTGTACTGCGAGGTGCCGATCAGCTACACCGATGCGGCCCTGGGTGGTGAGCTGGAAGTGCCCACCCTCGATGGTCGGGTCAAGCTCAAGATTCCGGAAGGCACTCAAACCGGCAAGCAATTCCGTCTGCGTGGCAAGGGCGTAGCCCCTGTGCGCGGTGGCGGGGCTGGCGACCTGCTGTGCCGAGTGGCTGTGGAGACCCCGGTCAACCTCAGTCGACGTCAGCGCGAGCTGCTCGAGGAGCTGCGCGACTCGTTGCAGGGCGACAGCTCCCATTCGCCCAAGGCCAGTGGCTGGTTCGAGGGTGTGAAGCGCTTCTTCGGCGATCTCTGACAAGGAACAGGCTATGCGACGTATTGCGGTAATGGGCGCGGCGGGACGGATGGGCAAGACCCTTGTCGAGGCTGTGCAGCAACAGGCGCCCCAGGCTGGCCTGACGGCGGCCATTGATCGTCCGGACAGCTCTCTGGTCGGTGCCGATGCCGGCGAACTGGCGGCCTTGGGGCGGATCGGTGTGGAAATCTCCAGTGATCTGTCCAAGGTCGCTGACGAATTCGATGTGCTGATCGACTTCACCCACCCCTCGGTGACGCTGAAGAACCTCGCCTTCTGTCGCAAGGCAGGCAAGGCGATGGTGATTGGTACTACCGGTTTCACGCCAGAGGAAAAAGAGCAGTTGGCCGAGGCGGGCAAGGAAATTCCGATTGTCTTTGCCGCCAATTTCAGCGTCGGCGTCAATCTTTGCCTCAAGCTTCTGGATACCGCCGCGCGGGTGTTGGGCGACGAGGTGGATATCGAGATCATCGAGGCGCACCACCGCCACAAGGTCGATGCACCTTCGGGTACTGCCTTGCGTATGGGTGAAGTGGTTGCCCAGGCGTTGGGTCGTGATCTGGGAGAAGTGGCGGTCTATGGGCGTGAGGGGCAGACCGGTGCCCGCGATCGTAAGACCATCGGCTTCGCCACGGTGCGCGCCGGTGATGTAGTGGGGGACCATACCGTGTTGTTCGCTGCTGAAGGCGAACGCGTGGAGATCACTCACAAGGCCTCCAGCCGCATGACCTTCGCCAAGGGGGCGGTGCGTGCCGCGCTATGGCTGGAGGGGCGCGAGCCAGGCCTGTACGACATGCAGGATGTGCTCGAGCTGCGTTAAAGCAAGTTAGAGAGGCGCCTCGCGGGCAAGCCCACTCCTACAGCAATAGCGTCGCTTTGATGTGCGGCGCGGTTCTTGTGGGAGGGCGGGCCACCCGTGAAGGAGTCGCCGATGTCAGCCTGTCGCATTCCTGTGTTTCAGAGACACATACGCGGTAGACCTAAAACGTAATTTTCTGTAAGCTACAGCTTTAGTGTGTCCACTAAAAGCGCGCAGCGAATTGAATTCAGCACATGAAAGCGGGGTGACGTGTCCATACGTCACTCCGCTTTTTTGCAACCTGCGATCGCCCTTTCATGCTTGATTTACGGGAGGTCTTCTTGACAAAGCCAGCCATACTCGCCCTTGCCGACGGCAGTATTTTCCGCGGTGAAGCTATCGGTGCCGACGGCCAGACCGTTGGTGAGGTGGTATTCAACACCGCTATGACCGGCTACCAGGAAATCCTTACAGACCCTTCCTATGCGCAGCAAATCGTTACCCTGACCTACCCGCACATTGGCAATACCGGTACTACACCGGAAGACGCCGAGTCGAACCGTGTCTGGTCCGCTGGCCTGGTTATCCGTGACCTGCCCCTGCTGGCCAGCAACTGGCGCAACACCCAGTCGCTGCCTGACTACCTCAAGGCCAATAATGTCGTCGCCATCGCTGGCATCGACACTCGTCGCCTGACCCGAATCCTGCGCGAAAAGGGCGCCCAGAACGGCTGCATCCTCGCCGGTGACAACATCAGCGAAGAAGCCGCCATCGCCGCTGCTCGCGCCTTTCCAGGCCTCAAGGGTATGGACCTGGCCAAGGAAGTTTCCACCAAGGAACGCTACGAATGGCGCTCCAGTGTGTGGAATCTGGCAACCGACAGCCACCCGACTCTGGAAGCTGCGGACCTGCCCTATCACGTGGTGGCCTATGACTACGGCGTCAAGCTGAACATTCTGCGCATGCTGGTTGCCCGTGGCTGCCGCCTGACCGTCGTGCCGGCCCAGACCCCTGCCAGCGAAGTCCTGGCCCTGAATCCGGATGGCGTGTTCCTGTCCAACGGCCCTGGCGATCCCGAGCCATGCGACTACGCGATCCAGGCGATCAAGGACATCCTCGAGACCGATATTCCGGTCTTTGGTATCTGCCTCGGTCACCAGTTGCTAGCCCTGGCTTCTGGCGCCAAGACTGTCAAGATGGGCCACGGCCATCACGGTGCCAACCACCCGGTCCAGGATCTGGACACCGGCGTGGTCATGATCACCAGCCAGAACCACGGTTTCGCCGTCGACGAAGCCACCCTGCCGGGCAACGTCCGCGCCATCCACAAGTCGCTGTTCGACGGTACCCTGCAGGGCATCGAGCGCACCGACAAGAGCGCGTTCAGCTTCCAGGGCCACCCTGAAGCGAGCCCAGGCCCGACCGACGTCGCGCCACTGTTCGATCGTTTCATCGATGCCATGGCCAAGCGCCGCTGAGCATCCTGCATCAAGGCCCCGGGGCGGCAAGTGCCGCGCCCGGAAGCGCCTGACCCAGATTGTTCAAGACGGCTTGCCGACTGACCCGCGGATTTGAGTGACAACCATGCCAAAACGTACAGACATCAAAAGCATCCTGATTCTCGGCGCTGGCCCGATCGTGATCGGCCAGGCCTGCGAATTCGACTACTCCGGCGCCCAGGCCTGTAAAGCCCTGCGCGAGGAAGGTTTCCGCGTCATCCTGGTGAACTCCAACCCGGCCACCATCATGACCGACCCGGCCATGGCCGATGCCACCTACATCGAGCCGATCAAGTGGCAGTCGGTGGCCAAGATCATCGAGAAAGAGCGCCCTGACGCACTGCTGCCGACCATGGGCGGCCAAACCGCGCTGAACTGCGCCCTGGACCTGGAGCGCCACGGCGTTCTGGAAAAATTCGGCGTCGAGATGATCGGTGCCAATGCCGACACCATCGACAAGGCCGAAGACCGTTCGCGCTTCGACAAGGCGATGAAGGCCATTGGCCTTGAATGCCCGCGCTCCGGTATCGCCCATAGCATGGAAGAAGCCAATGCGGTGCTCGAGCGCCTGGGCTTCCCGTGCATCATCCGTCCGTCCTTCACCATGGGTGGCACGGGTGGCGGCATCGCCTACAACCGTGAAGAATTCGAAGAGATCTGCGCCCGTGGTCTGGACCTTTCGCCGACCAAGGAGCTGCTGATCGACGAATCGCTGATCGGCTGGAAGGAATACGAAATGGAGGTTGTCCGTGACAAGAAGGACAACTGCATCATCGTCTGCTCCATCGAGAACTTCGACCCGATGGGTGTGCATACCGGTGACTCCATCACCGTTGCACCAGCGCAGACCCTGACCGACAAGGAATACCAGATCATGCGCAACGCCTCCTTGGCGGTGCTGCGCGAGATCGGCGTCGAAACCGGCGGTTCCAACGTCCAGTTCGGTATCTGCCCGAACACCGGCCGCATGGTCGTGATCGAGATGAACCCGCGTGTATCGCGCTCCTCGGCGCTGGCCTCCAAAGCCACTGGCTTCCCGATCGCCAAGATCGCCGCCAAGCTGGCGGTGGGGTATACCCTCGACGAACTGCAGAACGACATCACCGGCGGCCGTACCCCGGCGTCCTTTGAGCCGTCGATCGACTATGTCGTCACCAAGCTGCCGCGCTTTGCCTTCGAGAAGTTCCCCAAAGCCGACGCCCGCCTGACCACCCAGATGAAATCCGTGGGTGAAGTCATGGCCATTGGCCGTACCTTCCAGGAGTCCCTGCAGAAAGCCCTGCGTGGTCTGGAAGTGGGTGCATGCGGCCTCGACCCGAAAGTCGACCTGGCCAACCCGGAAGCCAACAGTATCCTCAAGCGCGAGCTGACCGTGCCAGGCGCCGAGCGTATCTGGTACGTCGCCGACGCCATGCGCGCTGGCATGACCTGCGAGCAGATCTTCGACCTGACCGGCATCGACATGTGGTTCCTGGTGCAGATGGAAGACCTGATCAAGGAAGAAGAGAAGGTCAAGACCCTGGCTCTGTCGTCGATCGACAAGGACTACATGCTGCGCCTCAAGCGCAAGGGCTTCTCGGACCAGCGCCTGGCCAAGCTGCTCGGCATCACCGACAAGAACCTGCGCCGTCACCGCCACAAGCTCGAAGTGTTCCCGGTGTACAAGCGCGTCGACACCTGCGCTGCCGAGTTCGCCACCGACACCGCCTACCTGTACTCGACCTATGAGGAAGAGTGCGAGGCCAACCCATCGACCCGTGACAAGATCATGATCCTGGGTGGTGGCCCGAACCGTATCGGCCAAGGTATCGAGTTCGACTACTGCTGCGTACACGCTGCCCTCGCGCTGCGTGAAGATGGTTACGAGACCATCATGGTCAACTGCAACCCGGAAACCGTCTCCACCGACTACGACACTTCCGACCGTCTGTACTTCGAACCGCTGACCCTGGAAGACGTGCTGGAAGTCTGCCGCGTCGAGAAACCGAAGGGCGTCATCGTTCACTACGGCGGCCAGACCCCGTTGAAACTCGCCCGCGCCCTGGAAGAAGCCGGCGTACCGATCATCGGTACCAGCCCGGACGCTATCGACCGCGCCGAAGACCGCGAGCGCTTCCAGCAGATGGTTCAGCGTCTGAGCCTGCTGCAGCCGCCAAACGCCACCGTGCGCAGCGAAGAAGAAGCCATCAGCGCCGCTGGCGGCATCGGCTACCCGCTGGTGGTGCGTCCTTCTTACGTACTGGGCGGTCGTGCCATGGAGATCGTCTACGAGTTGGACGAGCTCAAGCGCTATCTGCGTGAAGCGGTGCAGGTCTCGAACGACAGTCCGGTACTGCTCGACCACTTCCTCAACTGCGCCATTGAAATGGACGTGGATGCGGTCTGCGACGGTACTGACGTGGTGATCGGCGCGATCATGCAGCACATTGAGCAGGCCGGTGTTCACTCCGGTGACTCGGCATGCTCGCTGCCACCTTACTCGTTGAGCAAGGAAGTGCAGGACGAAGTCCGCGTTCAGGTCAAGAAAATGGCTCTGGAGCTGGGTGTCGTCGGTCTGATGAACGTGCAGCTGGCCCTGCAGGGCGACAAGATCTACGTGATCGAAGTCAACCCACGCGCCTCGCGTACCGTACCGTTCGTCTCCAAGTGCATCGGCACTTCGCTGGCGATGATCGCGGCTCGAGTCATGGCTGGTAAGACCCTGAAAGAGCTGGGCTTCACCCAGGAAATCATTCCGAACTTCTACAGCGTCAAAGAAGCCGTCTTCCCGTTCGCGAAGTTCCCAGGTGTTGACCCGATCCTCGGCCCTGAGATGAAATCCACTGGTGAAGTCATGGGTGTCGGCGACAGCTTCGGTGAAGCCTTCGCCAAGGCCCAGATGGGTGCCAGCGAAGTGCTGCCAAGCGGTGGTACCGCCTTCATCAGCGTGCGTGACGACGATAAGCCGCAGGTTGCGGGTGTCGCTCGCGACCTGATCGCCCTAGGCTTCGAAGTGGTTGCTACCGCAGGCACCGCCAAGGTCATCGAGGCGGCTGGCCTGAAGGTGCGCCGTGTGAACAAAGTGACCGAAGGTCGTCCGCACGTGGTCGACATGATCAAGAACGACGAAGTGTCGCTGATCATCAACACTACCGAAGGTCGTCAGTCGATCGCCGATTCCTACTCGATTCGTCGCAATGCGCTGCAGCACAAGATCTACTGCACGACCACCATTGCGGCTGGTGAAGCCATCTGTGAAGCGCTGAAATTCGGTCCCGAGAAGACCGTTCGCCGCTTGCAGGATCTGCACGCAGGACTCAAAGCATGAGCATTACCAAGTACCCAATGACCGTCCAGGGCGCTCGCGCCCTGGAAGAGGAACTGCTCTTCCTGAGCAAGACCGAGCGTCCGCGCCTGAGCCAGGCGATCGGTGAAGCGCGGGAGCTGGGCGACCTCAAGGAAAACGCCGAATACCATGCCGCTCGTGAAGAGCAGGGTATGGTCGAGGCGCGTATCCGCGATATCGAAGGGCGTCTGCAGAACTCGGTGGTGATCGATGTCACCACCATTGCCCACACCGGCAAGGTGATCTTCGGTACCACCGTGGACCTGGAGAACACTGAGACCGGCGATCAGGTTTCCTACCAGATCGTGGGTGAGGATGAGGCGGACATCAAGAAGGGCAAGCTCTCGGCGAGCGCGCCGATTGCCCGTGCCATCATCGGCAAGGAAGAAGGCGACACCGTCGTCGTCAACACGCCAAGCGGCACGGTCGAGTACGAGATTGTCGAAGTCAAGCACATCTGACCGGCGCCTACGCGCGCCGTCCCTTGAGGGCATCCTCTGGCAACTGGCCCAGGTATTCTGGGTCGGTGGCCTGTGGGTTTTTCATGTGGGATTGGTGCCGGCACTCAAGGTGACGGGCCTTGCGCCCTTGTTGGTGCAGGATGTGGCTGCCCAGATTGACCGCTGGTTGATCGGCGTCGCGCTGCTTGGCCTGATGACCCAGCTGGCGGTATTGGCGAGGGTAGACGGTCTGGCGGCCTGGTGGCGACAGTTCCGTGGGCAGATGCTTTTGCTCGGCTTCGGTGCCTGTGTTGGCTATTACACGCTGCGCTACGGGATTTCCGTGGGTGAGCGTTGGCAGATGTTCTGCTTTTTAGTGCTGGGCTTCTCCGGCATCGTGCTGGTGGCCCAACCGGTCCCGGTCAGGGCGCGTCCATCGCGCCACTGACCGGAGCCACCGTCACTTGTAACGGTGGATATTGGACAGCTGCTTGTTCGGCTGCGGATTTTTGCGATAGATCAGCGCTTTCTTGCCGATGGTCTGTACCAGTTCGGCGCGGCCGGCCTTGCACAGTTCGGCAATGGCGGCAGCGCGCTCTTCGCGATCTTCCGAGCGGATTTCGACCTTGATCAGTTCATGATCGGTCAGTGCGCGTTCCAGTTCGGCGATGACGCCTTCGTTCAAGCCATTGCCCGCGACGATCAAGACCGGCTTCAGGTCGTGACCAATCGATTTGTATTGTTTCTTCTGCTCGTTATTGAGCGGCATAATCTGACCCTTTTCGTCTGATTCTGTAAAATTGGCGGCCATTTTACCCGAGGGCCCGTGGCTCCGCCCAGTCAATCACGACGCTAATCATCGAGGTGCCCCGTGGCGCAACGTT
Source organism: Pseudomonas sp. CK-NBRI-02 (assembly GCF_008124495.1). Classification (NCBI taxonomy): domain Bacteria; kingdom Pseudomonadati; phylum Pseudomonadota; class Gammaproteobacteria; order Pseudomonadales; family Pseudomonadaceae; genus Pseudomonas; species Pseudomonas sp. CK-NBRI-02. Next base: position 54,305 of record NZ_VSJH01000030.1, on the reverse strand, counting down.
CCAAGAGCAGCCATAACTGGCTGAGAGAGCATTTCAACGATCCTTTCGTCAAACAGGCGCAGAAGGATGGCTATCGCTCGCGCGCGAGCTACAAGCTGCTGGAGATCCAGGAAAAGGACAAGCTGATCCGCCCCGGCATGAGCGTGATCGATCTCGGTGCCGCGCCGGGTGGCTGGTCGCAGGTGACCAGTCGTCTGATTGGTGGTCAAGGGCGGCTGATCGCCTCCGACATCCTGGAAATGGACTCGATCCCCGACGTTACCTTCATTCAGGGCGACTTTACCCAAGATGAAGTGCTGCAACGGATCCTCGAGGCGGTGGGCGATTCGCATGTGGACCTTGTGATTTCAGACATGGCCCCCAATATGAGTGGTACGCCCGCCGTGGACATGCCGCGTGCCATGTTCCTCTGCGAGCTGGCCCTGGACCTGGCGTGCCGCGTGCTTCGCCCGGGTGGGGATTTCCTGATCAAGATTTTCCAGGGCGAAGGTTTCGACCAGTACCTGAAGGACGTGCGTGGCAAGTTCGACAAGGTGCAGATGCGCAAACCGTCGTCGTCGCGTGATCGCTCCCGTGAGCAGTACCTGTTGGGACGCGGCTTCAAGGGGGCGTGAGAGGCGTTTTGCGGATCGGCCGATAGTTATTTCCAATCGGCGGTTCCGTCAGGATCGTCCGAACTTCGTGTAGTCTAGCTTTCACAAAGGGTTACAGACGGCGCCTGCGGATGCGTAGGTAATGTAGTAAGTTAGGGCGGTGAATATCATGCGAGGCACGGCTGCGTCGTGCGCCGACCTCAGAGGGTAGCTAATTGAACGACATGGCAAAGAATCTGATCCTGTGGTTGATCATCGCGGCTGTCCTTGTGACGGTGATGAACAACTTCTCCAGCCCGAACGAGCCGCAGACCCTCAACTATTCCGACTTCATTCAGCAGGTCAAGGACGGGAAGGTCGAGCGTGTTACCGTCGACGGCTATGTCATCACCGGCAAGCGTACCGATGGCGACAACTTCAAGACCGTTCGTCCGGCCATCACCGACAATGGCCTGATCGGCGATTTGGTCGACAACCATGTCGTGGTTGAAGGCAAACAGCCGGAACAGCAGAGCATCTGGACTCAGTTGCTGGTGGCCAGCTTCCCGATCCTGGTCATCATCGCCGTGTTCATGTTCTTCATGCGCCAGATGCAAGGCGGTGCGGGCGGCAAGGGCGGCCCGATGAGTTTTGGCAAGAGCAAAGCGCGCCTGCTGTCCGAAGACCAGGTCAAGACCACTTTGGCCGACGTCGCGGGTTGCGATGAGGCCAAGGAGGAAGTCGGCGAGCTGGTCGAGTTCCTGCGCGATCCGGGCAAATTCCAACGTCTGGGTGGTCGCATTCCGCGTGGTGTGCTGATGGTCGGCCCGCCCGGTACCGGTAAAACGCTGCTGGCCAAGGCCATCGCGGGCGAGGCCAAGGTGCCGTTCTTCACCATTTCCGGTTCCGACTTCGTCGAGATGTTCGTCGGTGTAGGCGCCAGCCGTGTGCGCGACATGTTCGAGCAGGCGAAAAAGCACGCCCCTTGTATCATCTTCATTGATGAGATCGACGCCGTTGGCCGCCACCGTGGCGCCGGCATGGGCGGCGGTCACGACGAGCGTGAGCAGACCCTCAACCAGTTGCTGGTGGAGATGGACGGCTTTGAAATGAACGATGGCATCATTGTCATCGCTGCCACCAACCGTCCTGACGTGCTCGACCCTGCGCTGCTGCGACCCGGTCGCTTCGACCGTCAGGTGGTGGTCGGCCTGCCGGATATCCGCGGTCGTGAGCAGATCCTCAAGGTGCATATGCGTAAGGTGCCGGTTGGCGAGAACGTCAATGCCGCCGTCATCGCCCGCGGTACGCCAGGTTTCTCCGGTGCCGACTTGGCCAACCTGGTCAACGAGGCTTCTCTGTTCGCCGCGCGCGCCAGCAAGCGTCTGGTTGAGATGAAGGAGTTTGAGCTGGCCAAGGACAAGATCATGATGGGTGCCGAGCGCAAGACCATGGTCATGTCCGAGAAGGAAAAACAGAACACCGCCTACCATGAGGCAGGTCACGCCATTGTCGGTCGTCTCGTTCCCGAGCATGACCCAGTCTACAAGGTCTCGATCATTCCGCGCGGTCGTGCGCTGGGTGTGACCATGTTCCTGCCTGAGGAAGACCGCTACAGCCTTTCCAAGCGGGCGCTCGTCAGTCAGATCTGCTCGCTGTACGGTGGCCGTATCGCTGAAGAAATGACCCTGGGCTTCGATGGCGTCACAACCGGTGCGTCCAACGACATCATGCGCGCCAGCCAGATTGCCCGGAATATGGTTACCAAGTGGGGGTTGTCCGAGAAGCTCGGCCCGCTGATGTATGCCGAAGAAGAGGGCGAGGTGTTCCTCGGTCGCAGTGCGGCGAGCCAGCATGCCAGCGTCTCGGGTGAGACTGCCAAGCTGATCGACTCCGAAGTGCGCAGCATCATTGACCATTGCTACGCCACCGCCAAGCAGATCCTCACCGACAACCGCGACAAGCTCGACGCCATGGCCGAAGCCTTGATGAAGTACGAGACCATCGATGCCGATCAGATCGACGACATCATGGCTGGTCGTACGCCGCGTGAACCGCGCGATTGGGATAATGATGCCGGCACCTCCGGCAACCAGGCCTCCCAAGATGATCGTCCGGAGTCGCCAATCGGCGGTCCAGCGGCTCAACACTAAGGGCATCTATGACCTCACAGCAGTACCCGACCCGGTTGCCTTGCGGCAACCGGGTTCTTGATTTGTCCCGTACCCATGTCATGGGTATCCTCAATATCACCCCTGATTCCTTCTCCGATGGCGGGCGCTTCAACCAGCGCGACGAGGCCTTGCGCCATGCCGAGGCGATGGTGGCTGCCGGCGCGACGCTGATCGACATCGGCGGCGAGTCCACGCGTCCCGGCGCTAGAGCGGTGTCGCCGACCGAAGAGCTGGAGCGAGTGGCGCCCATGGTCGAGGCAATCAACAGCCGGCTCGACGTCATCATCTCGGTCGATACCTCCACGCCTGCAGTCATGCGCGAATCCGCTCGGCTGGGTGCGGGATTGATCAACGACGTACGGGCCTTGGAGCGTGATGGTGCCCTGGATGCTGCCGCCGACACGGGTCTGCCGGTGTGCCTGATGCACATGCGCGGCGAGCCGGGCACCATGCAGGACAATCCGCATTACGACGATGTCTCCGCTGACGTGACGCGCTATCTTGAAGAGCGGATGGCCGCATGCGCCGTCGCAGGGATTGCCGCTGACCGAATCATCCTCGATCCGGGTTTTGGCTTTGCCAAGACGCTCGATCACAACCTCAGCCTCTTCAAACACATGGAAGTGCTCTATCGCCTGGGCCGGCCGTTGCTGGTCGGTGTCTCGCGCAAGAGCATGATCGGCCTCACGCTCGATCGCCCCGTTGGCGAGCGGCTTTACGGCAGCCTGGCGCTGGCCGCATTGGCCATGACCAAGGGAGCCAGCATCCTGCGTGTGCACGATGTGGCCGAGACCGTCGACGTGGTGCGAATGATCACTGCGGTGCAGAACGCCGAATAAGAACATTGGAGTCCCTATGAGCAGAAAATACTTTGGTACCGACGGTATTCGTGGCCGCGTCGGCGAATACCCGATCACCCCTGACTTCATGCTGAAGTTGGGGTGGGCAGCGGGCATGGCGTTCCGCAAGCAGGGCAATTGCCGCGTCCTGGTGGGCAAGGACACCCGGATTTCGGGCTACATGTTCGAGTCCGCGCTCGAAGCGGGCCTCTCTGCCGCTGGTGCCGATGTGATGTTGCTCGGCCCCATGCCGACTCCGGCGATCGCTTACCTGACTCGAACCTTCCATGCAGAGGCCGGCATTGTCATCAGTGCTTCGCACAATCCACACGATGATAACGGCATCAAGTTCTTCTCCGGCCAAGGCACCAAATTGCCCGACGAGGTCGAGCTGATGATCGAGGAACTGCTCGATCAGCCGATGACTGTGGTCGAGTCCAGCAAGCTGGGCAAGGTTTCCCGCATCAACGACGCGGCGGGCCGTTACATCGAGTTCTGCAAGAGCAGCGTGCCCACCAGTACCAACTTCGAGGGGCTCAAGCTGGTGGTCGATTGTGCTCATGGTGCTACCTACAAGGTGGCGCCAAGCGTGTTCCGTGAGCTCGGCGCCGACGTCACCGTACTGCATGCCCAGCCTGACGGGCTGAACATCAACGAAGGCTGCGGCTCGACCCATATCGAGTCGCTGCAGGCCGCCGTATTGGTGGGCCATGCCGACCTTGGGATCGCCTTCGATGGTGATGGCGACCGTGTGCTGATGGTCGACCATACCGGCGCCATCGTTGATGGTGACGAGCTGCTGTTCATCATCGCCCGCGACCTGAAAGATCGAGGCAAGCTGCAGGGCGGTGTGGTCGGCACGCTGATGAGCAACTTGGGCTTGGAGCTGGCGCTCAAGGACCTGGACATTCCGTTTGCCCGGGCCAAGGTGGGTGATCGTTATGTGATGGCCGAGCTGCTCGAGCGCGACTGGCAGCTCGGCGGCGAGAATTCTGGACACGTCGTGTGCTGCAATCACACCACCACCGGAGATGCGATCATTGCCGCGCTGCAGGTGTTGCTGGCGCTCAAGCGCCGGGGCGAGACGCTTGCTCAGGCCCGCCAGGGGCTGCGCAAGTGCCCGCAGGTGCTGATCAATGTGCGCTTTGGCGCGAGCAAGGTGGACCCACTGGAGAACCCTGCCGTGCAAGAGGCCAGCGCCAAGGTCACCGAGGCCATGGCCGGGCGCGGGCGTGTGCTGCTGCGTAAGTCCGGTACCGAGCCTCTGGTGCGAGTGATGGTCGAAGGCGACGACGAAAACCAGGTCCGCGGTCATGCCGAAGCCTTGGCCAAATTGGTCGCTGAAGTTTGTGCCTGAAATAGGCTTGCCAGCGCAGATCCGGTTGGGTAAGATCTGCGCCCACTTTGACCGACGAGGTAAAGCATGCGTCGCCCCATGGTAGCTGGTAACTGGAAGATGCACGGTACCCGCGCCAGCGTCGCTGAGCTGACCGAAGGCTTGAGCAATCTGGCCTTGCCGAGCGGAGTGGAAGTCGCGGTGTTTCCGCCGTCGCTGTTCATCAATCAAGTGATTGAAGGGTTGCAGGGCAAGGGAATCACCGTCGGCGCACAGAATTCTGCTGTACAGCCCGAGCAGGGCGCGCTGACTGGCGAGATTGCGCCGAGTCAGCTGGCTGAAGCAGGCTGCAAGCTTGTGCTGGTCGGGCATTCGGAGCGTCGCCAGATCGTTGGCGAAAGCGATGAAGTGCTCAATCGCAAGTTCGCAGCCGCTCAGGAAAGTGGTTTGAAGCCTGTGCTCTGTGTGGGGGAAACCCTTGAGGAGCGCGAGGCAGGCAAGACGCTGGAAGTGGTTGGGCGTCAGCTGAGCAGTATCATCGATGAATTCGGTGTTGCCGCTTTTGCCAACGCTGTAATTGCCTATGAGCCTGTTTGGGCCATCGGTACAGGTCTGACGGCGACGCCTCAGCAAGCTCAGGATGTGCATGCAGCCATTCGAGCCCAGCTGGCGGCGCAGGACGCCGAAGTTGCCGCGAAAGTGCAGCTTCTTTATGGCGGCAGCGTGAAGGCGGCCAATGCGGCCGAACTGTTCGGCATGCCGGATATCGATGGGGGGCTCATTGGTGGAGCGTCCCTGAACGCAGACGAATTCGGTGCAATTTGTCGCGCCGCAGGAAACTGAACAAATGCTGGAAACAGTCGTAGTTGTTTTTCATCTGTTGGCTGCACTGGCTGTGGTAGTGCTGGTTCTGTTGCAACAGGGTAAAGGTGCGGAAGCAGGTGCATCTTTCGGCGCAGGTGCTTCAAATACTGTGTTCGGAAGCCAAGGTTCCGCTACCTTTTTGAGTAAAGTTACTGCTATACTTGCTGCCACTTTCTTTTTGACTGCTCTTGGGTTAGGATACTTCGCTAAAGAGAAAGCTCATCAGCTGACTCAAGCAGGTCTGCCAGATCCAGCGGTTCTGGAAGTCAAAGAGCAGAAGCCGGCAGTAAATGATGATGTACCGGTGCTCCAGGAGAAGAAGAGCGAAGCCACCAACGCTGGTGACGTACCTCCTCCAACCGAAGAGCAGAAGTAACGGGTTTCAAGAAGTAGTATTGCCGAGGTGGTGGAATTGGTAGACACGCAACCTTGAGGTGGTTGTGCCCATAGGGTGTAGGGGTTCGAGTCCCCTTCTCGGTACCAATTGAAGCATGAGAGCCCGCTTTAGCGGGCTTTCTTGCAGGTGGAGGTTAGATTGACCCTGTAGCGGGTTCGGTCTTATACTTTCGCCCCAGCTTTGTCGCGGGGTGGAGCAGCTTGGTAGCTCGTCGGGCTCATAACCCGAAGGTCGTTGGTTCAAATCCAGCCCCCGCAACCAGCTTCAGCGGAGCCCCTTTTCAGGGGCTTTTTGCTAGCTGAACAGTTCTTGCGCCGTTGTCCAACGGCGCTTTCAGGGATGGGCGCTTTGCCCATTTTTTATTTGCACAGCATGCACGAGGGGGTTCAGGTGTCGAGCAAGCTAGAACAGTTGCAGGCCTTGTTGGCCCCGGTGGTCGAGGGTCTGGGCTATCAATGCTGGGGGATCGAATACGTTTCCCAGGGTAAGCATTCGGTCCTGCGCATCTATATCGACAAGGAAGGCGGAATCCTGGTGGACGATTGCGAAGCTGTCAGTCGCCAAGCCAGTGCCATTCTGGATGTGGAAGATCCGATCACCAACGAATATACCCTCGAGGTGTCCTCTCCTGGCATGGACCGCCCGCTGTTCACTCTGGAACAGTTTGCCTCGCATGCCGGCGAACAAGTGAAGATCAAGCTGCGTACGCCCTTCGAAGGTCGTCGTAACTTCCAGGGCCTTCTCCGCGGTGTGGAGGATCAGGATGTGGTGGTCCAGGTGGACAACCATGAGTTCCTGTTGCCGATCGACTCGATCGACAAGGCCAATATTATTCCCAGTTTTGACTGAGACGTGCCGGGCCCGGCGGACTATCCGGGCCCAATGGCTTGCGCAAGGCGAGGCGTACGATGAGCAAAGAAGTACTGCTGGTTGTTGAATCGGTATCCAACGAAAAGGGTGTACCACCCGGCGTCATTTTCGAAGCGCTGGAAGTGGCCCTGGCCACTGCAACCAAAAAACGTTTTGAGGACGAAGTCGACCTGCGTGTGGAGATCAACCGCCACACCGGTAGCTACGAGACCTTCCGTCGCTGGACCGTGGTTGACGAAGCCGATCTGGATGATCCGGCGATCGAAACCTGGTTGAGCAAGATCCACGAGACCCACCCTGATGCCAAGGTCGGAGACGTGATCGAAGAGAAGATCGAGTCGATCGAATTCGGCCGCATCGCCGCCCAGACCGCCAAGCAGGTGATCGTGCAGAAGGTCCGCGAGGCCGAGCGCGCCCAGGTGGTCGATGCCTACCGTGAGCGTGTTGGCGAGATCATCTCCGGCACCGTCAAGAAGGTGACCCGCGACAACGTCATCGTTGACCTTGGCAACAACGCCGAGGCCCTGCTGGCCCGCGAGGACATCATCCCACGCGAAACCTTCCGTGTCGGTGTCCGCCTGCGTGCACTGCTCAAGGAAATCCGCACCGAGAACCGCGGCCCTCAGCTGATCCTGTCGCGCACCGCGCCGCAGATGCTGATCGAGCTGTTCCGCATCGAAGTGCCAGAGATCGCTGAAGGTCTCATCGAAGTCATGGCCGCCTCCCGTGATCCGGGGTCGCGTGCCAAGATCGCCGTCCGCTCCAAGGACAAGCGCATCGACCCGCAAGGTGCCTGCATCGGCATGCGTGGTTCGCGCGTCCAGGCCGTATCCGGCGAGCTGGGTGGTGAGCGCGTGGATATCGTCCTGTGGGATGAGAACCCGGCGCAGTTCGTCATCAACGCCATGTCGCCGGCTGAAGTCGCGGCGATCATCGTTGATGAAGATGCCCATGCAATGGACATCGCAGTCGCCGAAGACAACCTGGCCCAAGCCATTGGCCGTGGTGGTCAGAACGTTCGCCTGGCCAGTCAGTTGACCGGCTGGACCCTGAACGTGATGACCGAGAAGGACATCCAGGCCAAGCAACAAGCAGAAACCGGCGACATCCTGCGCAACTTTATCGAGGAACTGGAAGTCGACGAGGAGCTGGCCCAAGTGCTGGTCGACGAAGGCTTCACCAGCCTCGAAGAAATTGCCTACGTACCGTTGGAAGAAATGCTCAACATCGATGGCTTTGACGAGGAAATCGTCAACGAGCTACGCGCTCGTGCCAAGGACCGTTTGTTGACCAAGGCCATCGCTACCGAAGAAAAACTGGCAGACGCCCATCCGGCCGACGACCTGCTCTCCCTCGAGGGTATGGACAAGGATCTGGCGGCGGAACTGGCGGTGCGCGGCGTGGTTAACCGCGAAGACCTGGCCGAGCAGTCGATTGACGATCTGCTCGACATCGACGGCATCGACGAAGAGCGTGCCGGCAAGTTGATCATGGCCGCCCGAGCCCATTGGTTCGAGTAATTAGGCGCGGCCTGAGGAGAGAAGTGCATGACGCAAGTCACGGTGAAAGAACTGGCCCAAGAGGTCGAGGCACCGGTAGAGCGCCTGCTGCAGCAGATGCGTGAGGCAGGTCTGCCGCACACCGACGCCGGTCAGGTAGTGACCGATAACGAGAAGCAGGTTTTGCTGACTCATCTGAAAAGCAGCCACAAGAGCAAGGCGGAAGAGCCGCGCAAGATCACCTTGCAGCGCAAGACCACCAGCACCCTGCGTGTCGCCGGTAGCAAAAGCATCAGCGTAGAAGTACGCAAGAAGAAAGTATTCGTGCAGCGCAGCCCGGAGGAAATCCAGGCTGAGCAGAAGCGCGAGCTGGAGGAGCGCCGTGCAGCCGAGAATGCCGCACGCGAGAAGGCGGACGCCGAAGCTCGCCAGCGCGCTGAGGAGCAGGCGCGTCGTCAAGCGGCTGAAACCGCAGCCCAAGCGCCTGTCGAGAAAGCTGCGCCTGCAGCGGTAGCGGCCCCGGCTCCGGTTGTTGCCGAGGCACCTGCGTCCGAAGATGCCGCTGCGCGTGCCGCTGAGCGCAAGAAGGACGAGACTCGTCGCAACGAAAGCCGTGTCCGTGACGAAGACCGTCGTGGTGGTGAGCGCCGTGGCGAAGCCCCGCGCGTTTCCATCAAGGTCAAGGTCAAGGAAAAGGAAAAGGCGCCGACCCCTCGCGCGGCCCCACGTACCACCGACGAAGAGAGCGATGGTTTCCGTCGCGGTCGTGGTGGCAAAGGCAAACCGAAGAAGCGCAACCAGCATGGTTTCCAGAACCCGACCGGTCCAGTCATCCGTGACGTGACCATCGGCGAGACGATTACTGTTTCCGAACTTGCACAACAGATGTCGGTCAAGGCCGCCGAAGTCGTCAAGTTCATGTTCAAGCTGGGGACCCCGGTCACCATCAACCAGGTGCTCGACCAAGAAACCGCTCAGTTGGTAGCCGAAGAACTGGGCCACAAGGTGACCCTGATCAGCGACACCGCTCTGGAAGACTCCCTGGCAGAATCGCTGAAGTTCGAAGGCGAGACCGAGCCGCGTGCACCGGTAGTGACCGTAATGGGTCACGTCGACCACGGTAAGACCTCGCTGCTCGACTACATCCGTCGTGCCAAGGTTGCTGCAGGCGAGGCCGGCGGCATTACCCAGCACATCGGTGCCTACCACGTCGAAACCGATCGTGGCATGGTCACCTTCCTCGACACCCCTGGCCACGCCGCGTTCACCGCGATGCGTGCCCGTGGTGCCAAGGCCACCGACATCGTGATCCTGGTAGTGGCGGCGGACGACGGCGTGATGCCGCAGACCCGCGAAGCCGTCCAACACGCCAAGGCTGCCGGTGTTCCGCTGGTGGTTGCGGTTAACAAGATCGACAAGCCGGGTGCCGACATCGATCGCATTCGTAACGAACTGGCTGTTGAAGGCGTGACCTCCGAGGATTGGGGTGGTGACACTCCGTTCGTCAAGGTTTCCGCGAAGATGGGTACCGGTGTCGACGAACTGCTCGAGGCCGTGCTGCTGCAGGCAGAGATCCTCGAGCTGACCGCCACGCCAACCGCACCTGGTCGTGGTGTCGTGGTCGAGTCGCGCCTGGACAAGGGCCGCGGCCCGGTCGCTACCATCCTGGTTCAGGACGGTACGCTGCGTCAGGGTGATATGGTCCTGTGCGGCTCCAACTATGGCCGCGTGCGTGCCATGCTCGACGAGAACGGCAAGCCTGTGAAGGAAGCCGGCCCGTCGATCCCGGTCGAAATTCTCGGTCTGGACGGCACTCCGGAAGCCGGTGACGAGCTGTCCGTGGTCGCCGACGAGAAGAAAGCCCGTGAAGTCGCCCTGTTCCGTCAGGGCAAGTACCGCGAGGTCAAGCTGGCCCGTGCTCACGCCGGCAAGCTGGAAAACATCTTCGAGACCATGGGTCAGGAAGAGAAGAAGACGCTCAACATCGTCCTCAAGACCGACGTGCGTGGTTCTCTGGAAGCGCTGCAGGGCTCGCTGTCGGGCCTGGGCAACGACGAAGTTCAGGTGCGCGTGATTGGTGGCGGTGTCGGTGGTATCACCGAGAGCGATGCCAACTTGGCGCTGGCGTCCAACGCGGTGCTGTTCGGCTTCAACGTTCGTGCCGATGCCGGTGCGCGCAAGATCGTCGAGCAGGAAGGTCTGGATATGCGTTATTACAACGTGATCTACGACATCATCGAAGACGTCAAGAAGGCCCTGACCGGCATGCTCGGCAGCGATGTTCGCGAGAACATCCTGGGTGTCGCCGAAGTACGTGACGTGTTCCGCTCGCCGAAGTTCGGCGCCATCGCTGGCTGTATGGTCATCGAGGGTACCGTGTACCGCAACCGTCCGATCCGCGTACTGCGCGAGGACGTGGTGATCTTCGAAGGCGAACTGGAATCGCTGCGTCGCTTCAAGGACGATGCTGCCGAAGTTCGTTCGGGCATGGAGTGCGGTATTGGCGTCAAGAGCTACAACGACGTCAAGGTCGGCGACAAGATCGAAGTCTTCGAGAAAGTCCAGGTGGCACGTACCCTGTAAGGGCCGTGCCGGGCGCAAGCCCCGCCCTTGGGCGGTTTGCGGCGCCTCTGAAGGTAACGCCCGGTCAGGCTCCAGCCTGTCCGGGCGTTTGCCGCTTTAGTTACAGGTAGCAAGAATGGCAAAAGAATATAGCCGTACCCAACGCATCGGCGATCAGATGCAGCGCGAGCTGGCCGAACTGATCCGTCGTGAAGTCAAGGATCCGCGTGTCGGCCTGGTGACCATCACCGCCGTGGATGTCAGCCGTGACCTGGGCCATGCCAAGGTCTTCATCACCGTCATGGGCCAGGATGGCGCCGATGCCGTGCCGCAGACCCTCAAGGCCCTCAACAGTGCAGCGAGTTTCCTGCGCCTGCACCTGGGGCGTGTCATGCAACTGCGCAGCGTACCGCAGCTGCATTTCCACTTCGATGAGAGCGTCAGCCGCGGTGCCCACCTGTCGGCGCTGATCGAGCGTGCAGTGGCGGAAGATCGCCTGCACAAGGATGCCGACAAGCCGGACGCCGAGGAGTAATCGGTGGCTCAGGTCAAACGAATCCGCCGCAACGTAAGCGGCATCATCCTGCTCGACAAGCCGTTGGGGTTCACCTCCAACGCCGCGTTGCAGAAGGTCCGCTGGCTGCTCAATGCCGAGAAGGCTGGCCATACCGGTAGCCTCGACCCGTTGGCCACTGGCGTGCTGCCGTTGTGCTTCGGCGAGGCTACCAAGTTCTCCCAGTACCTGCTCGACTCCGACAAGGGCTACGAGACAGTCATGCAACTTGGGCAGACTACCAGTACCGCCGACGCCGAAGGCGAGGTCTTGCAAACCCGCGATGTGACCGTTGGTCGTGCAGATATCGAAGCTGTTTTGCCACGATTTCGCGGTGAAATCAGTCAGGTACCGCCGATGTACTCGGCCCTCAAGCGTGACGGCCAGCCGCTGTACAAGCTGGCACGTGCAGGAGAGGTAGTGGAGCGCGAGGCGCGTTCTGTTACTATTAGCCGCTTGGAGTTGATCGAGTGCGAAGGCACTCGGGTTCGCCTGTCGGTCGGTTGCAGCAAAGGCACCTATATCCGCACCCTGGTGGAGGATATCGGTGAGGCGTTGGGCTGTGGTGCCTACGTCGCGCAACTGCGCCGTACCCAGGCCGGCCCCTTCGAGCTGGCACAGACCGTGACCCTCGATGAGCTCGAGCAGGCCCACGCCGAAGGTGGCAACGAAGCGCTTGATCGCTTCCTGATGCCGTCCGACAGCGGATTGCAGGATTGGCCACTGGTGCGTCTCTCCGAGCACAGCGCGTTCTACTGGCTGCATGGCCAGGCGGTTCGTGCGCCGGATGCGCCTCAGTTCGGCATGGTCCGAGTACAGGATCACAATGAACGCTTCATCGGTATCGGTGAGGTGAGCGAAGACGGGCGTATTGCGCCGCGTCGACTGATTCGGTCGGAATGATCGAAACCGTACGTCCAAGCCCTGGCCCAAGCGTACGGAACCGAGGGTGGCTGTTAATAGGCACGGTCACACCTCTACTCATTAATACAGGGATTCGTCCCTGGCCTATTGGAGACCGTCCGCGGGATCCGTTTATCAGGAGAAGCCAAATGGCCCTCAGCGTTGAAGAAAAAGCTCAGATCGTTGCCGAATACCAGCAAGCCGCCGGCGATACCGGTAGCCCGGAAGTGCAGGTTGCTCTGCTGACCGCCAACATCAACAAGCTGCAAGGCCACTTCAAGGCCAACGAGAAAGACCACCACTCCCGTCGTGGTCTGATCCGTATGGTTAACCAGCGTCGTAAGCTGCTGGACTACCTGAAGGGCAAAGACACCACTCGTTACAGCGCCCTGATCGGTCGCCTGGGTCTGCGTCGCTAATAGCGTCCTGGCCAGTGGTGTGCATGGCGTGTCGCAGGTTTCGGGAGTGCTGCCTGGCAGCACTCGCGTCAGGCACGCCACGCGTATCTCCGAGGTTGGCAGCCTGGTTGTGCTGAGCGGTTTTACCGCGCAGCGGCCAGGCTCCCAGCCTCGTGTTGTATCTGGACGGTCAATGGGGCCGATTCCCCGTTCTGCCCAAGAATTCGCAAGAACAAGTTCCCCCCAGAGCCACTGAAAAAAGGTAGGAAACCGTGAACCCGGTAATCAAGAAATTCCAGTTCGGTCAGTCGACCGTAACCCTCGAGACGGGCCGCATTGCCCGCCAGGCGACCGGCGCCGTGCTGGTCACCGTCGACAACGACGTCACCGTGCTGGTGACCGTGGTCGGTGCCAAGCAGGCAGATCCAGGCAAGGGCTTCTTCCCGCTGTCCGTGCACTACCAGGAAAAGACCTACGCCGCTGGTAAGATCCCAGGTGGCTTCTTCAAGCGTGAAGGCCGTCCTTCCGAGAAAGAAACCCTGACTTCGCGCCTGATCGACCGCCCGATCCGCCCGCTGTTCCCTGAAGGGTTCATGAACGAAGTGCAGGTTGTCTGCACCGTGGTTTCCACCAGCAAGAAGACCGATCCGGACATCGCTGCGATGATCGGTACTTCGGCTGCCCTGGCCATCTCCGGTATCCCGTTCGAAGGCCCGATCGGCGCAGCCCGCGTTGCCTTCCACGAAAGCACCGGCTACCTGCTGAACCCAACGTACGAGCAACTGGAAGCCTCCAGCCTCGACATGGTCGTGGCCGGTACCGAATCCGCTGTACTGATGGTTGAATCGGAAGCCAAAGAGCTGACCGAAGACCAGATGCTGGGCGCTGTGCTGTTCGCTCACGACGAGTTCCAGGCCGTGATCCAGGCCATCAAGGAATTCGCTGCCCAAGCCGGCAAGCCGACTTGGGACTGGCAGCCAGCCCCAGCCAACACCGAGCTGCTGAACCTGGTGCGCGCCGAGTTCGGCGAGGCCATCTCCCAGGCCTACACCATCACCCTGAAGGCCGATCGCTACAACCGTCTGGGTGAGCTGCGCGACCAGGCCGTCGCCCGTTTGTCCAATGAAGAAACCGGCCCGACCGCCGGCCAAATCAAGGACATCTTCGGCGAACTGGAATACCGCACCGTCCGCGAGAACATCGTTAACGGCAAGCCGCGTATCGACGGCCGTGACACCCGCACCGTGCGTCCGCTGAACATCGAAGTCGGCGTTCTGCCCAAGACCCACGGTTCGGCCCTGTTCACCCGTGGCGAAACCCAGGCCCTGGTCGTCGCGACCCTGGGTACTGCCCGTGATGCCCAGTTGCTGGATACCCTGGAAGGCGAGAAGAAAGACGCCTTCATGCTGCACTACAACTTCCCACCGTTCTCGGTAGGCGAGTGCGGTCGCATGGGCGGCGCTGGCCGTCGTGAAATCGGCCACGGCCGTCTGGCTCGTCGTGGCGTCCAGGCCATGCTGCCGAGCGACAGCGAGTTCCCATACACCATCCGCGTCGTATCGGAAATCACCGAGTCCAACGGCTCCAGCTCCATGGCCTCGGTCTGCGGTGCCTCCCTGGCACTGATGGATGCAGGCGTACCGATGAAGGCGCCTGTAGCCGGTATCGCCATGGGTCTGGTCAAGGAAGGCGACAAGTTCGCAGTCCTGACCGACATTCTGGGTGACGAAGACCACCTGGGCGACATGGACTTCAAGGTTGCTGGTACCGCCAAAGGCGTTACCGCACTGCAGATGGACATCAAGATCAACGGTATCACCGAAGAGATCATGGAAATCGCCCTGGGCCAGGCCCTGGAAGCGCGCCTGAACATTCTCGGCCAGATGAATCAGATCATCGCCCAGTCGCGCAGCGAGCTGTCGGCCAACGCACCGACCATGCTGGCGATGAAGATCGACACCGACAAGATCCGTGACGTCATCGGCAAAGGCGGCGCGACCATCCGCGCTATCTGCGAAGAGACCAAGGCTTCGATCGACATCGAAGACGACGGTTCGATCAAGATCTTCGGCGAGACCAAGGAAGCGGCCGAAGCGGCCAAGCAGCGCATCCTGGGCATTACCGCTGAAGCCGAGATCGGCAAGATCTACCTGGGCAAGGTCGAGCGCATCGTCGACTTTGGCGCCTTCGTCAACATCCTGCCGGGCAAAGATGGTCTGGTGCACATCTCCATGCTCAGCGATGCGCGTGTAGAGAAGGTCACTGACGTTCTGAAAGAAGGTCAGGAAGTCGAAGTGTTGGTACTGGACGTGGACAACCGCGGCCGTATCAAACTGTCGATCAAGGACGTTGCGGCTGCCAAGGCCTCCGGCGTCTAAGCCTCTTCAGGCGAAAGAAAGGACCCAATAGGGTCCTTTTTTTTCGCCTCGATTTTTCCTTGGTCCACTTGCATCTTGCATGCAGGATTTTGCCTGGCCTTGCAAATTGCACGATCGCAATCCGAATCGATTATTTTAACTATTTGAATTTAAAGAGATTTTTTATCCGGAAAAGCTGGCACAGCACATGCAACGGTAGGTTTACCTGCTGCCAGGAACCACGGCGCAGACCTTTCGAACAACAGGAGTGACTCACATGAAGAAATTCGCCATTGCTGCCGCTACTGCCACCGCCCTGACTCTGACCATGGCTAATGCGGCATTTGCCCAGCAGCCCGCCCAGTCGTCCCCAATGACGCTGGCGGCCGGTGAAGTGACCAAGGCCAAGGAAGAGACTAAAGACACTTGGATCACCACCAAAGTGAAGGCCGACCTGATGACAGAGAAAGGCATCCCTGGCAGCGACATCAAGGTCGAAACCAATAAGGGTGTGGTCTCCCTGTCTTCTGACGTGGCGATCACCGCCTCGCAGAAAGAACAGGCGATTGCCATCGCCAAGGCTATCAAGGGTGTCCAGGCTGTGTCGGCTGACGGCCTGAAAACCGAGTAAGGATTGTCCCGTCGGCCAAAAGGATTTGGCCACCTTTTCATCGAGGGCCGCTGTGCGCCCCTTTCGCTAGCGTTGACGCGAGCGACAGGGCCGTACAGCGGCCTTCGACTTTCATTCACCGCCCAAACGCACAGGGTTGAACGTGATCACATCACTCTCGAAGCATTCCTGCTGGACGATCAGCGGCTCCACCAGTGGCCGGCTGTCACGGAAATGCGCGGTTTGGGTGTGCGCCTCGTACGCGGCGTCGTCGCGATAGATCTCATAGAGGTAGATCACGTCCGGATCGAGACGGTCCTGTGACACATCGAACACCAGACAACCTGGCTCATTGGCCACCGAGGCCGCCGCATTGACCTTGATGGCGTTCAGAAATTGTTCAGCGCTGCCGTTCTTTACACGGGTCTTGATGAAGAGGCTGTACACAAAGCGATCCTTTTGTTTTAAATTTGCTCGCAAATTGTATACATATAAGGAGCCGCGTCCATGTCTGATCTTCCTGCCCGTCCTGGCCGTCTGAATGGTCTGCGTCATCTCGCCCTGCTGGTTCCCAACCTGGAAGAGTGCGAACGTTTCTACGTCGACCTGCTTGGTATGGAAGTGCTGCACCGGGCTCACGAAGATCTGGTCTACCTGACCTGCGGTAACGACAACCTGTCCCTGGGGCGCGGTGCGGGTGCGGCTAACGGCTTGCAGACCTTGGACCACTATGGGTTCATTGTCGACAGCGTGGAGGAGCTGGACGCTTGGTACCTGTACTTCAAGGCGCACGGTGTGACCCTGCTGGATCGCCCATTCGATCATGGCGATGGTGCGCGTAGCTTCCATGTCCTCGACCCGGCCGGCAACAAGGTGCAGCCGCTGTATCACCCGGCGGTTTCCGGACAGCGGCTGGTCTGAAGGTAGGGTTTGCGGGTAGCTCCGCTCCTACAGGGCCACTACACCCTCTGTAGGAGCGGGTTTACCCGCGAAGATGACACCGGTGGCCAAGGGCACCCCAAGGTGCCTGCAGGGGCGGGCTACTCGGCATCCAAGTGCAATGGCGTGATGACCCGCCCATCGTTTTCAGCCTGGCCCAGGTTGGTATCGATGAAGTACACCCGGTCGTCTTCCAACTGACCTTTGTCCACCAGGTAGTCCTTGATGCTGCCAGCCCGATCTTGGCCCAACTGACGCAACAGCGCGGTACTTTCAGCCCAGGACTTGATCACCGCATCGTGCAGCTTGGCGGTGCGTTCGTCGCGGCTCAGTTGTTGCCATTCGGCCGGAGGTTGCTGTTTGAGACGAGCGCGGTAGATACCCTCGAGCATCGCCGGTTTGTCACTGTCGTCGACCACCAGCATCGATGCATTGGCTGGCACCTTGTCGCCGCGGCGCTGGAGGATCTTGTACCAGGTCGCTTGGTACTCGCGCTCCAGGCGTTGCTTGGCGATCAGCGGGCCATCGCTGCTCTGAGCACTGGTGCCTTCGATTTCCAGGCGCAGTTCCGGGCGCTCCTTGAGCGCACTGGCCAGTTTGTCCAGTGCGGACTGGGCGTCGGCACTGAGGTCGCTGGAGCCTGGCGCGAATGCCACATTACCCAGATCCTCGGCGCCACCGCCGGCAATCAGTCCGCCGATGAACTTGAACGGTGCCTGGGCTGCGCGCAGCACCAGATTGCGCAAGGTTTGCCAGATGATCGGCATGACGCTGAACTGTGGATTGTTCAGGTCGCCGGTCACCGGCAGCTCGATGGAGATCTTGCCTTCGGTGTCCTTGAGCAGGGCGACTGCCAGGCGGATCGGCAGGTCCACGGCATCGGGGCTGTCGACCTTCTCACCCAGCTGCAGCTGCTCGACCACCACCTTGTTTTCAGCCTTGAGTTGGCCGTTGGTGATCAGGTAGTGCAGGTCCAGGTTCAGTCGGCCTTTGCGGATGCGGAAGCCCGCGAACTTGCCGGAGTAGGGCGTCAGCGTGGTCAGCTCGACGCGTTTGAAGCTGGTGGCGATGTCCAGGCTGGCCAGTGGGTTGAACGGGTTGAGCGCACCTTTGATGGTCACCGGTGCGTAACGATCGACCTTGCCTTTCACATCGACCTTGGCCGGTGCCGGCTTTCGGTTGTCGATGGTGCCGATCTGGCCGTTGAGCTGCTGGATGGCAGTGGCGAAGTTGGGGGTCAGGGTGAGGTCGGCGAAGTTGGCCGAGCCATCGTTGATGTCGATGCCACCGATGCGGATGCCCAGCGGCTTGTCAGTGCTGGCAGTGGCCGGCTTGGTTTGACTGGTTGCGGGTGCGCTGGCCGGTTGAGGGATCAGCAGATCGTCGACGTTGGTGGTGCGGTCTTCATTGATGATGAAGCGTGCATAGGGCTGCAACAGCGCCACCTTGTCGATCGACAGGGCATCGCCATGGACATACGACAGACCGCTCAGATCCAGTTGCTGCCATTTGACGAAGTCGCGATTTTTGATGGTGTCCAAAGTGTGCAGCTGGCTGACCTGGGCTTTGCCGCCGACGCTGAAGGCCAGTGGTTCGGTACTCTTGAGATCGACCTTCAGGTCGCTGGAAAGCATGCCGCTGCGCAATTCCAGGCGGATGAACGGGCTGATGTAGGCCTGGGCCACGCGCAAGTCGATATCACGGGTGCTGACATCCAGCTTGGCGGTGACCGGCGCCAGATTGACTTGGCCGGCCGCCTGCAGCTTGCCTTGCTTGCCGACCCCGGTGTCGAGCTTGAGTGTGAAGGGCGACTGGTTGAGGCTGTCGAAGTTCTGCAGGTCGGCGTTGAGCGGGCCCACATCCAGTGCCACAGGCTCCTTCTGGCTACGGTCGGCCAGGTGTACCTGATAGTTGCGCAGTTGCACATCCTTGAGCAGCACCTGCCAGGGCTTGCTCGGCTCCTTGGCGGCCTTTTCCTCGGCACTCGGCTCGGCAGCGGCAGGTTCGGCTTTTTCCTTCGGGGTGGCCTTGGCCGGCTGACTGGCGAACAGCTTTTGCCAGTCAAGCTGGCCGTCGCGTTCGAGGGCGGCCCAGGTCTCGAGCTTTTCGCTGCGGATCTTGCCGACGATGATCTGTTGTTTGGCCAAATCGATGGAAGTTTCGCTCACGTCCAGACTGGCCAGACGCGCCAGCGGGCGTCCGTCCGGTGCCTTGATGGCGAAGGGGGCGACGCGCACCGAGGTGTTGTCCAGCAGCAGCTCGGTTTCCTTGGACAGATTGAGCTTGTAGTGAGTGTCCAAGCTGACCACGCCTTCTTCCAGCACCAGGGGAACCGCATCGCGCACATAGGGCCAGAAGGCTTTCATCCTGCCTTCGGTGACCTTGAGGGTTCCTTCGGAGGCGATAGGGGCCAGGCTCAGGGTACCGCTCCAGTCGATGCGTCCACCATTGGGGCCAATGGCCACCAACGCCATGTCGGCATTGTCGTCGGGCAGGGTGCTGAGGTTCTTCAGTTCCAGGTTCATGGAGTCGTAGAGGAACTCGATGGGTTCGCTCGGTCGCAGGTCCTGGAAGTGCAAATAGCCTTCGTTGAGCTTGATGCTGCCGATGCGCAGCGGGAAGGGGTCGCCTGCGGGCTCCTCAGGTTTGGGCTCGCTGGGCGGCAGTTTGAACAGCTGGGTCAGGTTGAGGCTGCCATCCTTGGCGAACAGCACCTCGTTGCGTGGCTTGTCCAGCTCGACAGCCTCCAAGTGCAGGGCCTTGGTCCACAGGCTGTCGAGCGAGAGGTTGGCATAGAGGCGTTCGAAGCCCACCTGCTCCTTGCCCGGTTCGCCGATCTGCAGACCCCAGAGCGTGAGCTCGAGGCTGAACGGGTTGAACTCGATACGTTGCAGGTGTGCCGGCACCGTGGCGTATTGCGCCAGTTGTTGGTTGGCGATGCGCAGGCCGACACCGGGGATGATGAGAAAGCCAAGCAGGCTGTACAGGGCCACGAGGGCCAGCATGGCGCCGAAGGCGCGCGTCAATCCTTTGGGCATGTAAGACGTCATCTGTCTGAAGCGGGGTGCCTTGGAGTATGGCACGTTAAAACGGTTCCGACGAAGCGACCAAAAACCTCACTCGAGTCCCATACGCCGTCTTGCCCGGTGTGCCGAGCCGTTGCGCATGGCCCAGCGCAGCACCGGAGCGATGCGATTGATGCCCAGGCGGATCATGCGCTGCTGAAGAGGATTCTGGTGCAGATCGAGCATATCGCGGGCCCAGTCCGGCAGCAGGTCGATGCCGGCATTGAGCATCAATTTGCCGACCGGTTGCGCCATGCGGCTGGGAGCTGGGGCATCAAGCAGGATATCCACCACCTCATGACTGCGTGCGTCGCACAGCAGCTGTGGGCGCATGCATTGCAAGTAGTCTTCGACTGCCTGACACGAGCGCGGTACATCGCGTGCCCCCAAGCGTTCGGCGATCAGGGCGATCTCGTTGTAGTAGGCGTCCTGGGCCTCGCGGCTGAGATGGGGGTTGCGGTAGCGCAGGTGGGCGGCCAGGAAGCTACTGACCTCGGCGACATGGACCCAGGTCAGCAGGTCGGGGTCGCTGGCGGCATAGGGGCGTCCGTCGGGGGCGGTGCCGACCACCTTGAGGTGGATGGTGCGGACCTTTTCGATCAGCCATTCGGCATCGCGGGTCGAGCCGAACGTGGTGCCGGAGATGAACTGGCTGGTGCGGCGCAGGCGACCGAGCAGGTCCTGGCGGAAGTTGGAATGGTCCCACACCCCAGCCAGGGCCAAAGGGTGCAGCAGTTGCAGCATCAAGGCGCTGATACCGCCGACGAGCATGCTGGGGAAGTCGCCGTGCACCTGCCAACTGATGCTCTGCGGGCCGAACAGGCCCGGGTCACCTTTGGGGGATTCCAGGTCGAGCTGGCCTAGGGCCAGCCCGGTGAGGCTCATGACCTGAGTTTCGATGCGGCGGCGTAAGGCTTCCATGGCGGTCCCGCAGGCCGCCATGGGCGGCCGTCTATTGATTGAGGCGATTGTCGATCAAGCCCTGGACCACGGTCGGGTCGGCCAGGGTCGAGGTATCGCCCAGGTTGTCCAGCTCGTTGCAGGCGATTTTGCGCAGTATACGCCGCATGATCTTGCCCGAGCGGGTCTTGGGCAATGCCGGCGCCCACTGGATAAGCTCGGGTTTGGCGAAGCTGCCGATCTCCTTGCTGACCAAGGCCAGCAACTCGTTCTTGAGCGTGTCGTCCGGGGTGACGCCGTTCATGGGCGTGATGAAGGCATAGATGCCCTGGCCCTTGAGGTCGTGCGGGTAGCCGACCACGGCGGCTTCGGCGATGCTGTCGTGGAGCACGAGAGCGCTTTCGACTTCGGCGGTGCCGATGCGGTGGCCGGAAACGTTGATCACATCGTCGACGCGCCCGGTGATCCAATAATCGCCATCGGCATCGCGACGGGCGCCGTCACCGGTGAAGTAGTAGCCGGGCATGGGCTTGAAGTAGGTGTCGACCATGCGTTGATGGTCGCCATAGACACTGCGGATCTGCCCGGGCCAACTGGCTTTGATCACCAGCAGGCCTGCGCCTGGGCCTTCGATGACCTTGCCTTTTTCGTCCAGCAGCACCGGTTGCACGCCAAACAAAGGTTGCGTAGCGCAGCCCGGCTTGAGGTGGGTGTTGCCTGGCAGCGGGCTGAGCATGATGCCGCCGGTCTCGGTCTGCCACCAGGTATCGACGATGGGACAGCGCTTCTGGCCCACCGCCTCGAAGTACCATTCCCAGGCTTCCGGATTGATGGGCTCGCCCACGCTGCCGAGCAGGCGCAGGCTTTGTCGGGAGGTGTTCTGTAGGGGCGCCGAACCTTCGCGCATCAGTGCGCGCAGGGCGGTGGGGGCTGTGTAGAAGATGTTCACCTGATGTTTGTCGACCACCTGCCAGAAGCGCGAGGTGTCCGGGTAATTGGGCACGCCTTCGAACATCAGCGAGATGGCGCCGTTGGCCAGGGGGCCGTAGACGATATAGCTGTGGCCAGTGACCCAGCCGACATCGGCGGTGCACCAGAACACCTCGCCATCACGATAGTCGAACACCACCTTGAAGGTCAGCGTGGCCTGCAGCAGGTAACCAGCGGTGGTGTGCAGCACGCCCTTGGGTTTGCCGGTACTGCCGGAGGTATAGAGGATGAACAGTGGATCTTCAGCTTCCATGGCCTCGGGCGGGCAGTCGTCATCGGCCTGTTCCGTGGCTTCGTGATACCAGAGATCACGGCCCTCGCTCCAGGCGATATCGGCCCCGGTGCGCCGTACCACCAGCACGCTGCTGACCGCCGGGCAACTGGCCAGGGCCTTGTCGACGTTCTGCTTGAGCGCAATGCGCTTGGCGCCGCGAACCCCTTCGTCTGCGGTGATCACCGTGCGGCAGTCCGCGTCCAGAATGCGATCACGCAGGGCATCGGGTGAGAAACCACCGAACACGACCGAGTGAATGGCGCCTATGCGGGTGCAGGCGAGCATGGCATAGGCCGCCTCAGGGATCATCGGCATGTAGATGCACACACGATCGCCTTTCTTCACCCCACGGGCCTTCAGGGCATTGGCGAGACGGCAGACCTGGCGGTGCAGCTCGCGGTAGGTGATGGCCTTGGCGTCCTTGGGGTCGTCACCTTCCCACAGCAACGCCGTCTGCTGGCCGCGGGTGGCCAGGTGGCGGTCGATGCAGTTGTAGCTGACGTTCAACTGGCCACCGTCGAACCAGCGCGCCTTGCCGGTCTTCAGATCGCATTGCTGCACACTCGACCAAGGCTTGATCCAGTCCAGGCGCTTGGCCTGTTCGGCCCAAAAGGTATCGGGATCTTCGATCGACTGGCGGTAGAGACGCTGGTAGTCGTCGGGGGAGAGGGCGGCGGACTGGCTCACGGCCAGGGCCTGGGGGTAGTTGCGGATATCGAACATGGCGGGTTGTCCTGCTCTTGTGAGGGGCGAGGGACTGCAGCGGCTATTCGATGGACAGTGTAGAAGGTAGGGGTGTTCCCTGGAGGGCCGCCCCGGTGATTGAGTTGCGTGGTCAGCGTAGCTGTGGAGCTTTAGCCGCGAAGCAGGCGTACCGGTGCATGGCACAGGCCGGGTCGGCACTCGCGGCTAAAGCCGCTCCCACGGGGCGCTGGGCACATCTGCGAGTGATATGCAGCACCGTGAAAGCGACCCTATATCAACCGCGGTGGCGACCGCGGAAGTAGTTGATCAGGCCTTGGGTGGAGCCATCCTCAGCGCTGTCTTCCAGACTGCCGACCAGGCGTTGGTATACGCCCTTGCCCAACTCCTTGCCCAACTCCACGCCCCACTGGTCGAAGGCATTGATACCCCAGATGACGCTCTGTACGAACACCTTGTGTTCGTACATGGCCACCAGCGCACCGAGGCGACGAGGGCTGATGCGCTCTACCACCAAGGTATTGCTCGGGCGGTTGCCCGGAATCACCTTGTGTGGTGCCAGCTTCTCGATGTCCGCTTCATTCAGGCCTTTGGCGCGCAATTCGGCCTCGGCTTCCTCGCGGGTCTTGCCGAGCATCAGCGCCTGGCTCTGGGACAGGCAGTTGGCGTACAGCCACTGGTGGTGGTCGGCCACCGGATTGAAGCTCACCACCGGGACGATGAAGTCGGCCGGGATCAACTGGGTGCCCTGGTGCAATAGCTGGTGGTAGGCGTGTTGGCCGTTGCAGCCGACGCCGCCCCAGATCACTGGACCGGTATCGGTTTTCACCGGGGTGCCGTCCTGCAGCACGCTCTTGCCGTTGGATTCCATGTCCAACTGCTGCAGGTGCTTGGTGATATTGCGCAGGTAATGGTCGTACGGCAGGATCGCGTGGCTCTGGGCGCCCCAGAAGTTGCCGTACCACACGCCCAGCAGGGCCAGCAGCACTGGCATGTTCTTATCGAACGGCGTGGTCTGGAAGTGCTGGTCCATGGTGTAGGCCCCGGACAGCAGCTCCTTGAAGTTTGCGGTGCCGATGGCCAGTGCGATCGGCAGGCCGATGGCCGACCACAGCGAGTAGCGCCCACCCACCCAATCCCACATCGGGAAGATATTCTCTTCGCGCATACCGAAGGCCACGGCGGCAGCCTTGTTGCTCGATACCGCGATGAAGTGGCGGTACAACTCGGCCTCGGAACCGCCCTGGGCCAGGTACCAAGTACGCGCGGCGGTGGCGTTCTTCAGGGTTTCGAGGGTGTTGAACGATTTGGACGAGACGATGAACAGGGTGGTTTCGGCACGCAGATTGGCCGACAGCTCATGGAACTCGCTGCCGTCGATGTTCGCCAGGTAATGGCAGCGCACGCCACGCTGGGCGTAGGGCAGCAAGGCTTCGGAGACCAGCTCCGGCCCCAGGAAGGAGCCGCCGATACCGATGTTCACCACGTCGGTGATGGGCTTTTCGCTGTAACCGCGCCACAGGCCGTCATGGATACGGCCCACCAGTTCGGTGATCTGGTTGAGGACCTTGTGTACTTCCGGCATCACATTGACGCCATTGACACTGAGCTTGTCGCCCACCGGGCGGCGCAGGGCGGTGTGCAGGACCGGACGACCTTCGGAGGCGTTGATGATCTCGCCGCTGAACATCGACTTGATGGCATCGGCCAACCCGACCTGGTTGGCCAGGTTCACCAGCAGATCGCGGGTCTGCTCGGTGATCAGGTTTTTCGAGTAGTCGAGGAACAGGCCGCAGCTGCTGAGGGAAAACTGATCGAAGCGCTTGGGATCGGCTGCGAAGGCTTCGCGCATGCTGAAACCCTGCATGGCGTCGCGGTGTTGCTGGAGCGCCTGCCAGGCGGGCAGTGCCGTCACATCGTGGGGGGTACGGTAATACGCCATTGCGGATGCTTTCCTTGGTGCGTGATGGGCCTTGGACAACAGACAGTTGCTGGCAGTTGCAGGCTGGCCATCATTATAGGCATTGGCTGTCAGGAAGGAATGGGGGGCTTTGCGCCCCCTCACGAGCTCCCGCCCCAGGTATCACGCAGTCTTTTCGTCCAGGTGCAGGTACAGGTTGTCGATCAAGCGGGTAGTGCCCATGTAGGCCGCAGCCAGGATCACCAGGTCGCGGTCATCGATCATTGCCGGGCGCAAGGTCACGGCGTGGCGCACTTCCAGGTAGTCTGGGCGGAACCCAGCGGCAACCAGTTGCACCTGCCCCTCGGCAATCAAAGCGGGATAGTCACGCTGGCCCTTGGTGATGGCCTCGGCCATGGTCTTCAAGGTTCGGTACAGCGCAGGCGCAGCAGCGCGCTGCTCCGGGCTCAGGTAGCCGTTGCGCGATGACAGCGCCAGGCCATCCTCGGCGCGCACGGTGGGCTCGCCGATGATCTGGATCGGCATGTTCAGGTCGCGCACCATGGCGCGGATCACCGCCAACTGCTGGAAGTCCTTTTCGCCGAACACTGCAAGGTCGGGCTGGACCATGTTGAACAGCTTGCTGACCACGGTGGCGACGCCTTCGAAGTGTCCAGGGCGGCTGGCGCCACACAAGCCTTCGGACAGTTGCGGCACGCTGACGCGCGTCTGCACTGCCATGCCGTCGGGGTACATCTCCTCGACGGTGGGCGCGAACAGCAGGTGGCACCCAGCTTCGAGCAAGCGCTCTTGGTCGGCGGCGAGGGTACGGGGATATTTGTCCAGGTCTTCGCCGGCGCCAAACTGCAGCGGGTTGACGAAGATGCTCGCGACCACGAAATCGGCACGCTGGGCGGCTTTGGTCACCAGTGCGGCATGGCCACTGTGCAGGTTGCCCATGGTCGGCACGAAGCCGATCCGCTTGCCTTCGCCGCGGGCGCGTGCCACGGCGGCGCGCAGTTCTCGGACGGTCTTGACTGTATTCATGCGCTGAACCCGTGTTCGCTACCTGGGAAGCTGACTGCCTTGACCGCTTGCACGTAGGCAGCCAGGGCGCTGTGAATATCCGGCTGGCCTTCCATGAAGTTCTTCACGAACTTGGGCACACGCCCGCTCAGGGATAGCCCGAGCATGTCATGCAGGACCAGCACCTGACCGTCGGTGGCGCTGCCGGCTCCGATACCGATGACCGGAATGCTTACCGCCTGGGTGATCTCGGCGGCCAAGTCGCTGGGCACGCACTCCAGCAGCAGCATGGCCGCACCGGCTTGTTCCAGGGCGATGGCGTCGGCACGCATTTGCCGAGCCTGGGCTTCCTGGCGGCCCTGAACCTTGTAGCCGCCTAGCACATTGACGGTCTGCGGAGTCAGGCCCATGTGCGCGCACACTGGCACGCCACGTTCGGCCAGCAGGCGGATGGTCTCGGCCAGCCAGGCGGCGCCTTCGAGCTTGATCATGTGGGCGCCGGCCTGCATCAGGGTGGCGCAGTTGGCGAAAGCCTGCTCAGGTGTGGCGTGGGCCATGAACGGCAGGTCGGCGAGGATCAGGGCGCCCTCGTTGCCACGCTTGACGCAGGCAGTGTGGTAGGCCATTTCGGCGGTCGTGACCGGCAGGGTACTGTCATGGCCCTGCAGGACCATGCCCAGGGAGTCACCCACCAACAGTATTTCCACGCCGGCTGCGCAGGCGGCCTTGGCGAAGGTCGCGTCGTAGCACGTCAGCATGGCGATTTTCTCACCCTTGGCCTTGAGGCCGTGCAGGGTGGTCAGGGTTACTTCAGGCATGTAGGAAATCCTCGTTCAGGCGCTGTGAAAAACGACTGCGTACAACGCGTGTAATCATCTTCCGGAGCGGCACATCATCGTGTGTGATGTTCGGGCACAGGTCCGTCCGAGCCTAAATAGGTAAAAAGGCGGCACTTTGGTGCCACGGGACGCCTATAGTCGTGAGCGAGGGGGGGGAAGTCAATCACCCTGTTACCGCATTGTTACGATCAGGGTGTTACTGGCGTTACCGTTGTCCGAAACGCCCGGATTACAGGCGTTCCAGACCCACGAAGGGGCAGGCCTCAAGCAATTGCGCCAGGCTACGGCCGTCGGCAAGGTGGAAATCGGCGGGTACCAGCTCAGCCAGGGGATAGAGCACGAAAGGGCGCGCCTGCATGTGGTAGTGCGGGACTTTGAGGCGTGGCACGTCGATGACTTGGTCGCCGAACAACAGGACGTCCAAGTCGAGGGTACGGGGCCCCCAGCGCTCCTTGCGCTCGCGGCCTTGGTCAAGCTCGATGGCCTGAAGGGCGTCGAGCAACGCCAGTGGCGCGAGATGGGTGTCCACGGCGGCCACGGCATTGGTGTAGCGCGGTTGGCCGGGGAGCAGGGAGTCGCTGGTATAGAAAGCCGAGGTGGCTGCCAGGCGGGTACCTTCGACGTTGTCCAGCGCCTGCAGGGCGCTTCGCAATTGTTCGGCGGGCTCGGCCAGATTGCTGCCCAGGCCAATGTAGGCGCGGGTCGTCATGTTCAATCCCAGTTTTCGTCGCCGCTGCGCTTGCGCTTGCTGCCACTGCGCTTGCGTTTGCGGGGCGCGGCACCGGCACCGTCGTCGCGGCTGCCCAGGTCACGGATCATGTCGCGACGTTCGCTGTCGTTGGCGTCCTGATAGTCTGTCCACCATTGGCCCAGATCGTCGGTTTCCTCGCCAGCGCTTTCGCGCAGTAACAGGAAGTCGTAGCCGGCGCGGAAGCGTGGGTTGTCGAGCATCATGTCGGCGCGCTTGCCACTGCGGCGTGGCAGACGCTCCTGCATGTCCCAGATCTCGCGGATCGGCAGGGTGAAACGCTTAGGTATCGCGATGCGTGCGCATTGTTCGGCGATCAGGTCGTGGGCGGCGTTGTTCATGGCCGGAATCGGCGGCACACCCTGGCTTTGCAGGTACAGGGCGCGGCCCGGCAGCGCAGGCCAGAGCAGGGCGGCGAACAGGAAGGCCGGGGTGACCGGCTTGCCTTGCTTGACCCGCAGGTCGGTGTTGGACAGCGCCTGGCTGATCAGGGTATGGGTGTAGGTCGGGCGTTCTTCCAGCGCATGGGCGCTGGCCGGGAACAGTGGGTCGAATAGGTGCAGGTCCACCAGCATCTCGAAGGTGATTGCGCCTTGGCCGGAAAGGAACAGCTTGAGGCTTTCTTCGAACAGGCGCGCTGGCGGGATCTCTCGCAGTAGCGGAGCCAGGTCGCGGATCGGCTGAACCGTGTGCTTTTCGATGCCGAAATCGAGCTTGGCGGCAAAGCGCACGGCTCGCAGCATGCGCACCGGGTCTTCCTGGTAGCGTTGGGTAGGATCACCGATCAGGCGCAGCAGGCGGTTGCGGATATCGTGCACGCCGTTGGCATAGTCGAGGATGCGTTCGCTGACCGGGTCGTAGTACAGCGCGTTGATGGTGAAGTCACGACGCTGGGCGTCGTCTTCCAAGGTGCCATAAACGTTGTCGCGCAGAATGCGCCCGCTGGCATTGTGCGACGAGCGGTGGCTATCGCCTTGATCTTCTTCGGAGTGATGGGCACGGAAAGTGGCGACTTCGATGATCTCACGGCCAAAATGCACGTGGACCAGCTTGAAGCGGCGGCCAATGATTCGAGCGTTGCGAAACTCTGCGCGGACTTGCTCAGGAGTGGCACTGGTGGCGACGTCGAAATCCTTGGGATTGATACCCAGGAGCAGGTCGCGGACGCAGCCGCCGACCAGATAGGCCTGGTAACCGGCGCTTTGCAGGCGCTCGACGATACTCACCGCGTGGCGGCTGAACTGGCTGCGTTGCAGCGAGTGCTGGCTCTTGTTGATCACTTCAGGCGTGGTGCGCCTGTGGTGCTGACCACGGATAGGAGGACGGAACGACTGGAACAGCTTCTTCAGCATGGGATGCACTGTTTGAAGGAATGTTCGGCCAAGAATAGGAGAATGGCCGCATGATGGGCGGGGATTCTAGCATTTACTCGGGGAATGGTGTAGGCGCTGCTTTGGCGGTGATGCTGGAGGGGGAGAAACGACATGGGGAGCCGAAGCTCCCCAGGAAAGTCGTTGCGTGCTCTTATTGTTTTTCTGCCGGGCTTCTTGTTTTTGTTGATGCCCTGCCCACAAATCTCAAAGCTTGTGGACGACCCCCAACCCGGGGGTGAAGAGCAAACGGATTGCTTTGGTCGCTGATGTTATGCTGATCGTTCGATCCAACCAGTTCAGGCGCTGCTTTTTAGTGCAGTTTTTGTTGTTCTCTGCCTGGCTGTGGGGCAAGCCCCAAACACAACTCCTCTCCAAAAGAATCAGTTAGCTGCGCCTCCGCCGTCTTGTTTTTATTGTGCGTGAGCCGTTTCGTCTTGTTCTTATTCTGGATTGCAGTGCTTGTTATTGTTCTTGTACCAGACATATAGCAGGTGCCGTGCCAACTTTGCTAAACCCAGCAAAATCAAGGCTTTGCGGGTTCTGTGCTTTCGGTGTCATGCAGAAAATGTCGAAATTTCGTTACCGTACGCCTCGGCTGATGTTACGCCTGGGCGGGTGGGGTAACAGATTCCTTGGGCAACTGCGCTGTTACCGAGGAACACCGGCAACGCCGGTGTCAGTGCGGCGAGTAGGTTTCTTCGTGGCGGCACCCGCTCCCGCAGGTTTCGTGGCGCATTCATCGACACGCTGTACCTGTAGGAGCGGGTTCGTCCACGAATAGGCGCGAGTGAGCACCACAAGAAAGTGGGTTTCTCACGAGCTGCGTGGTGTTTTGGGGAGGAAGGCGCAGGCAGGAGAAAACCCTCCTGCCTCTGTAGCGGGGAGGGGCGGATCAATTGTCGCTAGTGGCATTGCTCTTGCGCCGTGGAATACCCAGGCGTTGACGTCGTTCCCACAGGCATTTGCGGCTGACGCCCAGCTTGCGGGCCAGCTCGGTCTCGGTCATGTGATCCTGATGCTCGAGGACGAAATGCTGGAAGTAGTCTTCCAGGGACAAGTCCTCGGTTGGTTCATGGCTGGCGTTGTTGGTACCGGCGCCGGCCACGGCCGGAGCGGTGTCGAACGGCCCTTCGTCCTCCAGGCCGCTCAACTCGATGTCGATGCCCAGCAGATCAGCGGAGATTTCCGCGCTCTCGCTGAGAATCACCGCGCGCTCCACGGCGTTTTCCAGCTCGCGTACGTTGCCTGGCCAACTGTAATGACGGATCGCTTGCTCGGCCTCGGCGGAGAAGTGCAGATCGTCTCGGCCGATGCGAGCGCTCTGGCGGGCCAGGAAGGCATCGGCGATTTCGTTGACGTCGCTGCCGCGCTCGCGCAGGGCCGGAAGCTTCAGGGCAATCACGTGCAGGCGGTAATAAAGGTCTTCGCGGAACTGCCCTGCCTTGGCCAGGTTCTTCAGGTCGCGATGGGTCGCGGCTATCAGACGGACATCGACCTTCTGCGATTGCACCGAGCCGACCCGACGGATCTCGCCTTCCTGTAGCACACGCAGCAGGCGGGCCTGGGCTTCGAGTGGCAGCTCGCCGATTTCATCGAGGAACAGCGTACCGCCGTCGGCCGCTTCGACAAGGCCGGCACGGCCTGCGCTGGCACCTGTGAACGCGCCTTTCTCGTGGCCGAACAGTTCGGACTCGATCAGGGTTTCCGGGATGGCCGCACAGTTGACCGAGATCATCGGGGCTTTGGCGCGACGCGACAGGTTGTGCAGGGCGCGGGCGACCAGCTCCTTGCCGGTGCCGGATTCACCCTGGATCAGGACATTGGAGTCGGTAGGCGCGACCTTGCGGATCTTGCCGAACATGTCCTGCATCGGTGGGCACGAGCCAATGATGCCGATCTCGCCGTTGGCCGAGGCCGGGCTGGCCTTGTCGGCGGCGACTGCCTTGCCGTTGGCGCGCGGCTCGGCGGCGCTGACGGCGGCAGGTGCCGGGGCGTTCTGCCGGTCGCGCAGGATGCGCGCCACGGCCTGGAGCATCTCGTCGTGATCGAAGGGCTTGGCGATGTAGTCCACCGCGCCCATTTTCATCGAATCGACCGCCGAGCGCAGGCTGGCATAGCTGGTCATGATCAGCACCGGTGTGCCCTGGCCGAGCTTGATCAACTCGGTGCCCGGGGCGCCGGGCAGGCGCAGGTCGCTGACGATCAGGTCGAAGGTGGCAATGCTGAAGCGTTCCTGGGCTTCCTGCACCGAGCCGGCTTCGCTGACTTGGTACTGGTTCCGCTCGAGCAGTCGACGCAAGGCCGAGCGGATGATGGTTTCGTCTTCGACGATCAGAATGTGCGGCATTGATTCAATTCTCTCGACGGTCTCGAATTTCAGGGGACGTCGCTACGACATGCCTTGGCAGGGTCACGCGGATCCGGGTACCACGTTGGCGTTCGATATCGGCCGGGCTGTCGATGGTGATTTGCCCATAATGCTCTTCCACGATGGAATAGACCAGAGCAAGCCCCAGTCCAGTGCCTTCGCCAGGGTCCTTGGTGGTGAAGAAGGGCTCGAACAGCCGGTCCATGATGTTTTTCGGGATTCCGCTGCCTTCGTCCTCGACGATCAGGTCGACAGTGTGCTCACACACAGCGCTGCGCACACGCACGGCGCTGCCGGGCGGGGATGCGTCGCGGGCGTTGGAAAGCAGGTTGATCAGCACCTGGGCCAGGCGCTGGGGATCACCCTCGGCCCAGTGATCCGGGTCGCAGAGGTTGAAGAACTGTACTTCGAAATTGCGCCGGTTCAACGCCAGCAGACCAATGGCATCTTGCGCGACTTCGGCCAGGCACACCGGCTCCTCGCTGTTCTGGTGGCTGCCACCTGCATGGGCGAAGCTCATCAGCGACTGGACGATGCGCGAAACGCGTTTGGTCTGTTCGATGATCTGGCTGGAGAGTTCGATGATCTCGCCATCGCCTTCACGCTCTTCGCGCAGGTTCTGCGCAAGGCAGGCGATGCCGGTGATAGGGTTGCCGATCTCATGGGCCACGCCCGCAGCCAGGCGACCGATGCTCGCCAGGCGCTCTGAATGCACCAGTTTGTCTTCCAGGGCCTGGGTTTCGGTCAGATCCTCGACCAGCAGCACCAGGCCGCTGTTGCCCGGTGCCAAGGGCTCGGCGATGGCCGCCTTGTGCAGGTTGAGCCAGCGGGTCTGTCCGTCCAGGGCCAGGCGCTGCTTGTGCAGGTGTTCGTCGGGGATGTTGATGAAGTTCTGCAACAGCCCGCGCCAAGGCTCGCTGACAGTGACCAGACGCGAGCCGACCACATGCATGGCAGCCACACCGGTCAGCTCTTCCATGGCTTTGTTCCACATCAGGATCTCTTGGTCCTTGGCCAAAGAGCACACGCCCATGGGCAGCTCCTGCAGCGTCTGGCGGTGGTAGCGGCGCAGGGCATCGAGCTCGGCGGCGAGGCCGGTCAGGCGCGAGTGGTAGTCTTCCAGGCGGCTTTCGATGAAGTGGATGTCTTCGGTGACGTAGTTCTCGTTGCCCGATTTGTAGGGCAGGAAGGTCTCGACCATGTCCTGGGCCACGCTCGGCCCCATCAGTCCCGACAGGTTGGCCTCGATGCGGTCGCGCAGGCGGCGCAAGGCATAGGGGCGGCGTTCGTCGAAGGGCAGGTAGAGGTCACGCAGGGCCTGCTCGACTTCCTTCTGCGCGGCCTTCGCGCCCAGGGGCTTGGCCAATTGGGTGGCGAACTCCTGGGGCGAGGCGGCATGTAGCTCACGCCGTTGTGGCCGGCGCACGTTGTCCACGGCGCAGGCCTCGGCAGCGCTGACTTCTTCGCTGCTGGCATTGGTGAACAGCGAGATCAGGGTGAACAGCAGGACGTTGGCGGCCAACGAGCCGATGGCTGCCATGTGCCAGCTGGTGTCGTCCAGCACGTAGATCATGTCCAGCAGCGGGATATAGAAGCCCTGCAGATTGCCCAGCAGCGGCAGCAGCATGGTCACCATCCACACCGCGATGCCCGCCATCAGGCCGGCGATGAAGCCGCGGCGGTTGGCAGTCGGCCAGTACAGCACCGAAAGCACGCCCGGCAGGAACTGCAAGGTGGCGACGAAAGCGACGATGCCCAGGTTGGCCAGGCTCTGGTGATTGTTCTGGGTCAGGTAGAAGACGAAGCCTGCCGCGATGATGGCGACGATCAGGGCGCGCCGGGTCCACTTCAGCCAGCGGTAGATGTTGCCCTCGGCCGGTGGCTGATAGAGCGGCAGCACCAAGTGGTTGAGGGCCATCCCCGAGAGGGCCAGGGTGGTGACGATGATCAGCCCGCTGGCGGCAGAGAGGCCACCGACATAGGCGAGCAGGGCCAGCGCTGGGTTATCGGCGGCGATGCCCAGGCCCAGGGTGAAGTACTCTGGATTGGTGCTCGCGCCCAGGCGCAGGCCGGCCCAGAGCACCAGCGGCACGGCCAGGCTCATCAGCAGCAGGAACAGCGGCAGGCCCCAGCTGGCGCTGACCAGCGAGCGCGGGTTGAGGTTTTCGGTGAAGGCCATGTGGTACATGTGCGGCATGACGATGGCCGAGGCGAAGAACACCAGCAGCAGGGTTCGCCACGGACCTTCCTGCAGCGGCGTGTGCAGTGCGGCCAGCGCAGTCTGGTTCTGCAGCAGCCAGACCTCCAGCTGGTGCGGACCGCCGAATACGCCATACAGCGCATACAGACCGATACCGCCCAGGGCCAGCAGCTTGATCACCGATTCGAAGGCGATGGCGAACACCAGGCCTTCGTGTTTTTCACGCGTGGCGATGTGGCGCGAGCCGAAGAAGATCGTGAACAGGATGATCAACACGCAGAATGCGAAGGCTACCCGAGCCTTGACCGGCTCGCCGGTGAGGATGCTGATCGAGTCGGCCACCGCCTGGATCTGCAGGGCCAGCAGGGGCAGCACACCGATCAACATGAAGATGGTGGTGAGCGCGCCGGCCCACGTGCTGCGAAAGCGAAACGCCAGCAAGTCGGCCAGCGACGAGAGCTGGTAGGTGCGGGTGATCTTTAGAATGGGATAGAGCAGCACCGGCGCCAGCAGGAAGGCCCCGGATACCCCTAGGTAACAGGCCAGGAAGCCATAGCCGTACTGATAGGCCAGGCCCACCGAGCCATAGAAGGCCCAGGCACTGGCATAGACGCCCAAGGACAGGGTGTAGGTCAGCGGGTGGCGGATGATCGAACGCGGGATCAGCCCACGCTCGCTGATCCAGGCCACACCGAACAGCACCAGCAGGTAAGCGGCGCTGATCAGGATCATCTGGGTCAGGCTAAAGCTCATCGGCATCTCGTTGGCTCTGCAAAATGAAGGTGACGACGATGAGGATCAGCCAGAGCAGGTAGGGTCGGTACCAGGCACCGGTCGGCTCGATCCACCAGTCCATGATGGCCGGGGAAAACAGGTAGATCCCCACGACCAGAAGCAGGACCAAACGATAGATGTACATGCTGGCCTCGAAGGTTGGGCGCTGCGGGCTTGGACTTATTATTGGCGCAAATGGCTGGGACGATGCTAGCGGGATTCATCCTCGCTCGGCAACAATTTGAATTTATTGGGTTTTTGCACCGCGCTTGTTACAACGGGCCTGCGCGAACGCTCGATCAGCGCAGATCAGCCTCCGGCACCGTCAATTTGTGGGCGATCGCCTCGGGGCGCCACTGCTGCCGTGCGACCGTCAGCACCTCGGCGGGGCTGGCGCGCTCCATGCCAGGCTCTGTGGCCTGGCCCAGGGCCCGCAAGGCGCGCAACAACAGGGGCGTAGCTTGATCGGCCGCCAATGGTGGCGAGCGATAGGATTTACCCAGCTTGTGGCCGTCCGGCTGAGTGATCAGCGGGATGTGCAGGTAGCGTGGCTGGGAGAAGCCCAGCAATTCCTGCAGGTAGAGCTGGCGAGGTGTGTTGTCCAGGAGATCGGCGCCCCGAACGATATCGGTGACGCCTTGCCAGGCATCGTCCAGCACCACGGCCAGTTGGTAGGCGTAGAGCCCGTCCCGGCGCTGGATGACGAAATCGCCCACCTCACGTCCCAGGTGTTGCTCGAAAGCCCCCTGGACGCGATCGGTGAAGCGGTAGATCAACTCCGGCACCCGCAGGCGGATCGCCGCGCCTTCGCGGGCATGTCCGGCGTTTCGGCACAACCCCGGATACACCCCGCCATAACCCTCCAGTTGTTTGCGCGAGCACGTGCAGGCATAGGCCAGGCCCATGCGCATCAGACGCTCGACCACCTTGGCATAGGCTTCGTGGCGCTGGCTTTGGTGGACGACCTCGCCGTCCCACTCCAGGCCGTAACGCTCCAGGGTTTGCAGGATGGCATCCCGTGCACCGGGCATTTCCCGAGGCGGGTCGGTGTCCTCCATGCGCAACAACCAGCGTCCGCCCACCGCGCGGGCATCGAGCCAGGAAGCGAGCGCCGCGACGAGCGATCCGAAGTGCAGAAAGCCGCTGGGGGTGGGGGCGAAGCGCCCGATGTAGCTGGAGTCGTTCATGGGTTTGCAGGCTATATAAATGAAACGGGGCGCATCGAGCGCCCCGTTCAGGTGGGAATCAGGTCAGGCCTTGCCGACCTGCTTTTCCTTCTTCTCCGCCAGTTCCTTGCAGTCGAAGCACAGGTCGGCGGTTGGGCGCGCTTCCAGGCGACGCAGGCCGATCTCGACGCCGCAGGCTTCGCACCAGCCGTACTCTTCGTCCTGGATCGATTGCAGGGTCTTGTCGATCTTCTTGATCAGCTTGCGTTCACGATCCCGGTTGCGCAGTTCGAGGGCGAATTCCTCTTCCTGGCTGGCACGGTCGGCAGGGTCCGGGAAGTTGGCTGCTTCATCCTTCATGTGGTCTACAGTCCGATCCACACTGGTCATCAGCTCTTGCTTCCAGGCACTGAGGAGTTTGGTGAAATGCTTGCGCATGGGTTCACCCATGTACTCTTCGCCCGGCGTTTCCTTATAGGGTTCGACACCGTACATGGTTTGACCGGCTTTTTGCTTTTCTACGGTGGACATGAATAGACCGCCTCTCACTCATCTGATCCAATGCGCAGGCTGCTCCATCTCCGGCACCCGCCGGCCCTGCGACTGCGAGCCGCCGAACTTACCAGATAGATCGGGGGTGCGCTACCCCGCCCGATCCTAGGAGTTGACAGCGGTGCGAGCCGCACGTTCGATGCCTCGCAGGGGTAGAATCACCAGTTTAGACCCAATTGAGAGAAGGCCCATGGCTCAGCCCTACAGTGCACGCAGTCGCGCTATCGAACCCTTCCACGTCATGGCGTTGCTGGCGCGCGCCAATGAGCTGCAGGCGGCTGGCCATGATGTCATCCACCTGGAGATCGGCGAGCCGGACTTCACCACCGCCACGCCCATCGTGGCGGCTGGCCAGGCGGCCTTGGCCTCGGGCCACACCCGCTACACCGCGGCCCGCGGCCTGCCCGCCCTGCGCGAGGCGATTGCAGGTTTCTACGACCAGCGCTACGGGGTGAGCGTCGACCCTGAACGGATCCTCATCACCCCGGGCGGCTCCGGTGCGTTGCTGCTGGCCAGCAGTCTGTTGGTCGATCCGGGCAAGCACTGGCTGCTGGCCGACCCCGGCTACCCGTGCAACCGCCACTTCCTGCGTCTGGTCGAAGGTGGGGCGCAACTGGTACCGGTAGGGCCGGACGTCAATTATCAACTGACGGCCGACCTGGTCGACCGCTACTGGGACAAAGACACTGTCGGTGCCTTGGTGGCCTCGCCTGCCAACCCCACGGGTACAGTGCTCGAGCGTGACGAGTTGGCCAGCCTCTCCAAGGCTACCCGCGAGCGCCACGGGCATCTGGTGGTGGACGAAATCTATCATGGCCTCACCTATGGCATGGACGCACCGAGCGTGCTGGAGGTGGACGACCAGGCGTTCGTCTTGAATAGTTTTTCCAAGTATTTCGGCATGACCGGTTGGCGCCTCGGCTGGCTGGTCGCACCGCCCAGCGCGGTGAAGGACCTCGAAAAGCTGGCGCAGAACCTCTACATCAGTGCGCCGAGCATGGCCCAGCATGCCGCGCTGGCCTGCTTCGAACCTCAGACCCTGGCCATTCTGGAAGAACGTCGTGCCGAGTTCGCCCGCCGCCGGGACTTTCTGCTGCCGGCGCTGCGCGAGCTGGGCTTCGGCATCGCCGTGGAGCCGCAGGGCGCTTTCTATCTGTATGCCGATATCAGTGCCTTCGGTGGCGATGCCTTCGCTTTCTGCCAGCACTTCCTGGAAACCGAGCACCTGGCCTTCACGCCGGGCCTGGACTTCGGTCGTCACCAGGCCGGTCATCATGTGCGGTTCGCCTACACCCAGAGCCTGCCGCGTCTTGAGGAAGCCGTGCAACGCATCGCACGTGGCCTGAGGAGCTGGCAAGGCTGATGTTGTTCTTCCCTGCACTCGAACAGGCGCGCTTGTTGCGCCGCTACAAACGGTTCCTGGCCGACATCGAGTTGGCCAGCGGTGAGCAACTGACCATCCACTGCCCCAACACCGGCTCGATGCTCAATTGCATGCGCGAGGGCGGGCAGGTTTGGTTCAGCCGCTCCAACGACCCCAAACGCAAGTTGCCCGGCACCTGGGAGATCAGCGAGACGCCCCAGGGGCGCCTGGCCTGTGTCAACACGGGGCGGGCCAATGCCTTGGTGGAGGAAGCGCTGCGCGCCGGACGTATCACCGAACTGGCCGGGTTCACGGCGCTCAAGCGCGAAGTGGCGTATGGCGAGGAAGGCAGCCGGGTGGACTTTCGTCTGGAGTTCGCCGAGGGGCCGGCTTATGTGGAGGTCAAGAGTGTGACCCTGGGCTACCCGGACACGCCGGTCGCAGCTTTTCCCGACGCGGTGACCCAGCGCGGCGCCAAGCACCTGCGCGAGCTCGCAGCCTTGGCGCGCCAGGGAATCCGTGCGGTGCAGTTGTATTGCGTGAACCTGACCGGTGTCGAGGCGGTGCGTCCGGCCGAGGAAATCGACGCGGCTTATGCCCAGGCCCTGCGCACTGCAGTGGCCGATGGCGTGGAGGTGCTGGCCTACGGCACGCGCCTGGACGCCGAGCAGATCGTCATCGACAGGCCATTGCCGGTGCTGCTCACGTCTTGAGCCAGATGCCCTGGCTGTCTTCAAGGCAGGCCAGGGCCTGCAACTGTTCGCCCTCGCAGGGGCCGGCCACGCATTCGCCGCTTTCGATCAGGAACAACGCGCCGTGATGGGCGCAGTGGATCAGGCTGGCGCTCTGATCGAGAAAAGCATCCGCCTCCCAATTCAATGGAATGCCCTTGTGGGGGCAGCGGTTGCGATAAAGGTAAACCTGGCCCTGACGCCGTACGCCGAAAACTTGCTCGCCCGCTACGCTGAATGCGCGGCTGTGGCCTTCGGCGAGATCGAGGGATGCGCAAAGGAAATGCATTGAAGCAGACAGCTCATGTGACAAAGGGATGGCTTGACGCCTCAATGCGAACAATTATCAAATTGCTCGCAGTCGCTGCGCCAGGCTGCCTATGGTGCGCAGTTCCGTCGCCCGCTACAAGGCGCGCGGCCCGCCTTCTGTAAAGGAAAACGATGATGCGTCGTCCCGCTGCCCTGATCGTCCTGTGTGCAAGTCTTGTACTTGCCACCCAGGCATTGGCCGCCGAGCTACCCCAGCGCTGGGTCAGTGCGGGTGGCGCCTTGAGTGAATGGATCAGCGCCCTGGGGGGGGAGCGGCAACTGGTGGGGGTCGATACCACCAGTCAGCACCCTGAGTCGCTCAAATCGCTGCCTAGCATCGGCTACCAACGGCAATTGTCCGCCGAAGGGATTCTCAGCCTGCGCCCGGATGTCTTGGTCGGCACCGAGGAGATGGGGCCGCCGCCGGTGCTGGCGCAAGTGCGCAAGGCCGGGGTGCGGGTGGAGTTGTTCTCCAGCAAGGCCGAGTTGGACGCCGTGGACGATAACCTCCAACGCCTAGGCAGTTTGCTGGGGGCCGAACAGAAAGCCGCCGAGCTGACCGCCGGTTACCACCGGCAACTCGATGCGCTGCAAGCCAGGGTCAAGCAGGCCCAGGCCAGCCAGAAGGCGCCAGGGGTTCTGCTGCTGGTCGGGCATGCAGGTGCCAAGCCCCTGATCGCAGGCCTGGGCACATCGGGGGACTGGCTGCTACGCCAGGCCGGTGCCCGTAACCTGGCCGAGCATCCGGGTTACAAGAACTTCTCGGTCGAGGCTCTGGCAGCGCTGGATCCAGATGTGCTGGTGCTCTCCGATCGCAGTCTCGAGGGCGAGCAGGCGCTGCAGGCGTTGCTCAAGGAAAACCCCGCGCTGGCCACGTCCCGGGCAGTCCGAGAGAGGCGCCTGGTAGCGCTGGACCCGACCTTGCTCGTCGGTGGTCTTGGCCCGCGCTTGCCGGCCACCTTGACCGCACTGGCCGAGGCCTTCTATCCGGTGGCCAAGGCCCAATGAGAGGCCGCGTTCAGTCCCGCGCGCTGTTTGTCTGTCTGACGCTGTCGTGCCTGTTGGCCGTTTGGTTGTCGCTGGCGCTTGGGCCGGTCAGCCTCCCGCTGTTCGATACCCTGCGTGCGGGCCTGCGACTGCTGGGTGTGCCGGTTCACGCCGAGGGGCTGGAACAAGCCGAGATGATCCTTGGGCAGATCCGCTTGCCTCGTACCCTCCTGGGGCTGGCGGTGGGCGCGGTGCTGGCGTTGTCCGGCGTGACGATGCAGGGGCTGTTCCGCAACCCTCTGGCAGATCCTGGGCTGGTCGGGGTGGCCAGTGGAGCAGCGCTG
Organism: Pseudomonas sp. CK-NBRI-02; assembly: GCF_008124495.1. Classification (NCBI taxonomy): domain Bacteria; kingdom Pseudomonadati; phylum Pseudomonadota; class Gammaproteobacteria; order Pseudomonadales; family Pseudomonadaceae; genus Pseudomonas; species Pseudomonas sp. CK-NBRI-02. The sequence goes on along the minus strand of NZ_VSJH01000030.1, from coordinate 14,821 downwards.
GGGGCGGCGGTGGCGATTGTCGGTGGTAGCTGGCTGGGCGGGATCCCAGAGTGGTTCTCGCCTTACCTGTTGTCGGGCTGTGCCTTCGTGGGCGGCCTCGGTGTGACCGCGCTGGTGTATCGCCTGGGCCGGCGCGACGGGCAAACCAGCGTCGCCACCATGCTGCTCGCAGGCATCGCCCTGACTGCATTGGCCGGTTCGGCGGTCGGCTTGTTAACCTACCTGGCCGATGACGCAACGCTGCGCACCTTGACCTTCTGGAACCTGGGCAGCCTCAACGGTGCCAGCTACGAGCGCCTGTGGCCCTTGCTGCTGGTGACAGCAGCGGTTGCGCTGTGGCTGCCACGCCGCGCCCAGGCGCTCAATGCCCTGTTGCTGGGCGAGTCCGAGGCCCGGCACCTGGGCATCGATGTGGAGTCGCTCAAGCGTGAGCTGGTGTTCTGTACTGCCCTGGGCGTGGGGGCTGCGGTGGCGGCTGCGGGGTTGATCGGTTTCATCGGCTTGGTAGTGCCGCACTTGATGCGCTTGCTGGCAGGCCCCGACCACCGGGTGCTGCTGCCTGCCTCGTTGCTCGCAGGGGGCGCCTTGCTCTTGTTCGCCGACTTGGTGGCCCGGCTGGCGCTGGCACCGGCGGAGCTGCCGATTGGCATCGTTACTGCGTTCCTCGGCGCGCCGTTCTTCTTGTTCTTGTTGATACGAGGGCGAAGCTGATGCTGGAAGCCCAAGGGGTACGTTTGCGGCGCGGAACCCAGGACGTGCTGCAGGCGATCGACTTGCACGTGCGTCCTGGGCAGGTCCTGGGTGTACTGGGCCCCAATGGGGCCGGCAAAAGTAGCCTGTTGGGCGTGCTGTGCGGCGAGCTGGCTCCCAATCAGGGGCAGGTGCGCTTGCGTGGTCGCACCTTGGCGGACTGGCCAGGCCAAGCACGCGCTCGTTGCCTGGCGGTACTGCCGCAGGTTTCCACCCTTGGGTTTGCATTTGGTGTCGAAGAAGTGGTCGGGCTTGGCCGGCTGCCTCACGCCAGTGGTCAGCAACGCGACCAGGAAATCGTCCACGCCGCCTTGGGTGCGGCTGATGCCCTGCACCTGGTCGATCGCAGCTACCTGGCGCTGTCCGGTGGCGAGCGCCAGCGGGTTCACCTGGCCCGGGTGCTGGCGCAGCTGTGGCCGGGGGAGGAGGGCGCCACCCTGCTGCTGGACGAGCCCACTTCGATGCTGGACCCCTTGCACCAGCACACCACCTTGCAAGCGGTGCGGCGCTTTGCCGACCAGGGCGCGGCGGTGATGGTGATTCTGCACGACCTCAACCTCGCCGCGCGCTACTGTGACCAGATCCTGTTGCTGGAGCAGGGACGCTGCCATGCGCTGGGCACCCCGCAGCAGGTGTTGACGCCTGACGCGCTCAAGGCGGTATTTGGAATCGATGTGCTGGTGCAGCCGCACCCGGAGCTCGGTCATCCGTTGATCATCACCCGCTAGGAGGCTTTGCCCATGCGCCATCCCGTGCTGTCCGGCCTATCGATCCTGCTGGCTTTGGTGTTGTCCGGCTGCCAGGCCAGCCTGCCCGACTTGCCGGCGTGGCAGGCTGGCGAAGGACGCGATAGCGCACAACTGGGGCAAATCCGTGACCTGGCGACGGGTGAGCAGCTCACGCCAGAGCAGCTAGTTGCGTACCTGGCCCCGGCGCCTCGGGTGCTGGTGGGAGAGAAGCACGACAATCCCGATCACCACGCGTTGCAGCTGTGGCTGTTGCGAGCCTTGGAGGCCCGTCGCCCCCAGGGCAGTCTGTTGCTGGAGATGCTGCAGCCTTCGCAGCAACCGCTGATCGATGCCGTGCAAGGGCAGGCGGTCATGCCTGAGGATTTGCCCAAAGCCCTGGCCTGGCAGGACGGCTGGGACTGGCAATGGTATGGGCCGATCGTGCAGGAGGCTTTGCATCGGCAGATTGCGCTGCTGGCGGCCAATCTTTCGCCGGAGGAGTTGCGTCAGGCTTATCGGGACACCCCGGTGTTGCAGGGGCCGCGCTCGAATGCACCTGCGGTCAAGGCTGCGCTGCTAGACCAGGTGCGCGCCGGACACTGTGGATTGCTGCCGGAAAACCAGCTGCCGGCCATGCTTGCCGTGCAGCAGCAACGCGACCGCCGCATCGCCGAACGCGTCCTTGGCGCGCCACAACCGGCCCTGTTGCTGACCGGCAGCTACCATGCGCGCAAGGACTTGGGTGTGCCACTGCACCTGGCTGATCTGGGCGCAGAGGGCGAATCCAAAGTGTTGTTACTGGTGGAGGTGGGCGAAAAAGTCGAGCCGGGCATGGCCGACTACGTCTGGTACACGGCCGCCTTGCCTGAACAGGACTACTGCGCCCGATTGCGTCGTTGATCGGCCTTTGTTTATCCGAGGCAAAAAAAGACCCGGCAAAGTGCCGGGTCAATAACCGTGATTAGCCTGATGAGGAGATAATCTGAGCGTCCGAACCAAGGACTTTTCAGGTTATCCAACCAGTCTCGCGACCAGTTGTGATAATCATAACGATTCTCATTTATAGGTCAATCCCCCCATCCCGCCTATTTTGATTTTTTTTGCACAGGGCTTTTGGCGTCCAGCTGTTCATCGAGCGCTTGTTTACGCTCGACCGGCAAATCATTCCAGTGCATGTCCAGCAGTGCCGCCTCGATGGAGTACAACAATACCTTCGATGCCCGGAACCCCCGCGACTTCACAGCCTGGTAGGCGCCTACCGCGCCCAGGCGGCGCAAGTCCGATGCACTGTGGATGCCGACGGCATGAAGCCATTGCGCGGAGGTCTTGCCAAGATTTCTCAGATGCTGCAATTCATCGTTCATCGGGCCTCCTTGCGATGGCTGAACGAGGTCTTTGGGATAAATCGCGAGCAGGTTTCAGAGGAGTGTAGCGGGGGTTGGGAATTACGCGGCCTTTTGCCATCGACCCCCGACGAGGGCCACCCTGAAAACCGGGCGTTGGCATCTGTGAGCGTGGCTTTACCCGGTCGCGATGGCATGCAAAAAGGGCTGCAAGAGCAGCCCTTCATGAATCGTTCAGATGCCTGGGAGACGCTGGCGGATCTGCTCGATCAATTGGTCCATGCTGGCGCTTTCCTGTGTGTCCACCCGCTTGCAGTGGGGCAGTTCTTCGGCGCTCAGCGGTTCGCGGCAGGCCTGTTGGGCCTTGACCACTTCCAGGGTGGCATCGGAGGGGTCGTTAGCCTCGGTCTGGCGCTGGGCCAGCCAGCTGGCGATGACCGCGTCGGGCGCCTGGCAATCGAGGATCAGGAACGGAACGCCCGTTTCGTTGGCAACCTGGGCCGCGGCTTGGCGCTGGGCCAGCTTGAGGTAGGTGGCATCGAGCACCACCGGGAAGCCTGCACGCAGGATGATCGCCGCCAGCTCATGCAGGCGCTGATACGTGGCGCGGCTGGCGTCCTGGTCATAGATGCCGGCCTGCAGTTGGCCAGCGCTTTGTTGCTGTTGCTCGCCGAACAGGCGCTTGCGCTCGACATCCGAACGTACACGAATCGCGCCCAGGGCTTCGACCAGACGCATGGCCACGTGGCTCTTGCCCACGGCCGAGACGCCATGGGTGATGGCCAGCAGCCGCGATGGAATGGCACTGTAGCTTTCGGCCAGGTTGGCATAGTTGCGGTAGGTGCGCAGGGTGGTGGCACGCTGCACGCCGTCGGCATCGGCCGGCATGCTGAACAGTGCGACCTTGGCGCGCACCAGGGCGCGGTAGGCCTTGTAGAAGTTGAGCAGTTCCAGGCCTTCGTAGTCGCCGGTCAGCTCCAGGTATTGGCTGATGAAACGACGGGCCAGGCATTTCAGCCCGCGGTCTTCGAGGTCCATGGCCAGGAAAGCGGTGTCGGCATAGACGTCGGTCAGGCGGAACGGCTCGTTGAATTCGATGCAGTCGAAGATCACCACCTTGCCGTCGATCAGCGTGGCGTTGCCCAGGTGGATGTCGCCATGGCACTCGCGGATGAACCCCTGGGCCTTGCGCGCCTCGAGCAACCCGTGAAGCCGCTCGAAGCTGCTGCGGGCCCACGCCTGTAGGTTGTCCAGTTGTTGCAGGTCGGCCTTGTCGCTGAGGAACGGACGGATCTGCTCGAAGTTCTGCTCGACCGGTGCCATGACACTGTCAGGTGTGCCTAACGGATGCTCGACCGATACCTTGGGCGCCTGCAGGTGGAATTCGGCGATCTGGCGGGCCATCTGGTCGATGTGGCTGGCATTGAGTTCGCCATTGGCCTGCAAGGTACTGAGCATCTGGCCTTGAGGGAACTGGCGCATCTTCAAGGCATACTCGATCGGTGCGCCGGCGCCGCCCAGTTGCGGGGCATCGGCCGTTCCTGTGATCGGCAGCACTTCCAGGTACAGGCCCTCGGTAAGGCGCTGGTTCAGGCGTAGCTCTTCGTTGCAGAAGTGACGGCGTTGGTCCAGCTCGGTGAAATCCAGGAAGCCGAAGTTCATCGGCTTCTTGATCTTGTAGGCGTACTCGCCGGTCAGCAGCACCCAGGAGATATGCGTCTCGATGAGTTGGAACCCGTCCACCGGGTGGGCATAGAGGGCGGGGTTCTGCAGCGCGCTGATCAGGGCTTGGCTCACGGGCAATCCTTCTGGGGCAGGGAATTCGAAAGCGCCATTATGGTCAATGGTGCCGTCCCTGCAAACAGCTGGAAATCCTGGCGGATGAACGCGAGCTTTCCGTTTCGTCCCGCAGGCCACTAGCCTTTATCAAAGTGCGTATAATCCGCCGCCATGACTCGTACCCGAAACTCCCGTACCCCCAAGAAACGCCCGACCGGCCGCTCCCGCGCCTGGCTGGGCTGGGCGCTCAAGCTCAGCCTGGTCGGCCTGGTGGTGCTCGCCGGCTTCGCGGTTTATCTCGATGCTGTCGTCCAGGAGAAGTTCTCCGGCAAGCGTTGGACCATCCCGGCCAAGGTATACGCCCGTCCGCTGGAGCTGTTCGTCGGCCAGAAGTTGAGCCGCAACGACTTCCTCACAGAGCTCGATGCCCTGGGCTATCGTCGTGAAGCGGCCGCCAACGGCCCGGGCGCGGCCTCGGTCAACGGCAACACGGTCGACCTCAATACCCGAGGCTTTCAGTTCTACGAGGGCATGGAACCTGCGCAGTTCGTGCGCGTGCGTTTCTCCGGCGATTATGTCGCCGGGCTGTCCGGTGCCAATGGTGGCAAGCTGGATGTGGTGCGACTCGAACCGCTGATGATTGGCGGCATCTATCCCAAGAATCTCGAAGACCGGATCCTGATCAAGATCGACCAGGTTCCGCCTTATCTGCTGGAAACCCTGGTCGCCGTTGAAGACCGCGACTTCTACAGCCACCATGGCGTATCGCCCAAATCCATCGCCCGTGCCTTGTGGGTCAACACCTCCGCAGGCGCCATGCGCCAGGGCGGTAGTACCCTGACCCAGCAGTTGGTGAAGAACTTCTTCCTGACCAACGAGCGCAGCCTCAGCCGCAAGCTGAACGAGGCCATGATGGCCATGCTGCTGGAGCTGCACTACGACAAGCGCGAGATCCTCGAGGCGTACCTCAACGAGGTATTCGTCGGCCAGGATGGGCAGCGTGCGGTGCACGGCTTCGGCCTGGCCAGCCAGTTCTTCTTCAGCCAGCCGCTGCAGGAGCTCAAGCTGCACCAGATCGCCTTGCTGGTGGGGATGGTCAAAGGGCCGTCCTATTACAACCCGCGTCGTTATCCCGAGCGTGCGCTCACCCGACGCAATTTGGTGCTCGACCTGCTCGCCGAGCAGGGCGTGGTCAGCCAGGAGATGGCCGAAGCGGCGAAAAAGATGCCGCTGGGCGTGACCAAGCGCGGCAGTCTGGCCGACAGTTCCTTCCCGGCTTTCCTCGACCTGGTCAAGCGCCAACTACGCCAGGACTATCGCGACGAAGACTTGACCGAAGAAGGCCTGCGTATCTTCACCAGCTTCGATCCGATCCTGCAGATGAAGGCCGAGACGGCCATGAGCGAGACCTTCAAGCGCCTGGCCGGGCGCAAGGGTGCCGATGAGGTCGAGTCGGCGATGGTAGTGACCAATCCGGAAACCGGTGAGGTGCAGGCGCTGATCGGCAGCCGGCAGGCCGGCTTCGCCGGGTTCAACCGCGCCATCGACGCCGTACGGCCGATCGGCTCGCTGGTCAAGCCAGCGGTCTACCTGACCGCCCTGGAACAACCCAGCAAGTACACCTTGACCAGTTGGGTGCAGGACGAGCCGTTCTCGGTCAAAGGCGCTGACGGCCAGGTCTGGCGTCCGCAAAACTACGATCGTCGCCCCCACGGCACCATCTACCTGTACCAAGGGCTGGCCAACTCCTACAACCTGTCCACCGCCAAGATCGGTCTGGAAGTGGGCGTGCCCAACGTGATCAAGACCATTGGCAGGCTGGGCGTGAAGGTCGACTGGCCGGCGTTCCCGTCCATGCTGCTGGGCGCGGGCGGCATGTCGCCGATGCAGGTGTCGACCATGTACCAGACCATCGCCAACGGCGGTTTCAACACGCCGATGCGTGGTATCCGCAGTGTGCTCACCGCCGAAGGCGAGCCGCTCAAGCGCTACCCGTTCCAGATCCAGCAGACCTTCGATCCAGGTGCCATCTATCTGGTGCAGAACGGCATGCAGCGGGTGATGCGCGAGGGTACCGGCCGTTCAGTCTACAACGTGCTACCCCGTTCGCTGACCCTGGCAGGTAAGACCGGTACCAGTAACGATTCGCGCGACAGCTGGTTCTCCGGCTTTAGCCAGGATTTGCTGGCGGTGGTCTGGCTGGGCCGCGACGACAACGGCAAGACGCCGTTCACCGGTGCCACGGGTGCCTTGCAGGTATGGACCAGCTTCATGAAGAAAGCCGACCCGCTGCCGCTGGACATGCCGCAACCGGACAACGTGGTGCAAGCCTGGATCGACCCGTACAGCGGCCAGGGGTCGGACGGTAGCTGTCCGGGGGCGGTGCAGATGCCGTATATTCGTGGAAGTGAACCGCCTGCCGGCGCTGCCTGTGGTGGCCCGCAAGACCCAGTGGAGTCCGTCATGGACTGGGTCAAGGGATGGATGAATTGAGCGCTAGCTTTGAAGAGGGTGTGAAGTGAACAAGTGGTTGTTTCCTGCCTTGACGGCGATTGCCGTGCTCCAGGGGTGCTCCAGCGTTCCTCGCGGCAATATCCCCGTGGTGGACTCGAGCACCCGGGTATCGAACAGTGAGCGAATTGCGAGCAACCGTAACGTTGCCCGCCAGCCCAGCGGAGGCACCAGCCAGGCGCAGTCCCTGCCTGAGGATTCCGGTGTGACCGTGGTGATCCCGCAAGGCGCTGGCGCAGCGCCCATCCAGGCCTTCCCGGCCGGTACGGGGGCTGCGCCAATCAGCACTGGGCCAATCACCCCTGGCCCTGTGAGCAGCGGCCCGATCGCCACCAACCCCAACCCGATTGCCGACGAGCCGTTCGACATCGCCTCGATGAACAGCGCGTCCAGCACGCCCAGCGCTCCGACCGGTATTCCGCGCAGCAACGCCACCGGCGGGCTGTCGGCCGATGAGCAGCTCGATGGGCCGGTGCTGGCGCTGCTGACCACCGCTCAGCAGCAACAGGGCGGTGGTGACTTCAACGGCGCCGCCTCGAGCCTGGAGCGTGCCCAGCGCATTGCTCCGCGCGAGCCGCAGGTACTGTTCCGTCTGGCCCAGGTGCGCCTGGCCCAGGGCGACTCGGCGCAGGCTGAGCAACTGGCACGTCGTGCGTTGACCTACGCCAATGGGCGTCCCGACCTGCAGGCCGAGCTGTGGAACACCATCGCCCAGGCCCGTGAGAAGCAAGGGGACAGCCAGGGTGCGGCGTTGGCGCGGCAGAAGGCGCGGACTACCTCGTGATGGAGCAACGCATCCTCGATATTGCCGATCATCTGTTGTTGATCGAGCGCGAATTGCAGGTCCAGGGCTGGTGGAGCGAACAGGTGCCCAGCGCCGAAGCACTGGCCAGCGTGGTCCCGTTCGCGGTGGATGTGATGACCTTCGAGCAGTGGCTGCAATGGATTTTCCTACCGCGTATGAAGCTCATCATCGAGCACGGTCACCCGCTGCCCAATGCCTCTGGCATTCTGGTCATGGCCGAAACGGTGTTCGTCGATCGCCCAGAGCAGAGTCGCGAGCTTAGACGTCTGCTGGCAGCATTTGACCAATTGATCAGTCCTTCCGCCTGATTTCTTCTTTTTTTCCTATAAGGGCCGCAGATTGTGGCCCTTTTTTTTGGAAATCTTTATTTTCCTGCTGCTGACCACCTTTTTCGTGGTGGCAGGAATTCATCCTGGGGAAAAATTGGCAATAATTTTTCTTGACTTGCGCGCGACGAATCAGAAGAATCCAGATTCCGCTGTAGAGGGACTGCCAGAAGCAGACCCGCTAAGCAGATCATGAGGCGCACACCCGCGCCGACTTGTAACACCCCGCAACGCGTTACCTCGCGCTGGGTGGGAACCCCCCGCAACACTCTGGGGCGCTCCCAATACTTGCTCAGTCAGTGCTGACGTTCGCTCATGCTCTGCTTGGCAGTAAACCTATTAAGACCCGTCCATTTGAGGGCGGTATTCTGGCGTTTTAGAGGTGAACAACGTGGAGCTTTTATCTGGCGCTGAGATGGTCGTCCGCTTCTTGCGTGACGAAGGCGTTAAGCACATCTATGGGTACCCTGGCGGTGCTCTCCTTCATGTTTACGACGCCCTGTTCAAGGAACCGGAGATCAACCACATCCTGGTTCGTCACGAACAGGCTGCCACCCATATGGCGGACGGTTACGCCCGTGCAACCGGCAAGGCCGGCGTGGTGCTGGTGACTTCCGGCCCAGGCGCGACCAATGCCATCACCGGCATTGCCACTGCCTATATGGACTCGATCCCGATGGTCATCCTGTCCGGTCAGGTGCCTAGCACCATGGTTGGTACCGATGCCTTCCAGGAAACCGACATGATTGGTATTTCCCGGCCGATCGTGAAGCACAGCTTCATGGTCAAGCATGCCTCGGAGATTCCCGAAGTCCTGAAAAAAGCCTTCTACCTGGCGCAATCCGGCCGTCCAGGCCCGGTCGTGGTCGACATTCCAAAAGATATGACCAACCCGGCCGAGAAGTTCGAGTACGTCTATCCCAAGAAGGTCAAGCTGCGCTCCTACAGCCCGGCTGTCCGCGGTCATTCCGGCCAGATCCGCAAAGCGGCCGAGATGCTCTTGGCAGCCAAGCGTCCGGTGGTCTATTCCGGCGGTGGGGTCATTCTTGGCGGCGGCTCCGAAGCCCTTACCGAGATTGCCAAGTCGTTGAACCTGCCGGTCACCAATACCCTGATGGGGCTGGGTGGCTTCCCGGGCACCGATCGTCAGTTCATCGGCATGCTGGGCATGCACGGCAGCTACACCGCCAACATGGCGATGCACAATGCAGACGTGATCTTCGCTGTCGGTGCGCGTTTCGACGACCGCGTAGTCAATGGCCCGGCCAAGTTCTGCCCGAACGCCAAGATCATTCACATCGACATCGACCCGGCGTCGATCTCCAAGATGATCAAGGCCGACGTGCCGATCGTTGGCCCGGTCGAAAGTGTGCTCACCGAGATGCTCACCATCCTCAAGGAGATCGGCGAGCAGCCTGACAAGGCGGCACTCGATGCCTGGTGGAAGCAGATCGACGAGTGGCGAGGTGACCGCGGCCTGTTCCCTTACGACAAGGGCGATGGCAGCGTCATCAAGCCGCAGACCGTGATCGAAACCCTGTGCGAAGTGACCAAGGGCGATGCCTTCATCACCTCCGATGTCGGCCAGCACCAGATGTTCGCGGCGCAGTACTACCGTTTCAACAAGCCAAATCGTTGGGTCAACTCCGGCGGCCTGGGCACCATGGGCTTCGGCTTCCCGGCGGCGATGGGCATCAAGCTCAACTTCCCTGACCAGGACGTGGCTTGCGTGACCGGTGAAGGCAGTATCCAGATGAACATCCAGGAACTGTCCACCTGCATGCAGTACGACCTGCCGGTGAAGATCGTCAACCTGAACAACGGTGTGTTGGGCATGGTTCGTCAATGGCAGGACATGGCCTACAGCGGCCGTCACTCGCATTCCTACGTGGAGTCGCTGCCTGACTTCGTCAAGCTGGTTGAGGCCTATGGCCATGTGGGTATCCGCATCACCAGCCTGAAGGACCTCAAGCCAAAACTGGAAGAGGCTTTCGCGATGAAGGACCGCCTGGTGTTCATCGACATCGCGGTCGACAGGACCGAGCACGTCTACCCGATGCAGATCAAGGACGGCTCGATGCGTGACATGTGGCTGAGCAAGACGGAGCGTACCTGATATGCGGCACATCATTTCCCTGCTGTTGGAAAACGAACCCGGTGCCTTGTCTCGCGTGGTCGGTCTGTTCTCCCAGCGTAACTACAACATCGAAAGCCTGACCGTGGCGCCGACCGAGGACCCGACTCTGTCGCGCCTGACCCTGACGACCGTTGGTCATGACGAAGTGATCGAACAGATCACCAAGAACCTGAACAAACTGGTCGAAGTGGTCAAGCTCGTCGATCTGTCGGAGAGTGCTCACATCGAGCGCGAGCTGATGCTGGTCAAGGTCAAGGCCACCGGCGCCCAGCGCGCCGAGATCAAGCGCACCACGGATATCTTCCGTGGCCAGATCGTCGATGTCACCGCCAGCGTGTACACCGTGCAACTGAGCGGTACCAGCGATAAGCTGGACAGCTTCATCCAGGCCATTGGCACCGCGTCGATCCTGGAAACCGTGCGCAGCGGCGTTACCGGCATTGCCCGTGGCGACAAAGTGCTCAGTATCTGAATACGCATACAAGAATCAGTGATGGCTCCGTGGAGCCGAGATATAACAGGGGTATTTCATGAAAGTTTATTACGACAAAGACTGCGACCTTTCCATTATCCAGGGCAAGAAAGTCGCCATCATCGGTTACGGCTCCCAGGGGCACGCCCAGGCGTGCAACCTCAAGGACTCCGGTGTGGACGTTACCGTCGGTCTGCGTAAAGGTTCGGCCACCGTTGCCAAGGCAGAAGCCCACGGCCTGAAAGTCGCTGACGTTGCTACTGCCGTCGCCGCTGCCGACCTGGTCATGATCCTGACCCCGGACGAGTTCCAAGGCGCCCTGTACAAGAACGAAATCGAGCCGAACATCAAGAAGGGCGCTACCCTGGCCTTCTCCCATGGCTTCTCGATCCACTACAACCAAGTCGTTCCGCGTGCCGACCTGGACGTGATCATGATCGCGCCGAAGGCTCCGGGTCACACCGTTCGCTCCGAGTTCGTCAAGGGCGGCGGCATCCCTGACCTGATCGCCGTCTACCAGGACGCCTCCGGCAACGCCAAGAACGTTGCTCTGTCGTACGCCTCGGGCGTCGGCGGCGGCCGTACCGGTATCATCGAAACCACCTTCAAGGACGAAACCGAAACCGACTTGTTCGGTGAGCAGGCCGTTCTGTGCGGCGGTACCGTCGAGCTGGTCAAGGCCGGTTTCGAAACCCTGGTCGAAGCGGGCTACGCGCCGGAAATGGCCTACTTCGAGTGCCTGCACGAGCTGAAGCTGATCGTTGACCTCATGTACGAAGGCGGTATCGCCAACATGAACTACTCGATCTCCAACAACGCCGAATACGGTGAGTACGTCACCGGTCCGGAAGTCATCAACGAAGAATCCCGCAAGGCCATGCGCAACGCTCTGAAGCGCATCCAGGACGGCGAGTACGCGAAGATGTTCATCTCCGAAGGCGCCACCAACTACCCATCGATGACCGCCAAGCGTCGTAACAACGCCGCTCACGGCATCGAAGTCATCGGCGAGCAACTGCGCTCCATGATGCCTTGGATCGCGGCCAACAAGATCGTCGACAAGACCAAGAACTAAGTCTTGCGTCGGTAACATGAAAAACGCGGCTTCGGCCGCGTTTTTTCGTTTACGCGGCCTGCTTCTGGTATAAAGCGACCAGTGGCTTGCCGTCAGAACCTGTTTCGCAGGCCCGTGTCGAATATTTTCCACCCCAGTTGCAAGGTACTTTTCATGAGCGAACGTCCCGAAGAGCCGAATAAGCCCTCCGACGCCGAAAGCCTGCTACCTGTCGATGAGCATATTGAAGAAGGGCATGACGCCGAAGGGCGCAAGGTCCGTCACCGTGGCATTTACCTGCTACCCAACCTGTTCACGACCGCCAACCTGTTTGCCGGTTTCTATTCCATCGTCAGCTCCATCAGCGCGCACGGTTACCTCAGTGCCGGCGACCCGCGTGAAGCGAGCAAGTACTTCGCGTTCGCCGCGATCGCCATCTTCGTGGCCATGGTCCTCGATAGCCTCGATGGTCGTGTTGCGCGCATGACCAACACCCAGAGCGCCTTCGGTGCCGAGTACGACTCGCTGTCGGACATGGCGGCCTTCGGCGTTGCGCCTGCCTTGCTGGCGTTCGTCTGGGCGCTGGGCGACATGGGCAAGGTCGGCTGGATGGTCGCCTTCATCTATGTCGCTGGTGCGGCATTGCGTCTGGCGCGCTTCAATACCCAGGTCGGCACGGCTGACAAGCGCTACTTCATCGGCCTGGCCAGTCCGGCTGCCGCCGGTGTGGTCGCTGGCACCGTATGGGCCTTCAGTGACTATGGCATCCAGGGCTCCAAGCTGTCGTTCCTGGTCGCCTTGTTGGTGGCCGCTGCCGGCATGCTGATGGTCAGCAACATCAAGTACAACAGCTTCAAGGAGCTGGACCTCAAGGGGCGCGTGCCCTTCGTGGCCATTCTCGCTGTGGTGCTGGTGTTCGCGGTGGTGTTCAGCGACCCGCCCCGAATCCTGCTGCTGATCTTCCTCGGCTATGCGATTTCCGGCCCTGTGCAGTATCTGCTGCGTGGTCGTCGCCGCAAAAGCTGACAAAGCGTTAATGTTGGAATAACCCTCCGGCTCCATAGTCTTACAGGTACATCCGTTGCCTGTGCTGTGGAGCCGTCATGCTTATCAAGTCTCCCAGATCGTCCGATTGCAAAGCGTCGGAGATCACCCCTGAAAGACTCTATCTTTCCAGGCGTTCAATGCTTGGGGCTTCCCTGGCAGGGCTGGCCCTTGGCGCGTTGCCGCGTGCTGGTTCGGCTGTCGAGGCGTCGCGCTATGCCGACGTCGCGCCTGGTGCCGCGCCTGCCTGGTTCACAGACAAGCTGGCAGCCGCGCGCTGGCAGGCTGTGACGGTCAAGGACGAAGCGATTACGCCGTTCAAGGACGCCACCCATTACAACAACTTCTATGAGTTCGGCCCCGACAAGGGGGACCCAGCGGCCAATGCCGGTGCGCTTAAGACCGAGCCCTGGACTCTGGTGGTCGATGGTGAAGTGGCCAAGCCCGGTCGCTATGCCTTGGAAGACTTCGTCAAACCCTACCAGCTCGAAGAGCGCATCTATCGGTTGCGTTGTGTCGAGGCCTGGTCGATGGTCATCCCCTGGCTGGGCTTTCCATTGGCACAGGTGCTCAAGCAGGTCGAGCCGAACTCCAAGGCGCGCTACGTACGCTTCGAGACGCTGCAGGATCCGCAGAGCATGCCTGGGCAGCGCTCAGGCTTTGCCTTGATCGATTGGCCCTATGTAGAGGGGCTGCGCCTGGACGAGGCGATGCATCCCCTGGCGATTCTGGCGGTAGGCATGTATGGCCGGGAGTTGGCCAATCAGAACGGCGCGCCGTTGCGCCTGGTGGTGCCATGGAAGTACGGGTTCAAGAGTATCAAGTCCATCGTGCGCATGAGCCTGGTGGCGGAACGGCCAAGCACCACCTGGGAGAGTCTTGCGCCTACGGAGTATGGTTTCTATGCCAACGTCAATCCGATGGTCGACCACCCGCGCTGGAGCCAGGCCAGGGAAAGACGTTTGCCCAGTGGGCTGTTCAGTCCCAATGTGCGCGATACCCTGATGTTCAATGGCTACGCCGATGAAGTGGCGTCGCTGTATGCGGGGCTCGATCTGCGGAAGAACTACTGATGCGTTATCCCTGGTTTCGACTGGCCATTTTCCTGGTGGGGTGTGCGTTTCCCGGTTGGTGGCTATATGAAGCGGCGATGAATCTGCTGGGACCAGACCCTGGCAAAATTTTGGTAGATCGCCTGGGTCTTGGCGCGTTGACCTTCTTGCTGGTCACCTTGAGCATGACGCCGTTGCAGAGACTCACAGGGTGGCCCGCTTGGATAGTCGTGCGGCGGCAACTGGGGTTGTGGTGCTTCGCTTACGTCGTCCTGCACATGGCTTCCTATATTGTGTTCATCCTCGGGCTGGACTGGGGGCAATTGGGTGTCGAGCTGCGCAAGCGGCCTTACATCATTGTGGGAGTGTTGGGCTTTCTTGGCCTGCTGGCGCTCGCGGCGACGTCGAATCGTTACAGTCAGCGGAGGCTCGGGGCGCGATGGAAGAAGTTGCACCGGTTGGCTTATGGGATTCTCGGGTTGGGATTGCTGCACTTCCTCTGGATCGTTCGCTCAGATCTGCAAGAGTGGGGGATATACGCCGCCGTCGGGGCAGTATTGATGTTTGTGCGTATTCCGCCGGTGTGGCGTCGTGTCCCTCGTTTGCTGGGGCGGGGCAGGGCGGTTTGAAACTTTCTTGAAATAACTGTTGACGGGGTTTCGAATCCCCTTATAATGCGCCCCACTTCCGACGCAGTCGAAACGCAAAACTCCTTGATAATCAACGGGTTGAACGCTTCAGGTAGTATTGGAAGGGCTTCGGTCTTCTGATCGGCAGCGGTGAAAAAGGCAGTTGACAGCAGGTTTTAACGCTGTATGAT